>JANOFE010000253.1:0-24104 GCA_031413495.1 Pseudorhodobacter sp. | reverse complement strand
CGGGCAGCGTGAGCTTGTCGACCTTGCCCGCACGCAGGCACTGCTCCATCAGCCAGCGCAAGGCTTCGGGCGTGATGCGCCCGTCGGTCACGCCGCTGGCGCCGAGCAGCTGCGAGACCGCGCCCACGGTGCCTCCACCATTTCTCAGTCCGACCCGCTCGTCAAATTGCTCAATCAAGTAATGCTTGGCCGGATGAAGCCTACCGATGCCGGGCTGCGCGCCGTGACCGACTCTTGGTTAGACACCTATAGAAAAACTATTGAGTCCGGTGGCCAAGACCTCCCACGCCCCAAGCGCGGCTGACCGGTTTGGTTCGGGCAGCTCTGCCGCACATAAAGGCACCAGACGCCGCACTTCGGCAGCAAGGTCTGGACTGGTTGTTACCAGCCAGACGGGGGAATTTGCGCCATGTTCAGCCTGGCCCACCAAATCCCACGCCACAACCAAGGCGTCAGCGGTGGCATCGGCGATGACCATGCTGTCGGTCGGGCCCGCCACCATATCTATCCCAACACGGCCATAAAGCAGCCGCTTCGCCTCGGCCACAAATTGATTGCCGGGTCCAACAAGCATATCGGCGCGCGGCAAGCCGAACAGACCAAAGGCCATCGCCGCCACACCCTGAATGCCACCCAAAGCCAGCACCCGATCCGCGCCGCAATGGTGCAATGTATAAAGGATGGCGTCTGGAATTCCTGCTGTTGCATCCGCGCGGGGTGGCGACACTGCGGCCACATGGGCCACACCGGCCACCTTTGCCGTTGTTACCGTCATCATCGCAGATGCAATATGACTATAACGCCCCCCCGGAATATAGCACCCCGCCGCTTGGACCGGGATCAACCTTTGTCCCGCTCGAAGGCCAGGGCGCAGTTCAATTTCCGTTTCTGTAAAGCTATCGCGCTGTGCCTTTGCAAATCGCGCTATGTTTTCATGCGCATAAGCAATGTCATCTTTCAGACTTTGCGGGACACGGGCACAGGCAGCCGCAATCGTTTCATCGGACAGAATGATGTCGCCATCCCAACGGTCAAACTCCCGAGCGATCCGGGTGGCAGCGGCCTCGCCGCCTGCCTCGATCTCGGCCAAAAGCCGGGCCACGGTGCTGCTGACATCGGCAGAGGCCGCTGCATCGGCGGGTGCTCCGCGTTTGAAATAGGTGAAGGTCATTGCGGGCCTGTCAGCTTGGGATTTCGGTTCTCCAGGTGAAATTCTTCTGCAATGATTTGTGCAATCAATGTGCAATCCGCCACGTCAAAGGTCAGCGGCAAACGCATGTCGAACAGGCGCGCCAGTACAGCATCGGTGGCAGGCAATGGTTTTGGATCGGCGTAATGCCAGCTGTCGTAGCGGCTGGTAAAGGCTTTGGGTTCTGCGGCACCGAACCATTTCACCTCAACCCCGCGCGCGGCTGTGGCGTCGGTAAACCGGGTGCAGTTTTGGACAGTCCACGCTTTGGGCACAAGAAACTGTATCGATGATCCAACATAGCTTTCCTCATTGGGCCGGTGCGGCAAGGTAAGCCCCGTAACGCCCATAAGCCCGTTTTCGACGGCATGATATCGGTCATTCCAACGTCTGATGCGGTCTTGCAGGGTGCCGATCTGATCAAGCAAAAGCGTGGCGCGCAAGGCGTCCATCCGGGCAGAACAATTTGGCATGTCGAAACGCGCATTGCCGAAATAGTGTTCGTCTGGACCCGCCCCATGGCGGCTGTAAAGCATGTACGACCCTGACAGCACTGTAGCCCGCGCCATAAAGGCCGGATCATCCGACGTTAGAATTCCGCCTTCACCAGAATTCATGTGCTTGTAGGTTTGGGTGGAAAAGCAACCTGCGATGCCAAATGTGCCGCTTTGCTTGCCTTTCCAGGCCGCCCCCATCGTATGGGCACAATCCTCCATCAGCAAAAGACCGTGGCGGGCACAGATGGCCTGCACCGCTTCCATATCAGGCAAATGGCCGCGCATGTTGGACAGCAACAAGACCCGCGCTTTACCTAAAGCAGCTTTCTCTTCCAGATCAATCAGGTCGGGGCGCAGGTTTTCATTGGTTTCCACCAACAATGGCCGCGCGCCCACGGCCGCAATGGCTCCGGGGACCGGGGCAAGTGTAAAGCCATTGGTCAGAACCCGGTCACCGGGTTTCACCCCCGCGGCCCGCAACGCGATTTGCAACGCCTGCCCACCGGATGCCAGGGCCAAGGCATAGGGCACGCCCAGCCAATCGGCGAATGCACGTTCAAATTCTGCCACTGGTCCCATTTCGCCAGACGCAACGTTATAGCGGTGCAATCGGCCTGATCGCATCACATCCGCCGCCCGCGCAATCGCGGCTTCTGATATTGGCTCTTGCTGGGTAAAGCTTTTTCGGAAAACGTCTGTCATGAAAAGCGCACCTCTTTTGTCTGAGGTATCTTGCCCAGAATCCTTATCCATCCGAAAGGGTCTATCCTGACGCAGATTCTTGGCAAAACCGTTTCTCTGCGCGCCCTTGAGGTGTTCGAAGAGATTGCCCGCACTGGCAGCCTGCAGGATGCCGCGACCAATCTGGGATTGAGCACGCCCGCCGCCTCGCAGCAGTTGAAAAAGCTGGAAGGATCGTTGGGGCAAACCTTGGTCGATCACAACCATCGACCGCTGGCCTTGACGCATGCCGGGCGGGCCTATCTCGTGCATGTGCGAGAGGCGATGGCACAGCTGCGGCAAGGGTCGGCAGCTTTGTCGTTGCTGGATTTGTCCAGCTTGCGGCGGTTGCGTCTGGGCATTATCGACGATTTCGATGCCGCCGTGACGCCAAAGCTGTCTGTCGGTTTGGCACATGCGCTGGCCCAGTGCGATCTGACGCTGCGAACCGCGCCCAGCCATTTGATCATCGAGGGGATTGCCAATCGAAGCCTCGATTTTGGCATATCCGCCCGGCCACTTGATCTGCCTGACGGGGTGACAGAAACGCCCCTGCTGCGCGATCCTTTCATTCTGGCAGTTCCGCGTGGCTATCTTTCCGGTGCACCACGCAACATTGATGCTCTGACCCAGCTTCCGTTCCTGCATTACGATCGAAGTCAGTTTATGGGGCGACAAATTGCGACCCACCTCGCACGACTTAAGCTGCATCCCCAAGGCCGCATCGAGCTTGACAGCAATCAGGCCATTTTTGGTCTGATCGCGGCAGGTGCGGGCTGGGCGATTTCGACACCGCTTGGCGTTTTGCGTGCACGACAATTTCAGGGGCAGATTGACATTTACCCGCTGCCGTTTGCCGGTTTCTCGCGCACAATTTCGCTGTGTCATGCAAAGGGTTGGGCCACAGAAATTGCGGCCTCCATTGCAAGCAGCTTGCGGGCAATCCTGCAGTCCGAGACTGTGGAGCCAGGGCTTGAGGTTATGCCGTGGTTGGCCGAAAGTCTTGTCATTCTGAACGAAGTTAGTTGAACAGGGTTGTCCGGTGTAGACTGCGGATTGGTGCAGCGGCCCATTGCGCAGGCTCATAGGTTCAGGTGATGCTTTGCACTGCGCCAATGCCGTTCCTCCACCATTTTCGTATCGCAGGGCAATGACGCACCAAGCAAGCCCGATGGGCAAAGTTAAATTTATTTAAGCCGCCAATTCCATTTTTTGAAATCTAAAGCGAAAACGCGCTACTTTTTTGCTGATTTATTGTTAATTTATAAAATACTTCGTCGCAGCTCATGCTAAGCAACCGCCGCCAGATCTGTTGGCAAGACCATGTCGTCCTGCTGTGAAAACCCTTCAACCCACGTTGCAATGACATCCCGCGCAGCGGCTTGGCTGCCCTGCTCAATGGCCTCAAGTGCGGATGCGTGGGCGATTTCCATTGCGAATTCGGAAAGCCCGGCCTCTTGTGCCCGTAGAATTTTTGGATGTGGCGTCGGCAAAAAGTTATGTCCGATCAACAGTTCTTCATGCAGCTTTTCACCCGGACGCAGGCCCGTTATGACGATTTCGATATCGCCATCTGGTGCTGTCTTGTCACAAACCCTAAGGCCATCTGCCCGGATCATCTGTTCTGCAAGGTCACGAATTCTGATTGGGCGCCCCATATCCAGCACGAACACATCGCCCAATCCAACGCTGCCAGCAAAGGCACCTGTCACCAAAACCAGCTGTGCGGCTTCGGCAATTGTCATGAAGTAACGTGTTGCGTCATCATGGGTTAGTGTGATTGGCCCGCCGCGGGCTATCTGGCTGCGAAACAGCGGCAGAACCGACCCCGAAGATCCCAGAACATTGCCGAACCGCACGATGGAATAATGCGTGTTCTTATTGCGGCTTGCTATGTCTTGCACGGCAAGTTCTGCCAACCGCTTTGTGCCGCCCATCATACTTGTTGGCCGCACCGCCTTGTCAGTGGATATGAGGATAAATCTGGCCACACCGGCAGTGGCGGCAGCCTGTGCAAAAATACTTGTGCCGATCATGTTGTTTGCAAGCCCGGCAACGGGATTGCCCTCAACCAAAGGCACGTGCTTGTAGGCGGCCGTGTGGAACACCACCTGCGCCCCAGTTTCGATCATAATGCTGTGCGCAAGCCGCGCATCTGTGACCGAACCAAGTACCGCAACAATTGTAATGTCTTGCCCAGCCGTCAGATCACGCAATTCACGGTCAATCGTATAAAGCGCAATCTCACACCTTTCAAACAGCACCAGGGTTTTGGGCCTATGAACCAGCAACTGACGGCAAAGCTCTGATCCGACCGACCCCCCTGCACCCGAAACCAACACCACTTTTCCGGCATAGGCATTGCCGACATCTGGCATGTCACTGCCAAAGGTGCTGCGGCCCAAAAGTGCATTGGAAAGCCCGGGCGCAACTGGTGCAACTGCAGTCTCGGTCCCGATCAATTGGGCGAACGACGGCAAGGATTGAACATCCAAGCCAAGCGCCTGAAGTTTTCGGGTAATTGTCGCCAATTTTGGTGCCGAGACAGACGGCATTGCCAATAACACCCGGTCTGCGGCCAATTCCCCGATGATGGTTGGCAAGCGCGCGGGCGAAAGCACCGGCAATCCTGAAACCGTTACCGCCTGCAATTCAACATTGTCATCCAGAAAAGCGACCGGCAAAATGCGCTGATGATTGCGCAATGCAATGGCCAACTGCACGCCCGTATCCCCCGCGCCATAAATCAGGACCCGTCGGCGCGGTTGCCCCTTTCGCAAGACCCACAGCAGAACCGTCAGCATTGCATAGCGGCTGGAAAGGCCAGCAAGAAACAGCAAAATCCCAAATTCTGCCACGATGGTTGGATCAACCGGGATCGCTGTGATCTGGCAAAAAATGACAAGGCCCAGCAGAACCACAGCCGCAAATTTAGCTGTCGCCAAAGCCGCATGTCGCCCATAAGCATTCAGTTTTATGCGCGGTAACCCAAGCGTAAGTGACGCAATGCTGGCAATGCACAAAAGTGCCGGAAATTGCCGCATGAAATTTGGGCCGTCAAAATCTGCCCCCAACCAAAGCGCAAACGCAAACATAATTGGCGCAAGCATTGCATCGATAGCCAAGAAAACCATCCGCTTTTGGCGGCGTGACAGACCTTCTATCTGGCGAACAAGCCATCCCTGCAAGACCATCTTTTGCCTTAACTTTCCTTCAGAAATCGTCTTGAAATAGATTAGCTGACGGGAAGTGAACCGGTGGTTAACCAGCACGAGTTTTCTTGACGATCCGCAAAACGGTGCGCACCAACAATGCCAGGTCGAGCATGAAATTTTGTTTTCGTTGATAAATCATGTCAACCCGCGCCTTGATCGGAACACAGCGTCGCATATAAATTGTTTCGGTTTCCAAAGCCGTCGTGCAGGCAGCCAGCAGCCTTTCTTCCCGTTGGTGCAACACCAACGTGGCAAGCCCGGTAATGCCCGGCCGGTTTTTCAGAACACTGCCATACAGGTCTGGTCGACGTTCAACATAGCTGCGCAAGGGTGGCCTTGGGCCGACAAAGCTCATGTCACCGCGAAGGATGTTCCAGATTTGGGGCAGTTCGTCGAACCGCGATTGGCGCAGGGCTTTGCCAATTCGGGTGACCCGACCGGTCTTATCGCCACCAGATACGCCGCCATCTGCAATAGCGACATGCATGGTGCGGAATTTCCAGAGCCAAAAAGATTGGTCCGGCGTTTTCATGCGCTCTGCCAGATAAAAGATCGGGCGGCCCTGACAAACAAGCAGAAGGATTGCCAAAATTGCCGCTGGCACAGCAAACAGCACCGCGCCAAAGATCGCCAAAGTTATATCAAAGACACGTTTTGTGGGTGTCATTGTAAACGCGCAGCCAACTGTCGCCAGTCTTGCACCATGTCAAAGGCCTGCATTGCATCCAACGGCACCAAGGACGCCAACTTTGCTGTGGAAAGGCTAACCTTCGGGAAGACCGCAAGATTTGTTGGGCCAAAACGAAAGCAAATTTTGCCGGCAGATAGCAAGTCGGCCATAAAAACCGCCCCGGGGCTGGCTACATTCAGGATTTTGGGCATGTCGGCTTTTGCCTTAATACGCCCCACCAGACCTGCCAAGGTAGCCGCAAACGCGTGGGGGCTGATGTAGGATCGCAGTGGTCCGCCAGTCTGCCCCGGAACCCTATCAAGCACTATGTCATAGCCGCGCTGAGCATGGCCAAACAAGGCATCGGCCCCCAGAACATTGCCGATCCGAAGGCAGGTCACACCCGGCGCGCCCTCGCCAGCGCTTTGTGCCCAACACAGCGCTGCGCGTTCCATATCCAGCTTGGCCCGACCATAGTCAGACCGCGGGTTCGGCGCATGGACCTCAAACAAATCTGCTGCACTTGGCCCATACACCGCCGCCGAAGATGCAAGAAACACGTGGCTTGCACTTGCCGCCTTTGCCGCCTCGCAGACCAGTAGCGCCATTTTCGTATTGGCGGCCAAGGTCGATGCAGGGCCGCACAACTGCCCCGCAAAGTGCAGAATGACACATCCTTTTGGCAGATCGGGTGCGGGACCGGACAAAATATCCCAGTGCAGGAATTTACTGTTGGCCGCATGACGCGCCGACCAGACCGGGCAAAAGCCGGGTTGTTCCCTGTCCGCCCAAACTGCCTGCAGAATCTGCCCAAGCCTGCCTGCAGCACCTGTTATCAAAACTTGCATCAGCGGCCTTCTTGCACCGGATCGCCCACGACGGGCTGATTTGCATCACAGGGCTAAGCCGAATTGTTTGATAAAAGCTTATCGCGCCACAATCATACGTCGCCTTCCAACCGGGTGCGCAATTCCCGCAATACGGGCAGCACGGACCGCACACGATCTGCGCCCAGCGCTTGCACCACCTCGCCGATCAGTGGTGCTATGGCTTGAACGGCGGCATCCCGCGCCGCGCGGCCAGAGGGGCTTATGGCCACAAACTTGCGGCGTGCATCATCCCAATCAGGGCGAATATGGATGTGCCCCGCCCATTCAAGCTTTGCCAAAGTATTGGTCATTGCCCCGCGCGTTACGTGAAACGCCCGCGCCAATTGGGCCGGTGAACGTTCATCGCCGATGCCAGCCAAATGGTTCAGAACGGAAAAATGCGAAAGTTCCATCCCGCGCGGCAAAACTTTGGAAATGCGGTTTCGGGCTAGTTGATCTGCGGTAAACAGCTCTCCGAACAAGGCAATCGCGATGTCTTCGGTCTTTTCCTGCATCATAAACCGTCAATCTGGCGATCATGATCCAGTGACGGAATGCGGTGCCGTGCGACCACGACCTGACCCAAATCAATGTCGGCAAAGGTAACGCCCGGCTGATCACCGCCATCGGCCAAAACCTCGCCCCAGGGTGCGATGACCAGGCTATGGCCATAGGTGCGGCGACCCTTTCCAACAGTTTCCGGATGAAACCCTGTTTGCGCGGGTGCAAGCACAAAGCATCCCGTCTCAATCGCGCGGGCACGCAACAGCACCTCCCAATGGGCGGCGCCGGTGATGTGGTTGAATGCGGAAGGCACGGTTAAAATCTGCGCGCCAGATTGCGCCAAGCGCCGGTAAAGATGCGGAAACCGCAAATCGTAGCAAACAGTCATGCCGATGCGGCCAATTGCTGTATCGGCCAAAACCGCGCGGCCACCGGGGCGGTAGCCCGCCGATTCACGGTACACCTCGGTATCCGACACGTTCCCATCAAACATATGGATTTTGTCATAGCGTGCGGCAATGCTGCCATCGGGCGCGATAAGGAACGACCGGTTGGCAAAGCGACCATCCGCATCGTCAGTTTTCAAGCCAAGTGATCCCACAAGCAACCAGATGCCTGCAGCAACCGCCTCTGCGCGAAGAGCGGCCAGTGTGGGATCATCCGCCTCATGGCGGAACACGACGCGTTGATGACCGCGGTTAGACGACAGGCCATTGGTGCATTCCGGCGTCAGAACAAAATCCGCCCCGCCCGCTGCTGCTTGCCGGATCAGGGCAATGGTTTGGGGCAAATTCGCCGCTGGATCATCGCCAACAGTCAGCTGCACAAGGCCCGCACGCATGCCGCCTACCCCGCCAACAAGGCGTCAAGTTTGCCCGCATGATCCAACATATGCAAATCATCCGATCCGCCGACATGCGCGCCGCCGATGAAAATTTGTGGCACGGTTCGTCCACCGTTTGCACGCTTGGTCATTGTCACCCGCTGGGCGGCATCACGGCTTACATCAATTTCCGAATAGCTAGCACCTTTCTTTGCCAACAGCCGTTTGGCAGCGTGGCAGTAGGGGCAACTGGGGGTGGTATAAATCTCGACGGCTTTCATGAACGACAAATCCTGACTGGCACAAACGGGCTTGCGCGCGACTATAAGGATTTAGGCATCCTTCGCAACGCGTGCCAGAACAAGAACAGAAACCCCGATTGCGCCAGCTGCTATGCAGGCTTCTGACGCAGCGGCAAGCGTGGCACCTGATGTCATAACATCATCTACCAAAAGGGCGTGTCGTCCCTCAATCTGCTTCATGCGCTTTGGATGAACGGCTATTGAGCCGTGCATATTGCGAAAGCGGCCGTCGCGATCACGGCCTTCCTGGCTGCCGGTGCTGCGTGTACGGACCAGCAAATCAGGGGAATGCTGAAGGCTCGAAAGTTTCGCCAAGGCACCCGACAGTAGCGCCGCCTGATTGTAGCGCCGCTTCAACAGCCGCATCCAATGCAGCGGTATCGGGGCCACCACCATGCCAGGCTTTAACATCGGTTCGGCTGCCCGCATCAACCAAGTTGCGGCAGGGCGCGCCAGATCAAGCCGATCCCCATGTTTCAGCGACAACACAATTTTGCGGCCATTGTCGCGGTACAAAAGTGCCGCCCGCCCCTGCGACCATGGCCGCGCAATCGTCAGGCAATCGTCACAACGCAGCGCATGACCGGGGTCTTCCCCCGGCAAAGGCACGCCGCATTGATCACAAACCAGCCCCGCCACAAACGGCGTGTCGCGCCAGCACGCCCCACACAGGCCGAAATCCGTGGTTACCAGCGCATCGCAGCTAAGGCACTGCGGCGGGTAAATCAGGTGTAGTGCGCCTTGCAATCCCATATGTCCCGCCTATGGTCCGCATCATGCAGACGCCGCCCCTGTTAACCGACCGCTTAGCCCTTGATCGCAACCGCTGTCGCGCCTTGCACGCACCTGCGCTTTTTCTGCACGACGAGGCCGCAATCGAAGTTAAGGAAAGACTGAACGAGGTTAACAGAACGTTTACGTCCTCTGCCATTGTGACGGGTTTTCCGGATTTTTGGCGAAAGGTGATGCCAAAAGCACGGATTGTGTCCGACGCTGAGGTCTTGGAGCTGACGGAAAATACCCATGATCTGATCATTCACGCGATGGCGCTGCATTGGGCAAATGACCCCGTCGGCCAATTGGTGCAATGCCGGCGCGCCTTGCAACCTGATGGGCTGTTTCTTGGGCTGATGTTTGGCGGCCAAACCCTTGCGCAATTGCGCAGCAGCTTGGCCGAAGCAGAAGCACAGATGTCAGGCGGGCTTTCCCCGCGCGTTCTGCCGATGGGCGAGATCAGGGATCTGGGCGGGCTTTTACAGCGGGCAGGATTTGCCTTACCCGTGGCCGATAGCCTGACCCGGACTGTGCGCTACCGCGACCTTCATCACCTAATGGCCGATTTGCGCGCCATGGGCGAAGCAAACGCCCTGAACCTGCGCCTGCGCCAGCCGACACGACGATCAGTTTTCACCAAAGCCGCGCAGATTTACCAAGACACTTTCAAAGACAACGACGGCCGCATTCCTGCGACATTCGAGATGATATGCCTTACAGGCTGGGCCCCGGATGACAGCCAGCAAAAGCCACTGCGCCCCGGTTCCGCAACACACTGGCTTGCCGAACAGCTGGGCACAGACGAAACGTCGCTGCTGCGGGGCCCAAGCGACGGTTGACCCCGCTGCGAATGCATATATGTCCCAGTGGATGCGCAGGAACGATAGGACCAACGCGATGTTAGACGACAAGCCGGGCCGGGCCATTCCCCCGACCGCCGCCGCAACGGCGACCATTTCGGCAGGCGAAGGCAGGCTCGCCCACGCGCCACAAGATCATCCGTCCGTTCAGCCCGCTAAAATTGGCATCCTGTTGGCCAATCTGGGCACGCCCGACAATTATGATTATTGGTCGATGCGTCGCTATCTGAACGAGTTTCTGTCCGACAAACGCGTGATCGACTATGCCAGCTGGAAATGGCAACCCCTGCTGCAACTGATCATTCTGACCAAACGCCCGTTCAGCTCTGGCGCAAACTACAAGTTGATCTGGAATCATGAAAAGGGTGAAAGCCCTTTGATGACAATCACAAAAAATCAGACCGCCAAGATTGCGCAGGTAATGGCAGACCGGCATGGTGCCGAGGTTATGGTGGATTTCTGTATGCGGTATGGCAATCCATCTACCGAATCGAAAGTTCGGGCGATGGTCGCAGCTGGGTGTGAGAAGATACTTTTTTTTCCACTATACCCGCATTACGCGGGGGCAACAGTTGCCACGGCAAATGACCAGTTTTTCCGCGCCCTGATGCAGGAAAACCGGCAACCTGCGTCGCGCACCGTAGCGGAATACTTTGGCCATCCGCTTTATATTGATGCGCTGGCACAATCCGTGGAACGTGCCTACGGCACGCTTGACCACACACCGGACGTGCTGGTCGCGTCATACCACGGGATGCCAAAACGCTACCTTATGTCGGGTGATCCCTACCATTGCCACTGTGCCAAAACCTCGCGCTTATTGCGTGAAAGACTTGGTTGGCCAAAAGAGGCAATCAACACAACCTTTCAATCTGTCTTTGGCCCCGAAGAATGGCTAAAGCCCTACACCGTCGAACATGTCGCGGCGCTTGCAAAGGCGGGAAAGAAAAGAATTGCCGTCATTGCACCAGCGTTTTCTGCCGATTGCATTGAAACGCTTGAAGAAATCAACGGTGAAATTCGCGAAGCGTTTGAGCATGCTGGCGGAGAACGCTTTACCTATATTCCTTGCCTCAACGACGACGACGCCCACATCAAAGCGCTTACATCAATCATTGACGACAACCTGTCAGGGTGGTTCCGCTAATCACAATTGACAAAAAAAGACGGCAGACAAGCTGCCGTCTTTTTAATCAAATGATCCGAAGATCAGTTCGCCGAAGCTGCTGCTGCGATTACAAGCAGAAGCAACAGCGGAACAATGATGCCGCCTGAAGACGACGATGTCGCTGCTTCAACAACTTCTGGTTCCATAACTGGCTCTGTCAGGCCGCCAGCAAATACGGAGGTAGCAGCAACCGACAAAGCGGCGGCAAGTACGAACTTTTTCATAGTATTCTCCATTTATTGCGCGATATCTGATGTTTCAGAGGCGATATCGCACACCCAAGTCAAACCCTCGTAACTGGTTTCTAATCAGTTTAGGTGCCTTTTTGCAATCGGCCTTCTTGGCGCAAAAGCCGCTTCACTTTCGTGTCGTCAATTTAGCAACACTTTAGGTCTGTTTTTCCGATTTTAGGCCGGTGAAGTTAGAAAACACAGCAAGACGCCCGCACCTGACAGGGCTGCGGGCGAATGAGACGGACAGAATCTGGTTAAATCAGAAGCACCTGAGTGCCAACTTGCGCCATCTCGAACAATTCCAGAATATGCTCGTTGTACAGACCCACACAGCCATTCGAAGACCGCCGTCCGATCTTGCGCGTGTCATGGGTTCCATGAATGCGGTAATAGGTCCAAGACAGATAAAGCGCCCTTACACCCAACGGATTGTCCGGCGACCCCCCTTCAACAACCTCTGGCCATTCCGGGTTACGTTCCCGCATGGCGGGCGTCGGTCGCCATGAAGGATTCACAACCTTTTCAACAACTTGCGTGCGCCCACGACGTGTCAAATCTTCCGAAAGCGGGACAGAAGTTGGATAAAGTTTATACGTCACCTGATCGTCGGACCAGTAATGCAGGGCGCGCGATGTGATGTCGACCAGAATGGCCCCTTTCCGCGTATCGGTAAAATAGGGTCGCCAATCCAACATTCGAAAGCTGGATACGTTGTTGCGAATCGGCCCCGCGTCGGGCTCAAATTCGGTTGCATCTACCTGGGCAAACGCGGGAACTGCAGCCGCGCCTAGCGCCACGGCGGCACCACCAAGCAAGGCGCGGCGATCAAACTTGATCGGGCTATCGGTGGTCATATTACTTCTCCTTAAACACCTGATTTCGCGCCTGACTAGCGCCAACAGCGGAAAATCGCAAATCAATCCGCTGTTATTGGGCGATTTCACGCAGAGTTGCGTTTGAACACCCGCGCGCCTTTCTGTAAGGCAATGTAACAAGGGCGGGTGCTCTGCGCGGCTCATGCAACCAAACGAAAGCAGTTCGATGAACAGACGTATGATCCTGGTCCTTGGCGGAATGGCAGTCTTGGCAGCCTGTTCTCCGGTTTCAGAAACGCAAACCGGCACAGATGGCAAGCCATTGCCCCAAGTTTACAAGATCAACCCGGCGACCGAGGCGAAGATTCCGTTTCGATTGCTGGATTCTGTAAACACGCTTCGCGGTGCAAAAGGCCTGACACCCTTGGCCTTCAACGCACCGCTGAACGCCGCCGCCGCAACCCATTCGCGCGATATGTCGGTGCAAAACCGCCCTTGGCATTTTGGGTCTGACGGATCGTCACCTTTGGCGCGGGTGCAGCGGGTTGGCTATACAGGGCGTCTGGTGGGCGAATTGATCTCGGAAACCTACGAGACAGAGCTTGAAACCCTATCCGCCTGGATGGCGCAGCCTGACACGCGCGATGTGATCATGGACCCGACCGCACGCGAACTGGGGTTTGCCTGGTTCCAGGAACCCAATGGCAAAATCTGGTGGACATTGGTGACAGGGGCTTAAGCGCACCTGTCAAGACACCCCGTTCACGGTAAAATATGAATAACCGTGCCGGCTTTGACCATCGAATAGATCACCTCAACCTCGCGGTCCGTCACGGCGATGCAGCCCAATGTCCAATCGCCTTTGTTCTTGCCGCGCAGATACGAATTCCCATGGATGAAAATATCGCCACCGGTTTCCTTTCCGGCAAGGGCCGCAAATTCCCTGTCCGCATCGTTCGGGTAGGAAATACCCAATGACAGATGATAGTTCGATTTCGGGTTGCGATGGCTGATCAGATAGGTGCCTTCGGGTGTTTTGCCATCGCCTTCAAACTGTTTGTGGCCAACCGGCGCGAAACCAAGGCCAACGTCATAGCTTTCCAGCACCCTGCCATTGTGCAGCAGATACATTTTTCGGGCGGCCTTATGCACCTGAACGGATGTCACGTCCGGCCCATTGTAGCGCAGGAATTTCGACGCGCAGCCAGACAGACCAAGCGCCAAAGCCAAAATCAGAAATAATCTTACTGCCCGCATTTTTAGCCCAGCCTGCCTTTTTCCAATGCCTTAGCGAAAATCCGTGGCGCTGCCTAGAACGACTTTCGCGCAATCGCGGATAGGTGATGTTCAACTGCGATCAAACCGCCCCACAAGTTCCACGTGGCTTGACCACCTGAATTGATCCACCACCTGAACTGACGAAAGACGGTAGCCCGCCCTCACAAGCGCTTTTGCATCGCGGGCAAATGTCACCGGGTTGCAGCTGACCACTACGATCACCGGCACAACCGACTTTGCAAGCGTTGCTACCTGTGCCTCGGCACCCGCGCGCGGCGGGTCGATCACCACGGCGTCAAAACCTTTGAATTCATCCGGCTCCAACGGCCTGCGGAACAAATCGCGCGCTTCACCCGTAAGCCGCCGCAAACCTTCCGCCTGGCGCCAGCCTTTTTCCAGCGCGGCAATCATCGCCGCATCCCCTTCAACTGCGCGAACTTCGGCCTTTTCGGCCAAGGGCAGGGCAAATGTCCCGGCGCCCGCAAACAGATCAACAATGCGGCGTGCATCACCAACAGCCGCCACAACAGCAGCCAGCAGGCTTGCCTCGCCCTCTGCCGTGGCTTGCAAGAACGCGCCAGGCGGCGGGGCCACCAAAGCGCGGCCAAATCGCTGCATCGGCATGGTGCGCAGAGCAACACCGATCCCGTTCCACGTCAGGCGCGCCAAACCAAACGCTTCAACCACGCGCGCCATTTCCATCGCAAGACCAGAGTCCAAAGGTTTGCCACCTGTCACTGATACGTCAAGCCCGCCAAGCGACCGCGTGACGGTCAAAGCCACCTCACCCCCGCGCGAGCCGCCAAGTTTTACAAGTGCTTCCAACGCCGGAAAGCCCGCCATCAGATCGGAATGCAACAGCTGGCACTGTGGCACGGCCACCAGCATATCCGACGCGCGGGCATGAAAGCCGATCATGGCACCTGTTTTCGTGCGGCGCCCTGCCAGCGTTGCGCGCCTGCGACTGCGCGGCGGCGATGTGATAATGGGGGGCATATCTGCCGACAGGTCTTGCCCGGCCAGCGCAGCCTTAACGATTGCCACCTTCCAGCCCGCAACAAACCCGTCTGATGCGTGCTGCATCAAACAGCCGCCACAGGTTTTGGCGTGGGCGCAGGGTGGCCGCACCCTTTGGTCAGACGGTATCTCAATCCGGGTGTTGACCAGCCGGTCGCCCGCAAGTTCGCCTTCCACCTGTTCACCCGGCAGCGTTTGGCTGACAAAAATCGGCCCCAGCGGGCCAATGGCAATACCATCGCCGTGATGACCCAACCGATCTATAACAACCTTCACTCAGCAGCTTCCTTGTCGTCTACGCCAATAAACCCGCCTGATTGCCGATTCCAATAGCGCGCATATAGCCCGCCTTTGGCCAAAAGGGCGGCATGCGTACCCTCTTCCAGAATGCGGCCCTGATCCATCACGATAATCCGGTCCATCGCCGAAATGGTGGAAAGGCGATGCGCAATTGCCAACACCGTTTTACCCTGCATCACACGGCTAAGCGATTCCTGGATCGAGGCTTCAACCTCTGAGTCCAGTGCCGACGTGGCCTCGTCCAGCACCAAAATAGGCGCATCTTTCAGGAAAGCCCGCGCAAGGGCAATGCGTTGCCGCTGACCGCCCGAAAGCTTGACCCCGCGTTCACCCAGATAGGCATCATAGGCTTTGCGGCCATTATGATCGACCATCTGCATGATGAAATCATGCGCCTCGGCGGCTTTGGCGGCGGCAATAACATCGGCCTCGGTCGCGTCGGGCCTGCCATATAATATATTGTCACGCGCGGTGCGGTTGAACATCGCAGTTTCCTGCGTGACCATGCCATCTGGCGGCGCAAGCTTTCCTGCGTCATCGCCCGCACATCATGCCCATCAATCAAAATACGGCCGTTTTCAGTATCATAGAGCCTTAACAGCAGCGACACGAGCGATGATTTCCCCGCCCCCGATGCGCCCACGATCCCCAGCTTTTCGCCCGCCTTTACCGTAAGTGTCACCGACTCCACGCCGCCGCGTTTGCGACCGTAAGCAAAAGACGCCCCTTCAAACCGAATTTCCCCTGCGACCCGCGGCAGATCAATTGCATCCGGCGCATCCGCAAGACCATGCGGTGCCGATAGCGTTTTCATGCCGTCTTCAACTTCACCAATTGAGGTATAGATCGACATCAAGGTAAAGCTGACCCACCCAGACATCTGCGCAATCCGCATCGCAATGGCGCCTGATGCGGCAATGGCACCAGCCGTCGCATTGCCCTGTTGCCATAACAAAACCGTGCCGCCGATCAACAGCACCGGCAACACGCCCGCCAGGACCATCAAGGCAAAGCGGAACCAGGTGGAGATCACGCCAAATTCCAGCGACCGATCCCTAAAAACCTCCATCGCCTTAAGGGCGACCCGGTCTTCATAGGCCGCATGGGCAAACAGCTTGACCGTCTTGATGTTGGTGATGGTATCAACGACCTGCCCGGTCACCATGGCCCGCGCACTTGCCCTTGCGGCAGCATTCACCCGGATGCGCGGCATGAAAAACCCAATCAGCGCCAGGTAGGCCACTAACCAAGCGGCCAGCGCCAAGGCAACCCGCAGATCAACCGCCACCAGAAACACAACCGACCCGATAACCGAGGCCAACGCGAAAAACACGGTGTTGATCACTTCGGTTGCAACATCCGTCACCGCCCGCGCCGCCTGCATCTGCTTTTGCGCAATCCGGCCCGCAAAATCATTGTCGAAAAATGTCACCGGTTGCCCCAGCGTCCAGCGGTGCAGGCGGCTTAACACCAAGGGCAAAACATTCGGCCCAACGATAATGCCGTTTGACGCCGCTGAGATCCCAAAAGCCAGCGGGCGCAAGATGACGTAGAAAACCACAAACCCCAAAAGCAGCGCGAAATGATTGGTGAAAAACGCAACTGGCCCCGAATTTACCGCAGCATCAATCACCCAACCAAGGATAAGCGCAGAGATAACCTCACTTACGCCAGCGATGGCCGAAATGATCCCCGAAACCCACAGCATCGGCCAAGAACCGGCAAGGCTCCACCGCATAAACGGCCACAAAACCTGTGGTGGCGGGCCGTCGGCGGGGCGAAACGCATCTATAAGATTACCAAGCCGCATCAAGGCTTTCATTGCGCGGCGTCCTCTTCAATACCAATAAACCCACCAGATTGGCGCGCCCAGAAGCGGGCATAAAGCCCACCCTTTGCTAACAACTGTGCATGGGTTCCGGTTTCCTCAACACGGCCGTCATCCAGCACGATTATGCGGTCCATCGCCGAAATAGTGGAAAGCCTATGCGCAATCGCGATCACGGTTTTACCCTGCATCACACCGTACAGCGTTGCCTGAATGGCTGCTTCTACTTCTGAATCCAGCGCAGATGTCGCTTCATCAAGAATCAATATCGGCGCGTCTTTCAGGATAACCCGCGCCAGACCCACGCGCTGCCGCTGCCCGCCAGACAGCTTCACCCCACGTTCGCCCACATGCGCATCATAGCCCTGCCGTCCTTCGGGGTCTTGCAAGGTAAGAATAAACTCATGCGCCTCGGCATGCTTTGCCGCAGCAATCATTTCCGCCTCGGTCGCATCCGGCCTGCCATACAGAATGTTATCGCGAACGGACCTGTGCAGAAGGCTGCTGTCTTGCTGCACCATGCCAATCTGGCGGCGCAGGCTTTCCTGTGTCATGTCCAGAATATCTTGGCCGTCGATCAGAATGCGGCCAGCCTCGGGATCATAAAACCGCAAAATCAGCTTGACGAGGGTCGATTTCCCCGCCCCAGACCGCCCGATGACGCCAATCTTTTCGCCGGGATTTACTGTCAGGTTCAGCCCCTGCAACCCGCCCGATCCACGGCCATAATGGTGTGATACGCCCTGCAGCTCGATCTTGCCTGCGGTCAGCTTAATCACCGCCGCGCCGGGTTTATCAACTAGGGCAATCGGTTGGGCAATTGTCTCCATCCCTTCGGCAACAACGCCCAAGGATTGCACCAGATTTGTCGTCGCCCACATGATCCAATAGGTCATGTTGTTCAACCGCAAAACCAGCGCGGTTGCCGCCGCAACCGTGCCAACCGATGCCTGACCGCGATACCAAAGCACCATCGCAAAGCCGGTGATTGCAAGAATCAAAAACCCATTCAGCACCGTCAGTGCGATATCCATCTTGGTGACGATGCGCATCTCAAACATAAATGTTTGCCGGGCGTCTTCGATCTTTTCTTTTGCATAGGCCAGCTCGCGGTCGTGATGTGCAAACAACTTGACCGAATGAATGTTGGTGTAGGCGTCCACCACCCGCCCCGTCACCGCAGACCGCGCGTCGGATGACGCCTTAGATGCAGGCCCCGCGCGCCGAAGCGTCCAGCGCACCAGCATTGCGTAAAGAATGAACCAGGCCACCAAAGGCAAAATCAGCCGCCCGTCCGCTTCGCCCAGAACCGCCGCCGCGCCGATGACGGTAACAACCGCAAAAGTAACGGCATCAAAAGTCTGAAACACCGCATCCCCTGCGGCAGGCGGCGTTTGCATGATACGGTTCGATATGCGGCCCGCAAAATCGCTTTCGAACCAGCCAACAGGTTGACGCAACACATGCGCATGCGCCCGCCAGCGGATCATCGTGCCAAAATTTGGCAAAATCGTATTGTGCAGCAACGCCACATCGGCACCTGCCAGAACGGGCCGGATCACCAGAATCGCAGCACCAACCAATAAAATCTCGGTGCCATAGTCACGCCACACCGCTTGCGGCTCGCCCGTTGCAAGAACATCCACCAGCCGCCCGACATACCAGATCAGCGCCACATCCCCAGCCGCCACAAGAATGGAAAGCACTGCCGTTACGACAAAAACCGCCCGAAACGGGCGGACATAATCCCGCAGGAATGGCCAAAGCCGCCGGGGCGGCGTGTCTGTTTGCTCGTAGGGACCATAAGGGTCAACGAGACCTTCAAAGAAGCGGAACACTTCAATATGCCTCTGGTTTGTCAGACGTTTAATATAGACCGCCTGCGCGGGAAGGAAAACCTCTGACGGCGGGCTTTAGGCCAAAAGCTGTTCTCGGGTCAGCGTCAAGCCGGATGCCAACCACCGCCTCTGCAGGGCTTTCAACTTGGCGCCAAGCGCGGGCCCGTGCAAAGCGGGCATAAGATCGGCGGCAGTAATTGGAAAAATGGCTGCCGCACCCCGGTTGGCATCGGCGCGCCAGTGATCGGGAAGCGCGGTTTCCAACAAGGCAGCCCTTGCGTGCACAATGTCGCCTGCCTGCTTTTCCCCATACCGCCATCCAAGCGCATCTGGGGCAAGACCAGACCCAATTTCGGCGCGAATTTGATCAAGCGCGCTGGCATTGGCGCGGCTTAGACGAAGCCGGTCCAGAATATTCTGGCCACCTAAAACAGCAAGCCTGCACGGCCATCCGCGCGGATTTCCCTGTTCCAAATGCACCAATACTGGCATCGCGCGCGCGCTTGCGCCCGGCGAAACTCGCGCCAAAACGCCCGCATGATCCATCGCCGAAACTGCCGGCGACGGATCAAAAGCCGACAGCAGCTTTTGCATTTCTGCCCCGACACGTTCCCGTGAAAGAGTGTCTATTGCTGCACAATTCGCAGCGCAGGCCGCCAGACCTTCGGGATCAATGCCCTGATCTGGATCGCCATAATTCGCATGAAATCGAAAAAACCGCAGTATGCGCAGATGATCTTCCGCGATCCGCCGATCTGCATCGCCAACAAACCGCACACGCCGCGCAACAAGATCGGCCATCCCAGACAGCGGATCAATCACCTCGCCGTCCGCCTGTGCGTAAAGCGCGTTCATCGTGAAATCCCGGCGCGATGCATCTTCGGCAACGCTGGTGGAATAGGCCACGACCGCATGACGGCCATCCGTTTGCTGATCGCGGCGGAAGGTCGTTACTTCATGTGCAAGCCCCCCGGAAATCACCGTTACTGTGCCATGTTCAATGCCGGTTGGCACGGCGCGCAGGCCGGCATTTTCGGCGATCTTGGTCACAATGTCCGGGATGGCATCTGTCGCGATATCAACATCCTGCACGGCCACGCCCAGAATGGCGTTCCGCACGCACCCCCCGACAAACAGGGCTTGATGGCCTTTTGACAGCAAGGCACGCAAAAGCACCTGCGTTTCCGCCGCCTCCAGCCAGCCACCCGCAACCTTCATCACGCCAACCTTTCCGCCAACCCCCGCAGAATACGCGCGGTAGCCCCCCAAATGTAATAGGGGCCGTAGGGCACGGCATAGTAGCGCCGCCATTCACCACGCCAAAGGCGGCGCTCAACCCCGTAATTCGCCGGATCAAGCACATGGGCAAGCGGCACCGAAAACACCTCGTCCACTTCGCCGGCCTCTGGTTTTGCAACAAAATCGTCTCTGATATGGCCCAAAATAGGCGTAACTGAAAAGCCAGTTACCGTTTCATGCGGGGGCAGACGCCCGATGATTGTCACGTGACTTTGCGGAAGTCCGATCTCTTCATTGGCCTCCCTTAGGGCCGCCGCTTCGGCATTCACATCGCCCGGATCAACCTCTCCACCGGGAAACGCAATTTGCCCCGGATGGTGCAGCAAATGCGACGCGCGCTTAGTCAAAATAAGTTGCACGCCACCCGGACGGTCCCAAAGGCCAACAAGCACCGCCGCAGACCGCAAAACACGGCTATGCGGCATTGCCAGTTCGGGATTTAGGTCAAAGTCTGACGATTGCGCCCAAGGCCGTGCCAAAGCCGCATGAATGGCCGCAATGTCACCGTGCATCGCCCTGATCCAGCTCTGCAGCCGCCCCCAAAGTGTGTGGGTCGAATTCGTAATGCGCCCCACAAAACTGGCAATCGGCCGTCACGATACCTTCAGCCGTTGTCATCTCGGCGATGTCATCTGCTGCATAGATCGACAAAGATTTGCGCACATGGTCGGGCGAACAGGAACAGCCAAACCGAATTGGCTGCGCATCGTAAACGCGCGGGGCTTCTTCGTGAAAAAGCCGCACCAAAAGATCAGTCGGCTGCACCGTAGGACCGATCAATTCAATCTCTTCCACAGTATTCAGCAGCAGATTGGCCCTGTTCCAATTCTCGCCCTCATCCCCGGCAAGTATGTCCCCGTGCGTAAGCAACCCGCCGACCCCCGACCCCGCCTCAGCCGCCACGAACGGCGATGCTTTTGGCATATGCTGCAACATCACGCCGCCGCCGCGCCACGACGGGGCCTGGCCCGGCACTTGGCTTTGCCCGAAACTGAGCGAGAACCGCGTCGGCAGCTGTTCAGATTGTGCAAAATACGTCTCGGCGCAGGCCGAAAGTGACCCGCCAGAGATTGGCGTGATGCCTTGATAGGGAACAGTGCCTTCCCCCTGATCAATCAGAATAGCAAAGTACCCATCACCGATCATGCTGAACGGATCGGCATTTGGTGTAAGATCATCCGCCTCAAACCCTGCATAGGCGCGAATGCGGGCTGGCTGACCATCCTCTGTCGGGCCATAATAATCGGTCGCGATCAACCGCACCGGGCCAGATCCACGAATTTGCAAGGACAGCTTCCAGCGCAACTTGATCATCTGCCCGATCAACGATGTCAAAAGCGCCGCTTCGGCAACCAAGGCTTCTATCTGTCGCGGGTAAGTGTGTTGCTTCAATACCTGTTGCAGAACGCCATCAAGCCGCACCACACGGCCGCGGATATCTGAACGGTCCAGCTGAAACGGAAGGACGGTATCGTCCCAGGCAATTTGTGATCCGAAAGTCATGGGGTTTCCTTGGTGTGCCGACTTTGGCATACCGCGACTATATAGGCACGGCAACCTCGGGTCCAAGGGGCAGGCATGATCAGACGCTATGGAGACGTGGTTAAGCCCAGCCAACGATACACGCGCAGGCCGGGGGTTTATGTCATTCTGGCACGCGGCAAGCAGATTCTTCTAACCTGCCAAGAAAATCCAGCGCCGGAATTTCAGTTGCCCGGTGGCGGCATTGACGCGGGCGAACACCCGATGACGGCGCTTCACCGCGAGGTCATGGAAGAAACCGGCTGGAAAATTGCTATCAAGCGCAAGTTTGGCGTTTTTCGCCGCTACACCTACATGCCCGAATACGACATTTGGGCCGAAAAAGTCTGCTCAATCTACCTTGCAAGACCGGTCTACAAACTTGGCGCGCCAACAGAAATCGGGCATCAAGCGGTTTGGATGACAATTCCACAAGCGCTGTATAGCCTTGGAAATGATGGTGACCGGGCGGTTCTGGCGGCGTTTGCAAAGAGTCATTCCAAAACTGGCCCTCGGTAATCAAAGATCACGCCTGATACATCGTCTGGAAAATCGGGGCCGCCATGGTATGCGGTCAGATCCCAGATCAGGGCTTCCAGCAGTGCGGGGCTATCCAGACCGATGTTCGCGTGCAAAATACGCTCTATTCCATCTTCGCCCAGTTCATTGCCAAAAGGATCAGGACATTCCGTAATACCATCAGACATCAAAAACAGGCGGTCCCCTGGATGAAGCCGTGCTTCAACGCGCTGATAGCTTGCTCCCGGAATTAGGCCGATCGGCAATCCTCCATTGCCCAAATGTTCAACTTTGTTATTTTTGCGTATGATCACCGGGTGCGGGTGCCCTGCCTGAACCAGCCAGACCTTTCCGGTATCAAGATCAATCTCGGCGTAGGCCATCGTAAAATATTGATCAACTTGCAAGTCTTCGATCATCAGCCGGTTCATCCGCGCTGCGACCATTTCGGGCGGCCAGGCTTCTTGCTTACCCTTTGAGCCGGAATTCAGCGCCATGTTCTGGTCCGGGGAACCACCAGAAAGCAGGCCCGCCAAACGCGCCGTCATCATGGCCGAGGCAACGCCATGACCCGATACATCGACTGAATACATGGCAATACGCCGCGCATTTATTTCAAAGCAACCCACCAGATCGCCGCCAACATGGCCGGACGGCCGCAGCAGCAGCGATGCTGTTCCGCGGCCGAAATCCTGAAACCTGTCACGCACCAGCGTTTGCTGCAGCTTTCGCGCCTCAATCAAATCCCGGTCAAGCGAATCATAGATTTTTTGCAATTCGGCAAGCGTCGACCCAACCAGCCGATTTTTTTCGACTAGTTCCTGCTGCATACCAATAATGCGCTCACCTGCCCTAAGCCTTGCCCGCAGCTCATTCGGGCTGACAGGTTTGGTCAGGAAATCATCAGCACCACCATCCAGCCCATCTGCGATTTCACCTTTTTCCGATTTGGATGTCAGCAGGATAAAATACCCATAGCCTTCGCGCGGCAAAGCCCGGAATTCGCGGCAAAATGCCAGCCCCGTCATTCCAGGCATCATCCAATCGCTTAAGACGATATCGAAGTTTTCGGTTCGGCACAGGTCAATGGCTTCGTCACCAGAAGCGGCTTCGACCACGCCGTAGCCCCAGCGCGAAAGTGAAAGCGCAAGTATTTTTCGCTGTGCTTTGCTGTCATCAACCACAAGCACACGCAAAGGCGCGCCCGCCGAGACACCCCCGGCGCCTTGCACAGTTGAAAGCAGGTGTGGCAACATTCTTCGGATTACGCCTTGATCAGATCCTCCATCAGATTATCCGACACCAGATTAACGACCCATGAACGCTAGAAATTTCGACAACAATCGTCCGACAGTTACTTCTTGTTATCTGTTCTGCGCGATCTTGGTTCTGGGTGTTGAAATGTGGTCACTTACAGCGAGGGTGCGATGATAGATTGGGCGCGCGTAGAAGATCTTCGGTCCGAAATAGGGGGTGACGACTTCTTAGAGGTGGTCGATATGTTTTTGGACGAAGCCGATGAGGTTGTTGATCGCCTGGGCGGCCCGCCAATGCCCGATCAGGTGGAAAGCCAATTGCACTTTCTGAAGGGTGCGGCGCTTAACCTTGGTTTGACTGATCTTGCCGCCCGCTGCCAAGAGGGCGAACGGCGTGCCGCAGCCGGCGATGCGGCTTTCGTCGATTTGGCCCAAGTGATCCGCGTTTATTACGCTTCACGACAGTTACTGTCGGACAGTTTGGGGCGCACAAAAGTTGCCTAGATCAAGAATTCTGCCAATGCCTCGTCGGTTGTTATGTCGCGGTAAGCAAAATCAGCGCGATCAAGTCGTTCAAAAAGCGTAACAAAATTCTGGGCCGATTTGGTT
>JANOFE010000252.1:0-3368 GCA_031413495.1 Pseudorhodobacter sp. | reverse complement strand
GATTTCAACGGCAAATCGGTGAAATCCTGCACAATTTTGGCGGCCCAAGCGCAAGGGTCAAGCATCACCACGATTGAAGGCATTGCCGGGCCGGATGGCATGCATGTGCTGCAATCATCCTTCCGCGAACATCACGGGTTGCAGTGCGGCTATTGCACCCCCGGCATGATCACGCGGGCATGGCGGTTGTTGCAGGAAAATCCTGATCCGACGGAAGAAGAAGTGCGCTTTGGCATGGCGGGCAATCTGTGCCGCTGCACCGGGTATCAGAATATCGTGACGTCGATCCTCGCTGCCGCGAGTGAGATCAACGCAGCTAAGGAGGCGGCGCAATGAACGACCAATCACCAACGCATGACGAACGGGTTGCGGGGCTAAAGGGCTTAGGGTCCAGCCGCAAGCGGGTGGAAGATGCGCGGTTTACCCAAGGCAAGGGCAACTACGTTGACGACATCAAGATGGCCGGGATGATTTACGGCGATTTTGTGCGGTCGCAATACGCGCATGCGCGGATCAAATCGGTGGATACATCGGCCGCGATGAAAGTGCCGGGCGTGATTGCGGTGTTGCAGGCGGCCGATCTGGCACCGCTGGGCCTGCACTGGATGCCGACGCTGGCGGGTGACAAGCAGATGGTGTTGGCCGACGGTAAGGTGCTGTTTCAGGGGCAGGAAATTGCCTTTGTGGTGGCGGAAGACCGCTATGCCATGGCCGATGCGATAGAGCTGGTGGTGGTGGAATACGAAGAACTGCCTGTGGTGGTGGACCCGTTCAAGGCGATGTTGCCGGGGGCACCGGTGCTGCGCGAGGACTTGGCGGGGCAGACCAAGGGAGCACACGGCGAGCGGATACATCACAACCACATTTTCCGTTGGGAAGTGGGGGACAAGGAGGCGACTGAAGCGGTGGTGGCGGAAGCGCCTGTGGTGGCCGAAGAGATGGTGTATTACCACCGCACCCACCCCTGCCCCTTGGAAACCTGCGGCTGTGTCGCCAGCATGGACAAGATCAATGGCAAGTTGAGCCTGTGGGGCACGTTCCAAGCGCCGCATGTGGTGCGGACGGTAGCCAGCATTTTGTCGGGGATACCGGAGTCGAGCATTCGGGTTGTGTCGCCCGATATTGGCGGCGGGTTTGGGAATAAGGTCGGCGTCTACCCCGGCTATGTCTGCGCGATTGTGGCATCTATCGTGACGGGCCGTCCGGTGAAGTGGATTGAAGACCGGATGGACAATCTGATGGCCACCGCATTCGCGCGGGACTATTGGATGAAAGGCAAGATTGCGGCCACGAAAGAGGGTAAGATCACCGGGCTTTGGTGCCATGTGACGGCTGACCACGGCGCGTTTGATGCTTGTGCGGACCCGACCAAGTTTCCGGCTGGGTTCTTTTCGATCTGCACGGGGTCTTATGACATTCCGGTGGCCTATGTCGGCGTAGACGGGGTTTATACCAACAAAGCACCCGGTGGGGTGGCGTACCGCTGTTCGTTCCGGGTGACGGAGGCTGCGTATTTCATTGAACGGATGATCGAGGTGTTGGCGATCAAGCTGAATATGGATGCGGCGGAATTGCGCAGGATCAACTTTATTCGGAAGGACCAGTTTCCCTATAATTCGGCGCTTGGGTGGGAGTATGACAGCGGCGATTACCACAAGGCGTGGGATCAGGCGCTGCTCGCGGTGGATTATACCGGGCTTCGGGCGGAACAGGCGGCACGACTGGCAGATTTCAAGGCCGGAAAAACGCGCAGTTTGATGGGGATCGGGTTGTCGTTCTTTACCGAGATTGTTGGCGCGGGCCCGGTCAAGAATTGCGATATTCTTGGGATGGGGATGTTTGATAGCTGCGAAATTCGTATCCATCCGACGGGGTCTGCCTTGGCTAGGCTGGGGACGATTAGCCAAGGTCAGGGGCATGCCACCACGTTTGCGCAGATTTTGGCCAGCGAGATTGGCATTTCGGCGGACCTGATCACGATTGAGGAAGGCGATACCGACACGGCCCCCTACGGGCTTGGGACGTATGGCAGTCGGTCTACCCCGGTGGCAGGGGCCGCGACGGCAATGGCGGGGCGGAAAATCCGGGCTAAGGCGCAGATGATTGCGGCGTATTTGCTGGAAGTGCATGACAACGATCTGGAATGGGATGTGGATCGTTTTGTGGTGAAGGGCGTGCCGGAGCGGTTCAAGACCATGAAGGAATGCGCTTATGCGGCCTATAATCAGGCGATTCCGGGGCTGGAGCCGGGGTTGGAGGCGGTCAGCTATTACGATCCACCTAACATGACCTACCCGTTTGGCGCCTATATCTGTGTGATGGATATTGATGCGGATACGGGCGTGGCCGACATTCGCAGCTTTTATGCGCTGGACGATTGCGGAACCCGGATCAACCCGATGATCATTGAAGGTCAGGTGCATGGCGGGGCGACAGAAGCCTATGCCATCGCGATGGGGCAGGAGATTGCCTATGACGAGATGGGTAACTGCAAAACGGGCACGTTGATGGATTTCTTCCTGCCGACGGCATGGGAGACACCGCATTATACGACCGACTTTACGGTTACACCTTCGCCACATCACCCGATTGGGGCGAAGGGTGTTGGGGAATCCCCGAACGTCGGCGGAGTGCCTGCGTTCTCGAATGCCGTGCATGATGCGTTCAAGCCGTTCGGGTTGACGCAAAGCCATATGCCGCATGACCATTGGCGGATTTGGCGGATTGCGAACCAGTTGGGGCTGCATGGGTGACTTAGGTAGCCCCCTCTCCCTGACCCTCTCCCACGGGGGGAGAGGGAAGTGCGTTTTCTGGTAAGTTAGCGAAGGCCCGGAAGTGGGGCCTCCGGCGGGGATATTTTAGAACAGATGAAGGGTTTGGGATGAGCGGGTGGCGGGGCTTGCAATCTGATCTGTCTGCGGCGGGGTATGTGGCTGCCGATGATCTGGCGATGGCGCTCCATCTGGCTTTGATGCTGGAGCGGCCTTTGCTGTTGGAAGGGGCGGCGGGGGTTGGCAAAACTCAGGTGGCGCGGACATTGGCGGGCCTGCGGGGCACCAAACTGATCCGGTTGCAATGCTATGAAGGGCTGGATGCGGGCCACGCGATTTATGAATGGAATTACCAGCGGCAGTTGCTGGCGATACGGGCGGCGTCCGAGGCGGGGGAAACCGGGGCGGCGGTAGAGGAGCGGATATTTTCCGAGGCGTATTTGCTGGAACGGCCTTTGTTGGCGGCGATCCGGCAGCCTGTATCGCCCGTGCTGCTGATTGATGAGATTGACCGGGCGGATGAGGAATTTGAGGCGTATCTGCTGGAAATTCTGTCGGAATATCAAGTGAGTATACCGGAGCTTGGCACCATTACGG
>JANOFE010000251.1:0-2509 GCA_031413495.1 Pseudorhodobacter sp. | reverse complement strand
GACATGTTCCCGCAGGCGATCCGCGCCGTGCGCGAGCTTCGGCCAAGGGCTTTCATCTTCGAGAACGTTAAGGGGCTCACGCGCAGCAGCTTCGCGAACTACCTCGAGTACATCCGCCTGCAGCTCACCTATCCTGATCTCGTCGCCAAGCGGGACGAGGAATGGCTCGTCCACCTCGCGCGTCTTGAAGACCACTATACAAAAGGGATCGAGAGGGGCTTGCACTATCGCGTAGTGATGCGGGTGCTGAATTCCGCCAACTATGGCGTTCCCCAGCGACGCGAGCGCATCATCCTTGTTGGCTTCCGTGCTGACACGGGGATCGAGTGGCACTTCCCGAAGCCTACCCACTCGCGGGACGCGCTGCTCTGGTCGCAGTGGCGCGACGAAGTATATTGGGACCTGCACCGTGTCGCCCGCAAGGACCGGCCGGATGGCGGCGCAGCCAAGGCGCGGGCTCTTAAGATCACGGACAGGCCTCTTGACGAACCGTGGCTGACCGTGCGTGACGCGATTTCTGATCTTCCCGACCCCGAACACGCACCTGGCACGGCGCGCGGATTTCATGACCACAGGTTCCAGCCCGGCGCCCGCTCCTATGCTGGCCACACGGGAAGCCCTCTGGACGAGCCTGCCAAGACGCTTAAGGCGGGCGTGCACGGTGTTCCTGGGGGCGAGAACATGCTGCGCAGGCCGGATGGCTCGGTGCGCTACTTCACGATCCGAGAGAGCGCTCGCCTGCAGACGTTCCCTGACGAAATGGTGTTCCACGGCTCATGGACAGAGACGATGCGGCAGCTCGGCAATGCCGTGCCCTGCCAGCTGGCCCGGATCGTCGCCTCGGGCGTTCGCGACAAGCTCAGCGCGGCCTAGATCGGCACCCCGTGTCCGTACTGGCGGTTTTCCTTGTATAGGATCACGTGGCTCACGAAGTACGTTGGACCTGTCCCGGTTCTGTTCCGGTCAGGTGCTCATGTTAAGCGGCCCTTTGTTCGAAGGCCACGGGTGATTTCCAGCCGAGGGCTGAGTGTTTTCGGCGCGGGTTGTAGAAGCCGTTGATGTATTCGAAGAGGGCGATCTCGACTTCGCGGCGGGTTTGCCAGTTGCGGCGCCAGACCAGTTCAGCCTTCAGGGATTTGAAGAAGCTTTCGACTGCGGAATTATCGTAGCAATTTCCCTTGCCGCTCATCGAAACCTTGAACCCGTGCTTGCGTAGCAGCTTCTGATAGTTGTGAGCACAATATTGCGAACCGCGGTCCGTGTGATGAACGCAACTTAGCGGCGGCCTTCGGATCGCGATGGCCATATTCAACGCTCGCAAGGCTAGATCCTGCTTCATGCGGTTACTGATCGCCCAGCCCACGACGCGCCGTGAGAACAGATCAATGATTACAGCCAGATAGACCCACCCCTCTCGTGTCCAGATATAGGTGATGTCGCCTGCCCACTTCTGGTTCGGCCCGCTCGCAGTAAAGTCCTGCTGCAAGAGATTCGGCGCAATGTTGAACACGTGGTCGCTGTCGGTGGTGCGCTTGAACTTCTTGCTGCGAATGACCTGGACGCCGTTCTGACGCATCAGACGGCCAACGCGACGCTGGCCGACCCGAATGCCCAATTCGTTCAACTCCTCTGTCATCCGTGGTCGGCCGTAGCTGCCCAGGCTCAACCGGTGCTGGTCGCGAATGTGGGCCAAGAGCACCATGTCACGCCGCTGGCGATGCGATGGGGGCCGGTGCTTCCAGGCATGAAGACCGCGCTCCGTCACCCCCATCAGGCGGCACAGATGGCTGCGGGTCAGCATGCCGCGATAATCGGCAATATACTGAAACTTCACGGCTTTTGAGCCGCGAAGAACATCGCCGCTTTTTTTAGCACCTCCCTCTCCTCCCGGAGTATGCGGTTCTCTTTGCGCAGCCGTTCGTTCTCGCGCAGAAGCTCGGCATCCTGTGCAGGCACCTTGGATTCCTCGGAAAACATCCGAACCCATTTGCCAAGGGTCGAATGCCCAACCCCCAAATCAGACGCAACCTGACGCCTCGTCAGGCCGCTGGTGAGTGCGATGCGAACCGCATCCCGCTTAAACTCGTCGCTGTGTATCATTGCCATATCCGGTCTCCTTGATGGCGAGTATTGCTCTCAAAAGACCGGAACGAAACCGGTGCAGGTCCACGTCGCCTGCCAACCAGCGGGCAAAGCAGCCATGATCGAGCGCATCACGTCACGCAACGATAGCGGACCCGCTGGGATGGCGATCAGCGCTGCCAGAAGATCCGGGTGCGGGCGTGTCCGGAACGCATGGCTGCCCTTCGCACCAAGCTCGAGCTCGAAGCGCAGCGTGTACGGCAGCGCGATCTTCAGCGCGACAAGCGCCTCGTGGGCTGTCATCTGGCCCGGCGCAAGAACTTCGAACGGACTGTCGATATCGATCGGGAAGCGCGCGTCGAATCCCTGCTCGGGCTTGTTCGTCGTCTCGCGCTCGCGACCTGGATCATTCGACCCAAAGCCCGAT
>JANOFE010000250.1:0-1203 GCA_031413495.1 Pseudorhodobacter sp. | reverse complement strand
AAATGCAGGACCTGCGCGCAAAAATGCGCGACGTAGGCGGGTCCGTACGCGTTGCCAAGAACAAGCTCGCCAAGATCGCCCTTGAAGGAAAACCCGGCGTCGATATGGGTAAACTCCTGACGGGCATGACCGTGATGGCCTATTCCGAAGATCCTGTCGCTGCGGCGAAGGTTGCGGAAGCCTATGCCAAGACTAACGAAAATTTCGTTATTATTGGCGGGGCAATGGGCGACACGGTTCTTGACGCCGCCGGTGTGAAAGCCGTCGCATCCATGCCGTCGCGTGAAGAGCTTATCGCTCAGATCGTATCGTGCATCGGTGCGCCTGCATCGAACATCGCCGGGGCCATTGGCGCGCCTGCTTCTAACATCGCTGGCATCCTCTCTACCTTGGAGGAGCGGCTTGCCGCTTGAGCAATTGTTGACCTGCGTGGGGTTGAACCCTGCACGTCGGAACCCAACTTAATGGAACGGAACGTAAAATGGCTGATCTGAACAAACTTGCCGAAGACATCGTGGGTCTGACCCTTCTTCAGGCACAAGAACTGAAAACCATCCTTAAGGACAAGTATGGCATCGAGCCCGCTGCTGGCGGCTCTGTGATGATGGCTGGTCCTGCTGCTGGTGGTGCTACTGCCGCTGCAGCGGAAGAGCAGACTGAATTTGATGTTGTGCTGACCGAAGCTGGTCCGAACAAAATCAACGTCATCAAAGAAGTCCGTACGATCACCGGTCTTGGTCTGAAAGAAGCCAAGGATCTGGTTGAAGCCGGCGGCAAAGTGAAGGAAGGCGTCTCGAAAGCTGACGCTGAAACCCTGAAGAAGAAGCTTGAAGAAGCTGGCGCCAAGGTAGAGCTGAAGTAATCGGCGCGGGGCGCGTCACGCATCCTGACCAAAAACTGTGGCTGGGTCCGAAGGAATTCGGGCCCAGCCAAACCCGTCTTGGCATGGACTTTCGTGAAAAGTCTATGCCAAGGCGCGGTTTAAGGTTCGGGAGCCATCCGGTGGGACGGGTGGCACGAATAGAACCTTCCCCCCTGCTTCGCATGCGGCGCGCACTGTACCCCCCAACAGTGCCGCCAGCGAATGATGAAAGGTGACTTCGAGCATGGCTCAGAGCTACGTCGGCCAAAAACGCATCCGCCGCTATTTTGGCAAAATCCGGGAAGTCCTGGAAATGCCGAACCTGATCGAGGTTCAGAAAT
>JANOFE010000249.1:0-1940 GCA_031413495.1 Pseudorhodobacter sp. | reverse complement strand
GCGATATCGCTGTAATCCTTTGACCGCTGATCGGTATTCTCGATCATCAGCTGAATTGGCGTGCCTGTTGTGCGGCCCTCATAGACACCAGACAAGATGCGCACCTCGTCCGCCTCTTTGCGCTGGGTGGTGAATTTGTTCTGTCCCGGTTTGCGGCGATCCAGCCAAGGCTGAATATCGGCCTCGGTCAGGGCAATGCCGGGTGGGCAGCCATCCACAGTAGCCCCAATGGCAATGCCATGGCTTTCGCCCCATGTGGTAACGCGGAATAGATGACCGAAGGTGTTCAGGCTCATGACGCATGTCCTTGTCTGCGGCAAAGCCGCGGGCTTCCCTGCGGCATAGCGACGGCGTGCGCCCTGCTCAAGACTTTTCGGCTTGCGCCGGGCGCGATGTGCCGTATGTTTCGCCTCACCTCGGGGTGCCTTAAGTGGCTGAGATGCGAAAGCGGACCCGTCGAACCTGAACCGGTTAAGACCGGCGGAGGGAAGGTGTATGGAATGATCCATCCCCGTCTCCGCCCGTCGCAAATATGGAGCGTGAGATGAAATCACCAATGTTTGCTGCGGGTTTTCTGGCTGTGGCCACCATGGCCGCTGCGGAAACCCCAGTTCTGAATGTGCTGACCTATGACAGTTTTGCTGCCGAATGGGGCCCCGGCCCGGCAGTGGAAAAGGCGTTCGAGGCGACCTGTGCGTGTGACCTGCGCTTTGTCACGGCGGGCGACGGCGCAGCCCTGCTGGCGCGGATCAAGCTGGAAGGGGCCACGTCTGACGCAGATGTCGTCTTGGGGCTGGACACCAACCTGACGGCGGCTGCCAGCGCCTCCGGCCTGTTTGCACCCCATGGCCATACACTGCCCAATGACCTGCCGGTTGCCTTTGCCGACCCGTTGTTTTTGCCGTTTGACTGGGGCTATTTTGCCTTTGTCTATGACAAGACAAAACTTGCCACCCCGCCCACGTCATTTGAAGGACTGGCGGCATCCGACATCAAGATACTGATACAGGATCCCCGCGCATCGACCCCCGGTCTTGGCCTGTTGATGTGGGTCAAGGCGGCATATGGTGACCGCTCGGGTGAAATTTGGGCCGCCCTTGCCGACAATATCGCCACGGTAACGCCCGGTTGGTCCGAAGCCTACGGCATGTTTCTGGAAGGCGAGGCCGATATGGTTCTGTCCTACACCACCTCGCCCGCCTATCATCTGATCGCTGAAGGCGATGACAGCAAGGCAGCCGCCGCGTTTGACGAAGGGCATTACCTGCAGATCGAGGTTGCGGGCAAACTGCTTGCCAGCGATCAACCCGCCCTTGCGGATGCATTTCTGGCCTTTATGGGATCAGAGGCATTTCAAGCGGTGATCCCGCAAACCAACTGGATGTATCCGGCGAAAACCCCGGCGGCGGGTTTGCCCGACGGGTTTGAAACACTGATCACCCCGGCGAAAAGCCTGCTGATCGCGGCGAACGAGGCCGAAGCAATGCGCAGCAAAGGGATCGAGGAATGGCAATCCGCGCTGGCAAAATAAGCGCTGTCACGGCAGGCGGGGGTGTCGTTGCGGCAGCCCTGCTGGTCATGTGTTTTGGCACGTTGACCGCTGTGGTGCTGCGCGCGGGCGGCGCAGGGTTCGGCCCTGCAGATGCCGCGGCGATCCGGTTCACCGTGGCGCAGGCGGCGATTTCGGCGTTTGTTTCAGTGCTGTTGGCCGTGCCCGTGGCTCGGGCCCTTGCGCGGCGGCAATTTGCCGGACGATCTGCGCTGATCACCCTGCTTGGCGCCCCGTTTCTGGTGCCCGTGGTTGTGGCCGTGCTGGGCCTGCTTGCCGTGTTCGGGCGGCAGGGGGTCTTGAACAGCGGACTTGTGACACTGGGCCTGCCACCGGTCAGCATCTACGGGTTTCACGGTGTCGTGCTGGCGCATGTGTTCTTCAACCTGCC
>JANOFE010000248.1:0-38077 GCA_031413495.1 Pseudorhodobacter sp. | reverse complement strand
GCCTTATATTCGATCCGCACCGTGTTGGCTTTGATGGTAATGCCGCGTTCGCGTTCAATATCCATGCTGTCCAGCATCTGCGCCTTCATATCGCGGTCGGCGACGGTGCCGGTTGATTGGATCAACCGATCAGCGAGGGTGGATTTGCCGTGGTCGATGTGCGCCACGATACTAAAATTGCGGATGAGGGAAAGTTGGGTCATGCGCGCGGATATGCGCAAGATTTGGGGGGCGGTCAAGCGCTCAACATTGTGAAGAGGCGGGGGCTGCCTGCGCGATTGATCTGCCGCGTGATTTTCTCCATAGTGCATGCCAGAAAATGACCCTGGGCTCCGTGGATTTCCCGGTGATTTCCCGACCCAAGGCAAGAGGCAGAGATATGACGCGACGAGTTTTGCAGGGCTGTATGACCCTGCTGGTTTTGGCGGCAAGCGCGCCATTCGCGGCGGCGGGCCCGATTGACCAAGCCTGCCTGCGGTCAGATCGTGACAAAGTCAGTCTGGCCGCGTGCAGTTGTATCCAAGGGGTTGCCGATTTCACCCTTGGGGCCAGTGATCAGCGCAAAGTTGCCGGATTTTTCAAAGACCCCGAGCGTGCCGAAAAGGCCCGCGCCGCAGATGGCCGCGCGGATGAGGCGTTCTGGGAGCGCTATGAAAGTTTCGGCACGCAGGCAGAACTTTACTGCGGAAGCTGAGCCAGGCTTGGGCTTTTGCAACGCAAAGAATACTGGAATGCCGGAAGCCGAAAAATTTTCGCACGAAAATTTTTCGGCCTCTTCCCCCTCAATTCGTCGCAGGCGCGCCATGGCCGCTATGATCCATCTCGGCGGGCTTGCGGTCATTGTCGATGGGCACTTCGACCACCATCTTGCCGCCCCTCTCAAACGTCAGGGTCAGGCTGATCATGTCACCGGGGGCAAACGACCGCGTCAAACCAAACAGCATGATGTGATCGCCGCCCCGGTCCAGCACGTGGGTTTCCATGCCAGCAATCGGAAACCCGTCCTTCACCTCACCCATCGTCATCACGCCATTTGCGTCCATGGAATGGGTATGCAATTCGGCCCGCTCGGCCGCGTCGGTGGTAACGGATAAAAGCCGGTCATCCTCGATTGAATGATTGAGCAATATCATAAAAACAGCCCCGGATTTGGCCTGTGCCCCCATCACGCGGGCGTAGGGGTCTTCCACGCGAATGCCGTCATGGGCGGCGGCCATCTGGCCTATTGAAAGCGCAAAAAAGGCCGTCATCGCGGCCATGAATAGCGAAAATTTGGTCATCATTTGTCCTGTCTGTTTAACTGAAGTGTGGGTCAGTCAGACAAAAACAGGCGGTCCTCTGGCCATCGCCGCCAAAGGAGTATTGACCATAACCGGCGGCAATGGCGCAAGTTCGGCGCGCACCCAATTGCCATTTGGCAGACCCAACCCAACACTCGCGGGGGGCAAGTCCGCCCCGACAGCAAGGCAATCCGGGCAGGGATGTGCGGGATCAACCGGGTTTCCCTTCGCATCCATCATCACAGTTACCGCTTGGCCGCCCGCGCACAGCTGCACCATTTGGCCGGTCGCCATTTGCCCCCATGCCAGTGCTTGCGTGACCGACGTGGCAAGCAGGGTCAGGCAAAGGGCAAAGGTCAGAATGGGTTTCAACAGACGCATGGTCTGATACATAGCCTTGCTTTGATCACAGCGAAAGCGGACAATTCTTCGCAGGCCGCTGCAAAGGCCGCGCGCATAAAAAAGCCCCGCACCATTGCCGGGCGGGGCCATATCAAAACCGGCACAAAAAATCAGACAGCCGCAGCCTTGGCCACTTCTTTCTTGATCTTCAATGCCTTTGGCGACAGCTCGTCATCCTTGGACTTTGCCAAGAACGCATCCAAACCACCGCGATGGTCCACCGTGCGCAGGGCATGGGCCGAGATTTTCAGCTTGAACGACTGGCCAAGCGCATCAGAAATCAGCGTGACATCGTTCAGATTCGGCAAGAACCGGCGACGGGTTTTGTTGTTGGCGTGGCTGACAGTATTGCCAGACATTGGGCCTTTGCCCGAAAGTTCGCAGACGCGCGACATGGGGTATTCCTTCGTGTAAGCAGCAAAAGACACCACGCAGCGATGCGGCGTCAGAATTCGATTTGTGGCGTCTAAGGGGAATCGGTCGCGGCGTCAAGCCGAACACCCGCAATAATCAGTGGAAAAGCCTGATCAAAAGCAGCCGCACCCTTGGCCGAAAAAATGATCGCGCGGGATGCGGTGCTGCGCTTTAACCACCCTATTTGTTCCATCCGGGCCAGCAGGGCACGGCCCAAACGGCCTGCAAGATGGCTTTTGCGCATGCTCCAATCCAGACATTCGCGGCACAGCGCGGGCCTGCCGGGGCGCAGATCGGCCTCGTGCAGCCCAAACCCCTGCGCAAACACCACGCCACCCGGCGAAAGGCCAAGCCCGTCTGGCCCGTGCAGAAGATAGCCACGCTCGGTAAAGCTTTGAAACAATTGTACGCCGGTCGCACCCGCCAGATGGTCATAGCAAACGCGGGCATGGCGCATCGCCGCATCCTTTGGCCCCGGTCTGTGGCGCAACGGGGCCGCACCAGACAGCGCCATCAGTTGTTCCACCAGCGCCGCCACATCGCCGGACGCCAATTCAAGATATTTGTGCCGCCCAGATTTACGTGCGGTGATCAGCCCGCCCGCCTGCAACTGCGCCACATGCGATGATGTGGTGGCCAACCCGACACCCGCCTCGACCGAAAGTTCAGAAACCGTGCGCGCGCCGCCCTGCATAAGTGCCACCAGCATATTGGCGCGGGCCGGATCGCCGATCAGGGCCGCAATTCTGGCGATGTTCGGGGTGTCTTTCATAGTTCGATGATAAGCGTAGCATTCCGTCTGTGCAATGATGCATAAGAAGCAAAATTTGAAAAAGGTTATCCATGGCATTGCCCCTGCACGAACTCGCCGCTCTTGGCACCGCCACCTGTTGGGCCACCACCGGATTGATTTCGGCTGATGCCGTGCGTGCCTTGGGGGCGTTTCATTTCAACCTCATCCGGCAGCTGTTTGTCAGCGTGATTTTGGCGGTAATCGTGCTGGCGGCAGGTCCTTGGGCCGGGATGGACCCGGCCACCGCCGGCATTCTGGTGGTGTCCGGTGTGATCGGCATTCTGGTGGGTGACACCTTCAACTTTGCTGCCGTTGGCCGCATCGGACCACGCCGCGCAGGGGCCATCTTTGCGCTGAACGCACCGATGGCCGCAGTGATGGGCTGGGCTTTTCTGGAGGAGGCTTTGGCGTTCCAAGCAATCCTTGGCATCGGTATAACGGTGGCAGGCGTGGCGCTGGCCATACTTGGGCGGACCCGCGCCGATGCGCATCGCTTTGAAGTGGTGCAGGGAACACTTCTGGTGGGCATCGGGTTTGCTTTGGCGGCGGGGTTGGGCCAAGCGGCGGGATCGTTGATCGCGCGGCCGGTGATGACCGCGGGGCTTGACCCGTATCTGGCATCGCTGATCCGGGTGGGCGCATCGGGGTTGACCATGGGACTGCTGGCCGCCACGCCCTTTGCGCCCAGCGCCCCAAAATCCTATCCCCGGGCAGCGCTTATCCTTACGGCAACCACCGCGATCATCGGGCTGCTGATCGGGATGACGCTGTTTTTATACGCCCTGCAGGGTTCAAAAACCGGGATCATCGCCACCCTTTCGGCGACATCCCCGGTGATCATCCTGCCGCTGTTGTGGTGGCGCACCGGGCAGCGGCCATCTGGACTTAGCTTTTGTGGCGCGGCTCTTGCCGTGGCGGGGCTGGCGCTGATCTTTACGCGTTAACCCGCGCAAGCTGGCCCAAATGCGATTGTCTTTTCGCCAGAAACGCCAGCAAAAGTGCCGGGTAATCATTGCTAACCGCTGCTTTTACCGACGGTCGGGCTTCCAGTGCTGCACGCCATGCGGCCACCTTGGGCAGGCCCGTCAAAATGCCGAAATCGCCCAACTGATCAAAGACATCGAAATACCGAAAGACAGGCGCAAAGGCGGCGTCCACCAGCGAAAATGACTGCCCGGCGAACCACGGACCTTCACTCAGCTGAGCCTCAATCTGGCGAAAGTGGCCGACAAGTACTCCGGCGCGGGTCTTGAACGCGGCTTCGTCAGGTGCGGAATAAAGTCTGCCGATATCGTTCAGGATGGCCGAGCCAATTTCGATCCAGCCCCGATGCCGGGCACGTTGCAACGCGCCTTTGGGGTGCAGTGCGGGGCCAGTGGTTTCTTCCAGATATTCCAAGATCACGGCAGATTCGAAGACCACATCATCACCCACCTGTAACACCGGGGTTTTGCCCAACGGTGACAGCGCCAGGAACCACGCCGGTTTGACAGCGAGGTCAATATCGCGGCGCTGAAACGGCAACTTCTTCTCAGCCAAGGCAATTGCCGCACGCTGCACATAAGGGCACATCGGATGGCTGATCAGCAAAAGCTCGGATCGGTCGGATGGCATGGCGCAGCTCCTGTGATTATTCTTGATGCATATGCATCTATATAACCCTCCCACCAATGTCAAGCTTGATGCAACTGCATTAATCTGCTAGGTGGGGCACATGACCATAACCCTGCCCACCGAGACGACAGCAATTTGGACCCGCCTGATACTGGCCTCGTCGCGTGTGCAGGATGAGGTGGAGGCGGCACTAAAAACCGAAGGCCTGCCACCTTTGGGCTGGTACGATGCGCTGTGGGAAATTGAAAAGGCTGCGGGCGGCATTCGCCCGCTGGTGCTGCAAGGTCGGCTGCTGCTGCCGCAGTATGGGCTTTCTCGGCTGATCGACCGGATGGCCAAAGCCGGATTGGTGACACGGCGGGACTGTAACACGGATGGGCGTGGGCAAATGTTGGCCCTAACGGCGCAAGGGCTGTCCACCCGCGCGCGGATGTGGCCGATCTATGCTGCGGTGCTGCAGGCTGAAATCGGCATATTGCCGCATGATTTGGCGGCAGCATTGGTGCTGGGGCTTGGTCTTTTGGCAAAAACGGACCAAACCTAGGCAGGTTTGCCCTGATGCGCGGTGGCCGCGCGGTAACCTTCGGTCAAGGCCGCCATCTGTGCCCGCCATGGAAAGGGGCCGTGGCTTAGGCGGGCAGCACCCAAGGCCGCAAGTGTGGCGGCAGGCGGTGCCGTGGGGCTGATCAGCAGGTTGACGGGCAAACGGGTGGTGGCAATCAAGGCGCTGATCAACGCGGGGTCGGTCAATCCGGGGGCGAAAAAGCCAGATGCGCCTGCCTTTGCATAGGCTATCGCACGTTCAATCGCCTCGGCCAGCAAGCCCGCGTGTTGGGCAGCCGGGGCTTTTAGGAACAAATCAGTGCGCGCATTCACGAACAGCGGCACACCGGCGGCAACCCCCGCCGCCACCACAGCCGCAATGCGGGTGGATTGCGCGGCGATGGGATACAGGCCCTGGCCGCCAACAACCTGATCTTCAAAATTCACCCCAATCGCCCCGGCATTGACCAAGCGGCGCGTGTTGGCGGTTATCGCCGCTGCATCAACCCCGTAGCCGCCTTCAAAATCCACCGACAGCGGCACGGATATGCAATCGACAATGCGCGCGACATTGGTCAACACCGTCTCCAGTGGAATGATCTCACCATCAGGATAGCCCATCGCGGTGGCCACTGGGCTGCTGCCGGTCGCAAGGGCCGGTGCGCCTGCCGCTTCAATTGTTTTGGCACTGCCTGCGTCCCAGATGTTGTAAATCACCAATGGATTGCCGGGCTGGTGCAGGGCAGCGAAGGCACGGGCTTTGTCGGCTTGGGTGGGCATGGGGGTGCGGCCTTTTTGCGGAGAAAACTTACGCCGAGTATAGCGCAGGATCGCTGCCTTCGTCGCCCGAAATCGGGCAAAAGTTTACCGGCCCAACAGCCCCAGCAGTTCCGCCGCCGCAGACTCTGGCGTTTTGGCCCCCTGTGCCACCGCTTCGCCCAAAGCATGCATCAATCCTGCCGCAGGTTCCTTTGCCAAAACGCCAAGCAAGCCGTGCCGCACCTCTGCCTCAAACCACTGCCTTGCCTGCGCCGCGCGCCGCGCCTGCCAATGACCGTGGTCGCGCCGCCAATCAGCCAGCGTCTGAATATCTGCCCAAACCTCGGCAAGACCGGTCTGTTTCAGGGCTGACACCACGCGCGCCAACGGAAACCCCGGTGGGTCTTGCACGCGGCCCCGCAGCAGGTGCAAAGCGCCAGCATAATCGGCACAGGTGCGCAGGGCCGCCGCCTTCAGATCGCCGTCCGCCTTGTTCACCAAAATCAGATCGGCCATTTCCATGATGCCGCGCTTGACGCCTTGCAATTCGTCACCCCCCGCTGGGGCCATCAGCAGCACGAATATATCGCACAGCTCTGCCACCATGGTTTCAGACTGGCCCACCCCCACGGTTTCAATCAGCACAACGTCAAAGCCTGCGCCTTCACACAAAGCCACCGCTTCGCGCGTGCGCCGGGCCACGCCGCCAAGCTGGGTCTGGCTGGGCGATGGGCGGATAAAGGCATTCGGGTCGCGCGACAGCCGTTCCATCCGGGTTTTATCGCCTAAGATAGACCCGCCCGACAGCACCGATGACGGATCCACCGCGAGCACCGCCACCCGCAACCCCTGCCCCGACCCATTGCCCGTAAGCATCAAGCCAAAGCTTTCGAGAAACGTCGATTTCCCCACCCCCGGCGTGCCCGAAAGCCCGATGCGCAGCGCCTGCCGCCCGCTGCGGCCTACGGCATCCAGCAAGTCGAGGGCCTGCGCGCGGTGATCTGCGCGGGTGCTTTCCACCAAAGTGATGGCACGGGCCAATGCCCGCCTGTCGCCCGCACTTACCGCTGTGGCCAAATCTGATGGGTTCATGCACCGCTCCGGCAGGGGTTTGCCTATTTTGCCCCTATCTAGCCGCCTGTGCTGGCAAAAGTCACGGCATCTGCGAAAACGGGCGTAGAATTTTCAAGCTGCGGCATGGTTTGTCATGTTTTTCGGATAGCTGGGCTGCAAACTGGCCAAAAGGGTGATGGTATGACAACAGCCTACCGCGTCGTTTGGACACTGGCATGGCTTGTCTGCCTGCCTTTGCCCGCCCTTTCGCAAACCGATGCGGGCGAATTTGACCTGCTGGTTCGCGGCATCAAAGCGGCCACAGTCCATTTTTCCGCAGATCAGGATCGCACAAACTACACCGTAAAAGGCAGCGTCGAAACAACCGGGCTTGCCGCCCTGATCAAGCGATTGCGCTATGATGGGGCTGCCACAGGCAGCGTCGCCAACGGCCGCTTTGAACCGGCAACCTACCGCGAAAGCGCCGATACCGGGCGGCGGCAATCCGATGCAACGCTGGACTATGCAGGTGGTGTGCCGCAGGTCACCGCTTATTCCCCGGCGGTCGCACCCGCACCGGGCGATGTTGACCCCGCCACCATGGGCGGCAGTGTGGATCCGCTGACCGCCCTTTACGCCACGATGCGCCGCGTTGACGCGGGGCGCGAATGCACCCTGTCACTGGACCTTTTCGATGGCAAACGCGCCAGCAAATTGCAGATCGGCACCCCCAAAACCGTGGGTGACACCGTAACCTGTGAAGGCGCCTATATCCGTGTGCAGGGGTTCACGGCGAAGGAAATGGCAAAACAGCCGCGCTTTCCGTTTACTTTGACCTATGGGCCAACCGCGACAGGCCAGATGCAGGTGGTCGAAGTGATCTCTGAAACCATCTATGGCAAGGTCACCCTGAAACGGCGATAAGGCGGTCATGCATGACCCCCTGCCCATCGACGACGCCCTGCCCGCCCTGCGAAGCGCCCTTGCCAGCCGCCGTATGGCGGTGTTGCAAGCCCCCCCCGGTGCCGGCAAAACCACGCGGGTGCCGCTGGATATGCTGGCCCATGCGGATGCGCTGGCGCTGACAACGGGCCGCATTCTGATGCTGGAACCGCGCCGCCTTGCCGCACGCGGTGCCGCTGAACGCATGGCAGACACACTGGGCGAAGCGGTCGGCCAAACCGTGGGCTACCGGATGCGCGGCGACACCGCCGTCTCTGCCAAAACCCGGATCGAGGTGGTCACCGAAGGCATCCTGACCCGGATGATCCAATCCGACCCGTCGCTGGACGGCATCGCTGCGCTGATCTTTGACGAATTCCATGAACGCAGCCTGAACGCTGACCTTGGGCTGGCGCTGGCGCTTGAAGTGCGGGGCGCCATCCGCCCCGATCTGATGATCCTTGTCATGTCGGCCACGCTGGATGCTGGGCCCGTGGCCGCCCTCATGGGCGATGCGCCGGTGATAACCTCGCAGGGGCGGGCCTTTCCGGTGGAAACCCGCTGGCTGCCCCGACCTGTTGATCCCAAAATGCGGCTGGAGGCAGCCGTGGCAGGACTGGTCCATCAGGCCGAGGAAGAAAGCCGCGACATCGGCGGTGGCCTGTTGGTGTTCCTGCCCGGCGAAGGCGAAATCCGCCGGGTGGAAGCGCTGCTTGCTGGCCGCCTGCCGCCCAATTGCGTGATCCGCCCGCTGTTTGGCGCGATGGAATTTTCGGCCCAGCGCGCGGCTTTGGCCCCGGTTGCGGGCCGCAAGATCGTGCTGGCGACGGCGATTGCCGAAACCTCGCTGACATTGCCCGATATCCGCGTGGTGGTGGACGCAGGCCGCGCCCGCCGCGCCCGGTTTGACCCCAACACCGGCATGGCGCGGCTGGTGACCGAACGGGTGACAAAAGCCGAGGCAGACCAACGCCGGGGCCGCGCGGGCCGGGTGGCCGCAGGCCTGTGCTACCGGATGTGGACGCGTGGCGAAGAAGGCGGCATGGCCGCCTATCCGCCCGCCGAGATTGAGGCCACCGATCTGACGGGCCTCGCCCTTGAACTGGGCCTTTGGGGCAGCGGCGACCTTGCTTTTCTGACCACGCCCAACCCCGGTGCGCTGTTGGCGGCCCGTGCGCTTTTAACCAACCTTGGTGCCTTGCAAGACGGCCGGATCACGCCCCATGGCAAACAACTGGCGACCCTGCCCCTGCATCCCCGGCTTGGCCATATGCTGATCAAATCAGGCTGCGGGCCCGATGCGGTGATACTGGCAGCCCTGCTTGCCGAACGCGATCCGCTAAGGGGTGCCGCCGCTGATCTGACCCTTCGGATCGCTGCGATTGCCGACCCGCGCCGGTTTGAAGCCGACCATCCCTATACCGTGTCACGCCCGGTGGTGGACCGTATCCGGGCCGAGGCAAAACGCCTGACCCGTGCGGTGCAGGGCGAACCTGCCACCGCAACCCCCCTGTCAACCGGCCAGCTTGCCGCCCTTGCCTACCCCGACCGGATCGGGCTGCGCCGCAAGGGTGAGATGCCGCGTTGGGTTCTGTCCGGTGGCACCGGGGCTGCAATGGCGGCTGGCCTGCCGTTGTCACAAGCTCGGCTGATCGTCGCTACCGATCTGGACGGCGATCCGCGCGAGGCGACGGTACGGCAAGCGGTAACGCTGTCTGAAACAGATCTGCGCGCAGTATACAGCGCTGAAATACAATGGAATTCCGTCTGCGAATGGTCGCGCCGCGAAGGCCGGGTGCTGACCCGCCAGCAGGAATGCTATGGGGCCTTGATACTGGCAGACCGGGCATGGCCGGATGCCCCGCCAGACGCAATCGCCCGCGCGGCACTTGACGGATTGCGCCTGATCGGCCTGCCTTGGGCCGCCGCTGCCCGCCGTTTGCGGGCCCGCATCGAACTGGCACGGGCCGGGGGTACGGATTGGCCCGATTGTTCGGACGATGGGCTTTTGGCTGCGGCTGACGATTGGCTTTTGCCGCATCTGACAGGCCTGAAAACAGAGACCCAGTTGCGCGCGCTGGACCTGACCGATGCTTTGAAAGCCCGCCTGACATGGGCGCAATCGGCAGAGCTGGACCGCCTTGTGCCTGCGCATTTCGAAACCCCGCTCGGGCGGCGGGTGCCCATCGACTATGACGGCGACTTTCCGGGGATCGAGCTGCGCTTGCAAGAAATGTTCGGCGTCACCACGCACCCGACGGTTGGCACAAATCGGCTGCCCCTTCGCATTACCCTGCTGTCGCCGGGCCAGCGACCGGTGCAGGTTACAACCGATCTTCCCAGCTTTTGGGCCAAAACTTATGCAGATGTCCGCCGCGATATGCGCGGGCAGTATCCGCGCCACCCTTGGCCCGAAGACCCGACACAAGCAGAACCCACCCTGCGCGCAAAGCCGCGCGGAACCTGAGCCGCTTTCAGCACAAAGATTTCACACCGAAAAATCTATGGCGTAAATTTTCCGCGCCTGCGCCTTATGCAGCCAAACCCAGCAAAACCTCGATCCGCGACGCGGCATCCCCCTGATGCAGCATTGCAATCAGGACCCGCGCCTCGTGCGGTTTCAAGACCCGCCGCGCCGCAGGCTGGCGACCCAGCAATGCGAGGGCCGCATCCGGCACAGTTGCGCGCAAATCCGCCAATGCCCGCCGCGGCAATGTGGCCAGCGCCACTGTGCCCGGGTGCAGGCTTTCCGATGCAACACCGTCCGCCATCAGCAGATGATGATGCGCCATCAGCACGTGATAATAGCCCATAATCCGGGGCGTGGTGTCTTGCGTGATACCCGCCAATCCCACCAGATCCTTGGCGGCGATCAAAACCTCATCCTCGCCAAATAGCAATTCGGCAGCCGTATTGCGAAACAGGATCAAATGCTGGCCAGACACCTGCAGATCACGCGCGGCCCCCAGCGTGCCTGCAGCAATACGAACAGGCAGGCTTTCGCCTGACACCAAAACAGGCCCGCCGCCAACCCACAAAACCGGCTGTGCGCCGCCATCAAGGGTCTGCACAAGATCACCCCTGCGCAGCGCCTCAACCCGGCAATCGCCTTTGGGCGTTGCAATCAGCGTGCCCGCCGCAAAACATACCGCGCGGCCATCAAGATAGCGGTTCGACCACACGCCATTGGGATCATTGGGGTCGATGGACGCTGTTGGATAATTCAGCAATGCCGCCGAATTGCCAGACCCCGGAATGATGAAGTCATTCGCGCCACCATCGGTTATGCCCGTCTGCGCAATACCTGATCCGCCATTGGTGAACTGAATCTTTTGGTAGATGATATCAATTTCAAAATTGCCATTGCTGGTATGCTGCAGCACCACCTGAAAGGTGTTTCGGTTTGCAGCACTGCCTGAATAGGCCCTGACGTCCAACCAAGTGACCGTCACCCGCCCGGTGCCCGGATCAAGATCATAGTAGATATTGTTGGTGCCCGCCGCCGTGCCGGATGTGATGTTGATATCGGTCCAGAACGGCGCGATTGACGGCTGCGTCAGGCCCGACAGCGCAGTTGGGGTAAAGCTTGTGTTCGGCCCGCCAAACGTGATCAGGCCATTGGTGTTGATATACATCGACGTGTAATTGGTGCCAAAGTAATTGATCCCGGACGCGCCGAACACCGAGGTGATGTTCACCTGAAGCGACCCGTCGTCATAGTTGCCCGCGGTCAAGGTGCTGCCACGCACAGACCCTTCACCCACATCCTGCGGCCCACCCAGACCGGTATTTATTATGGCCATAATGGGCCTCCAGCAGATTTGGTTCTAATCTGCGGCGAGATGTCTTAACAAAGGATGTCACAGTTGCGGCAAGCCAAAGGTTTTTTAGGGCAAACTGCGGGTAAATTGGCCAAGAACGTGGCAGTTTCCCCGAAACCCGGCATTGAAACCTGCGTAACAATCTGTGTAGGTGCTGCCCCTTTCCTTCGCGCCACGCGCACCATAGTCAGTTAGCGCAAACACAAAGGACGGCACCTGATGGATACGGATCATGCAGGCTTGCAGCGCTGGCGCCGGGCATCGGGGACGATGTTTTTGGCCAATGGCTTTTTGATGGGGTCCTGGGCACCGCAAATTCCGCTGTTGCTGCCGCGCCATCAGATCACTGAATCCACCCTGGGCCTGCTGATCTTTCTGCTGGGCGTTGGTGCAGTGGGCGCGATGGCGCTGTCGGGCGGGTTGATCGCCCGGCATGGCACGAAGGCAGTGTTGCGCGCGTTTTCCATCACCGCCTGCGTCACCTTGGCGGGCGTCGTGCTGGCACCCAATCTTTGGGTGCTGTCGATTACCATGGTGATCATGGGCGCGCTGATCGGTTGCATGGATGTCGCGATGAACGCCAACGCGGTCGAGGTGGAACGCCGTCTTGGCCGTGCCATCATGTCTTCCAGCCATGGATTCTGGAGCCTTGGCGGCTTTGTCGGCGGCATCATTGGCGGTTGGATCATCGGCCAGATCGGCGCCGAAGGACATGCCCTTTTCGTCGCGGCACTTACGCTGGGGGGTGTGCTGCTGGCAATGCGGCACCTATTGGGCGAACCGCCGGCACCCCTGCATCACACTGCAAAAGGCCGCGCCAAAGGCTGGCCCCGGGGCGCACCGATTTACATTCTGGGACTGATGGCATTTTGTTCGATGATCCCCGAAGGCGCTGTGCTGGATTGGGCGGCGCTGTATCTGCAGCAAGAACATGGTACCGGGGTTAGCACCGCTGGTCTGGCATTCGCGCTGTTTTCGGCCACCATGGCGGTGATGCGCTTTGCGGGCGATGCTTTGCGCAACCGCTTTGGTGCCGTGCAAACCCTGCGCATATCCGCCCTGATTGCGGCGGCGGGGCTGATGGGGGCGGCACTGGCCCCGAACGCCACATTGGTGATCGCTTGCTTTGCCTTTGCGGGCCTTGGCGTCGCCAACATGGTGCCGGTGATGTTTTCAGCCGCCGGCAACTTTCCGGGCCTCAGCGCAGGCATGGGCATCACCACCGTCACCATGTTGGGCTATTCCGGCATTCTGGTGGCCCCGTCCAGCATCGGCTTTGTCGCCGAACATATCGGGTTCCGGGTCACTTTCGGCACGCTGGCGCTGTTGCTGATCGCTGTCGCCCTGATGGCCGGGCGGGCAGCGGCGGCGGATTTCAGGGCAGCACCAGGTCAGACCAGCGCTGCCACCTGATCGGTCGTCACGACACGGGCGAAATCTGATCCCAGCGTGGCCAGCGTCACGCGAAGGGCGGTGTCCGCGTCGATCCGCCCACCGTCATGTGCTGCCAGATCAAAGCCCAAAAGGGCATCCCCCGGCACCACAATGTCAAAACCCAGATCAGATCCGGCGCGGGCGGTTGAGGCGATGCAATAGGCAGCAACCGCGCCCACCATCACAACTTGGGTGACACCCCTGCGGCGCAATGCCGGGTCCAGCCCGGTGCGGGCAAAGCCCGATGACCCGGATTTCCAGAACACATCCTCGCCTTCTGCCGGCAAGGCGCAAGGCATCGGATCCGCGCCTTTCAGGCCTTTTCGGTAGCTATGCGCGGGGTCAGGATCGCGGTGCAAGACATGGAACACCGGCAGGCCTTTGGCCCGAAACAAGGCCAGCAAATTTGCCACATGCGTCTCGGCATCTGGATTGCAGCGCTGCCGCCCCGAGGCGATACGGTCCGCTATATGCATCTGCATGTCGATCACCAGCAAACCAATGCCCATCGGTCACGCCCCCATATAATCGCGCTTGCCGATCTCGACGCCGTTGTGGCGCAGAATGTTATAGGCGGTGGTGCAATGGAAATGAAACTGCGGCGTGGCATAGGTCATCAGAAAGGCGGCACCAGTTAAGGTCATATCCGCTGGGCCTGCCTTAAACGTCACGCTGCGCGTTGCGGCGGTGTCATAGGCACTTGCGGGAAAACTGGCCATATAGGCGCGGGCGGCGGCGATCCGGGCCTGCAGTTCGGCAAAGCTGGTTTCTGTATCGGGGAAACTGGCCGGGGCCTCGCCCGCAAGCCGGGCGGCACAGCGGGCCGCAAAATCGCAGGCCAGTTGGATTTGTTTGGTCAAGGGCATCATATCGGGGAACAGCCGGAAATTCAGCAACGCCTCGGGCTTGATGTTTTTGGCCGCACAATGCGCGTCTGCCTTGGTCAGGATAGTGGCAAGCGCGCCAAGGCTGCGGTCCATCGGCGGAACAATCATCGCGTGCATTGCAAGATCCTTTGTGACACTCGCCCCCTGATTGACCTGCGCGTCAGGCGGTGTCAATCTGCGTCATATGACTATCCCGAACTTTTCGAATGATCAAAAAATTCGCGACACCTTAGTATTATGATGGCAGACGCAATCCATTTTGAAAGGGGTACACTATGTCACAGGCGAATACCGCGCAGGCAGAATTTTGGGCCTCAGGTTCTGGCTATCAATGGATCGTGCAGGAAACCTTGATGGATGCGCTGCTGTCGGGCGTCCTGACCCGCGTTTTGCACCACGCGGATTTGAAACCCGGCGAACATGTTCTTGATATCGGCTGTGGCACCGGGGCCAGTTGCCTTGCTGCCGCAGGTCTGGTGGGGCAAGCGGGCCATGTCACCGGCGTTGATATTGCGGCGCAGTTGCTGGACCGCGCCGGTATCCGCGCGAAAGAGGCGGGCTTGCCCAACACCAGCTTTGTGCTGGCAGATGCCCAAACCCATGCCTTCGCGCCCGCGTCTGTTGATGTGATCATTTCCCGCTTTGGCGTGATGTTCTTTGAAGACCCGGTTGCCGCCTTTGCCAACATGGCAAAAGCCCTGAAACCCGGCGGGCGGTTGGTGTTTGCCGCTTGGCCCCCCGCCGCCCAAGTGCCGTGGTTCAGCATCCCCGTTGGTGCCGTCATTGCCCGCCTTGGCAAACCCGCCCCGACAGATCCAAACGCCCCCGGCCCATTGGCGTTTCAAAATGCGGATAGGGTAACAGCGATGATGGACGCGGCGGGATTGGCAAACGTGCGCTGCCTATCCGAAACCGTTGATCTGACCCCCAAAGGCCCTCTTGCCGATGTCGTGGCCTTTGCCGCGCGCGTCGGTCCCGCCGCCCGGATATTGGCCGAATTTTCCGCGACCGACGCCGATGCCGCCGCGATTGAGGCCGAGGTTAGCAAGCAACTTGCGGTCTATGAAACTGATAATGGCCTGCGGATTCCGGCAGGTATTCACCTTTACTGTGCGAGAGGCCCAAACGCCTAAACAGTCACCACCCGTCCCTTGGCAAAAGCAATTAACGCATCTGCCGCTGCATTCATGCTGTTCATAGCAGCCATCTCAACCGCGATTTCGCGCGCCCTGATCCCAAAGGCTGGGTCGGACAACACCATCATCAGCGCCGCGCGAAGACTTGCCTCGGTGCCATCAGTTACTGAAAGTCCAGCACCACTGGCTTCAACCGACCGCGCATTGGCGGGTTGATCTGCAAACAGCGGGGTCACCACCATCGGCACCCCCGCCGCCAATGCGCCCAACACCGTGCCTGATCCGCCATGGCACAAAACCGCATTGGACCTTGGCAAAACTTCGGATTGTGGCACAAAGGCCTCCACTCTGACATTGGCCGGAATCGGGCCAAGATCGGCAATTGGCATCACCGGCCCGGTGGTCAGCAAGGCATGGATCGGCAGATCCGCCACCGCGGCCAGCGCCGTGCGGAACGCCGCTTTCGATTTTGGTAACCGGCCCGCTACGGTGCCAAGCGTGATGTAAATGAAAGGCACATCTGCCTTCATCGGGCGGGCACCGCTTGGGGCGTCAGTACGCACCCGAAAGGGCGGAGTTGGCGGTGACGTGCTGTCCAAAGCCTGCGGAAACGCGGTGAATACCGGCTCTGCTCGCAACGCTGCACCTCCATCTGCAGACAACCCTGCCCTGACGCGCAGCGCATCAATCGGCCCCGCACCAACGCGAATGAACATCGCCTCGACCTCGGGGTTGTGCACATCGACACGGGCATGAGGAATGCGTGCCGCCTCTGCCGCGATGGCCCCCGCCGGCTCGGCTGCTTCGCGCACCACAAGATCGGGCCGCCAGTCCCTGATCGCGGCCTGTATTCCGGGCAGCACAGTGCGGGCCTGAATGCCATAGAATATCTCTTGAATGGCAATCGGCATCGCGGCATCTGCGGATGCGGCATCCATCCGGCCCATCACGTTTTTCACGGCAACATCGTCGGGGTCATCCAAAGCAACGTGCATAAGATCGGCCTTGTCCAACGTTGCGGCCACGCTGATCGGGGCCGCAATCCGCACCTCATGTCCACGCTGCACCAACATCCGCGCATAGGGCAACAACGGCTGCAAATGTCCGGCACCGCTGGTGGAGGTGAACAAAAACCGCATGATGTTGTCCTTTTCAGCAGAAGACTGTTTCACCTGTCAAAACGCGCGGGAAGACCCGGTTTGATCAGCCATCCAATTCCCGCCCCCAGCGCAGCACTTCGCGGATCGTGATATCCAGATCCTCGCGTCTGGTCCGGTGATTGACGATGGCTGCACGCAGGGAATGGCGGCCTTTCAAGGTGGTGTCGGTCACAACCGCCATGCCACTTTCTTGTATCCGCATCATGATCTCGGTGTTCAGCGCCTTTAATTCCGCCTCAGTGCCGCCTTTGCCCACATAGCGAAAACACACGATGTTGATCGCCACCGGGGCCATCAATTCCAGTCCTGCATCAGCACTCACAAGGCGCTCCAGATATTGCGCCATCGCGATATGCTGATCAATCAGTGCGCCGAACTTAGCAACGCCTTGTTCTTTCAGTGACATCCACAATTTCAACGCCTTAAATCCGCGTGACAGCTCATAGCCGTAGTCGCCAAAAAACTCCCCCGCCGCAACACCTCTGGTTTGCTCTTGCAAATAATCCGGATGCACTGTGAACGCGGCCCGGTGCGCGTCCGCATCGCGGATCAGGGCACAACCACATTCAAACGGGGTTTGCAGCCATTTATGCGGGTCAAGGGCAAGTGAATCCGCATCCTCTATCCCCGCCACCAAATGGCGGTTGTCGGGGGCCAACCTGACCAAAGCGCCGATGCAGCCGTCGACATGGAACCAGATCCCTTCGGCGCGGCAAAACGCACCAATGGCGGATAGATCATCAATCGAGCCAGTGTTGGTGCTGCCCGCCGTGGCGATCACACATGCCGGGCGATACCCTGTCGCGCGGTCTTCGGCGATCATCCGCTTCAGTGCCGCAATATCCATCCGGTAATCGGCATCCACGGGCACAAGCCGCAAGGATTTGCTACCAAGACCCAGCGCCTCCAAAGATTTCTGATGCGCCGAATGCACTTGGTCTGACGCATAAAATCGTAACGGCTGCGGAAGATTGATCACCCCATCCACCCGCACATCGACGCCCGCCATCGCATTGCGGGCCACCGTCAGGCCCACCATATTCGCCATCGACCCACCGCTTGTCAGCGTGCCACTGGCGGTATCGGGAAACCCCATCATGCCGCGCAGCCAGCCGATCACCTGAATTTCTGTCGCCACCGCAGCCGTATCGCCGCCACCAAGGTTAGACCCTTCAATCGCGGCAATGAAATCACCCAACGCCCCAGTGAAATTGCATCCCCCCATATACCAGCCAAAAAACCGCGGATGAATGCCGCCCATCGGATAGGGCAGCAGGTTTTCGCGCATCTGCGTGTAGATATCCGCCAAAGGCGTGGGGCCATCCGGCACGGGCGTCAGATAGGTGGCACGCACTGTTTGCGGCATTGGTTGCCAAACAGGCCTGTTTCGCAAATTGGCCAGATGATCCACCGCGTCATCGACAATTTTGTGCGCAAGCGCGCGGTGCGTGGCCCAATCTTCCGGATCAAGGCTAATCTCGTGTGTGTTGCGCATCAGATGCCCCCATACCAATGACTTTGTTCAATGTGGCAAAGGCTGCACCCAGCAAGGATCAAAGTCAATTTCCATGACCGAAAAGCGCAGCATCTCTACCTTTGCAAGGGCACTGCATCACCTTCGCACCGGACCTTTTGCACGCCGCTCAAACCATCGCCCGCGCCTTGACAGCATCGGCCACCAACGCCTCTGCAAGTCAAATGCTAACTCGGCGCCGCGTCCCCTTGCCAAGTGTCGCCGCACCCGCCAGATCAAGGTGATGACAGACCTTTCCCTTGCCACCCGCTCCGAATTGCCGTCCGAGTTCCGCCTGATCCTTGCGGATTATCCCCGCGCAGGCTGGCCGGACCACCGCGATTTCAACGGTTTGGCCGCGTTCTGGCTGGACCGCCACCTTGGCTTTCGCCAGTTGCTGGCGACGCTTACCGCCGACACGCAAGGCCGGATAGACGGCAAGCTTGCCCCGGACGCCCATGGCCAGCGCCTGCAGCGGCTTGGCTCTCGGTTCCTCAGTGACCTGATCGGCCATCACCAGATCGAGGATGACGCGTATTTCCCCGAGCTCGCCCGGCTGGAACCTCGCATTGCACGCGGGTTTCAGATGCTGGACGCCGACCACCATGCCTTGCACGCGCTGATCGACCGGTTTGCCAAAGGCGCGAATGCGGTGCTGGGTGAACCCAATGGGGCCCGCCAGCGTGAAGCTGTCTACCGCTTTCTGACCGACCTTACCGACTTCGACCGCCTGTTGGTGCGCCACCTGACAGATGAGGAAGACCTAGTCCTGCCGGTCGTGCTGAAGCATCGAGTGGGGTGAGCCGGACCAGAAAACGGTCCAGTGGACCGTTTTTCCGGCGAACGCCCAAGCACGCCTGCGAGGGCCGGGGTCGTCGGAACCGACCTTGGTGTCCCACGCTAGTCCGGCAGTTCCACCAATTCTATCAGATTGCCCCATGGGTCAGCGACGAAAGCCACGCTGTACCCCAATTCCGGAACCTCGAACGGCCCTTCGTACACTTTCACCCCCCGCTCACGTAGTGTCGCAAATGCGCGCTCGAAACTTGGGACCGAGAACGCAAAATGGTGATAGCCGCAAGGCCCTAAGGTCTCCCAAAAGTCGGCTGGCAAGGCGGACCCGTCATCCGTCGCGTTGCCGCCGATGATTTCGATCAAAGATCCGTTGTCGCCAGGTGCTGCCAAATAGGCCAGTTCAATACCATTTGGCCCTGACCATTCCTTTACGACCCGAAAATCGAACACGCGCGCATACCAGTCCATAGCCTGCTGGCGGTCAGGCACCCGAAGGCAAGGATGACTGGATTTCATTGCTGCAAAAGGGGATGTGGCGTTCGTTGCTGGGAAAGAGAATGGCAACATGACAATGCTCCTGTATTTGGAATTGCGTTGCTTACTCTAGCACAGTTTAGACCGCGAGCGGGTGTTCAGGACGTAAATTCGCCATCTCTCAGGCACTAGGGTGCTGCCAACCTGCAGACGCGGCGGCTTGAACAAAGCTTATGGCTGGGGTCAACCAGCGCAAACCCTGTGCCTCCCCTCCCCCCGTGAGGGGCTGGGTTTGGGGGATTTTGGGAGAGGCCATTGCCTTCGCGTACACCCAGTGTGGCACACCGCCCTCAACGGCACGAACCCTACCTTGGCTCGCTTTCGTAAAACTGTTAGTTTGATGGGGCTGAGTTTCTGCTAAAGCGGGGCTTCACATGGCAATTTCGATTGTGGACGGGGTGCAGGTAGCTGGCGGCGACCTTTTGGCCGATCTGATTTGGGAAACCGACCCTGCGGTTTTCAGCTTCATTTTTGGCACCTTGCCGGTCTGGCGTCGGTTGTTCCCGCCTGAATGGACCGCCGCTTTCGGCGTAAATCAAGATGACGAGTCGCGGGTTGCCCTTGTGGGGGATAGGCCTGTCGGGCTGATCAACAGCTTTGCCGGGGCAGAGGTGACGCCCCGCTTTACCGCCTCGATGGGGCGGCAATTGGCGGCGCTGAACCAAGATGCGGCGCGGCAGCTAACGGCAGGCTACGACGCAATGGAGTGGCTTTTTCCGCGCGTGCCGGATGATGCACTCTTTATCCTCAACCTCGTGGTGGCGTCGGAGATGCGTGGCCAAAACCTTGGCCGACGCCTGATCGCCGAGGCGGTGACAAAGGCGCGTAGGCTTGGCCTGCGGGCCGTGCATCTAGACGTGGCGGCTGACAACCCAGCCGTGCAGTTCTACCACCGCACAGGGTTCCGCGCCGTTGTCGAAAGCCGCGCGATGAGCCTGCCGGACGGTATCGTGCTGCCAAACCATTTGCGCATGGTGCTGGATGTTACGGCGAACGGCCCGTAGGACGTGCCTTTATTGCGCGCCTTTAGGCAGTTAAACGCGCTGTGCGCAATGAATGCGCACCTGACGGATCACACCCCCAGACACCAGCGCATCACCGCCTTTTGCGCGTGCAGACGGTTTTCTGCCTCATCAAACACCACCGAATGCGGGCCGTCCATCACGGCGCTGGTCGCCTCGTCGTTCCTGTGCGCGGGCAGGCAGTGCATGAACAGCGCGTTGGGCTTGGCCTGTGCCATCAAAGCCTCGTTCACCTGATAGCCGCGCAGCTGGTTGTGGCGGCGTTCCTTTGCAGATTCCGGGTCGTGCATCGACACCCAGGTATCGGTGACCACCAAATCAGCGCCTTGAACCGCATGGGCGGGATCGCGGTCCATAGTGATGCGCACGCCTTGCGCGCGGGCAAAGCCAATGGCAGCGGCTTCCGGCTCCAACGTTTCGGGGCCGGTGAAGGTGAAGTCAAAACCGAACTGCCCCGCCGCATGAATGAACGACGTGCAGACGTTGTTGCCATCGCCCGCCCAGACCACCTTTTTGCCCGCAATCGGCCCACGATGTTCCTCATACGTCATCACATCAGCCATAATCTGGCAGGGATGCGTGCGGTTGGTCAGCCCGTTGATCACCGGAACGGTCGCGTATTCCGCCATCTCCAGCAGGGTTTGTTCCTCGAACGTGCGGATCATGATCAGGTCTACATAGCGCGACAGCACCCGCGCCGTATCGGCAATCGTCTCGCCATGCCCCAGCTGCATTTCCTTGCCTGACAGCACCATGGTCTGCCCGCCCAACTGCCGTACGCCGACATCAAACGACACGCGTGTGCGGGTGGATGGTTTCTCGAATATCAGCGCGACCATGCGGCCCGCCAAGGGTTGATCATCGTCCGGCGTGCCTTTGGGGCGACCGTTGCGGGCGGTTTTCATCGCATGGGCGGAATTCATCATCAGCCGCAGATCGGCGGCCGAGGTGGTATGGATATCAAGGAAGTTGTTCATTTCAGAGTCTTTCTTGCGGGTCGCCGGGGCTGTCTGCCCCGGACCCCGAGAGTATTTTTACGAAAAGGAAGTCGCATCGGGGTGGAACTGCATAACCAAAACCGGATCACCGTCTTCACCTGTGCGGACGCCTACATCACGAAAACCTGCTCGTCGGTAACAGCGAACGGCGCGTTCGTTATCAGGGTCTGGGTCGATCAGCACGGCGGTCGCGCCACCCGCAATTAAGGTGTGGGCATAGAACTGCAAAATTGCTGCTCCGTGGCCATGGCCCAGCATGTCGGGCGGGCCTACGCACATATCAACGGAATGGCTGCCCTCAGCACGGTCTGCAAACTGAGGCGCGCCCCAAGCCTGGCAGGGATAGGATTGCAGATAGGCAAAGGCACGCCCGCCCGCGAGGCCGATCTGTTGATCCATCAGCGGGTTAACCAGATCCTCGGTCACCAGCGCCAATTGTTCCGCCGGATCACCCCACCATTGACGCAGGTGCGGGGTCGCAAGCCAATCCGCCATCATCGGCAGGTCATTCGCAGTGAAGGGGCTCAGGGCGTAGCTGTCAGGCATGGCTTGCCACATCGGTTGCGGCCCGGTCCAGCCGTGCCAAGGCCTCCGCAATATCGGCGTCCGGGATGTTCAAGGCGGGCAGCAGGCGCACCACATTGTCGGCGGCAGCGACCGTCAGCACGTGCTGGCCGTAGCCCGCCTTCACCACATCGGTATTCACCGCCCGGCATTTGAGGCCAAGGATCAGGCCCTGCCCGCGCACGCCCTCAAACACTTTGGGGTGCGTGGCAACAAGGCCTTCCAGCCCCTGCCGAAACAGCGCCCCCTTGCGTGCCACTTCGGCCAGAAACGCATCGTCGCTGATCATTTCCACGACCGTCGCCCCCACAGCACAGCCCAGCGGGTTGCCGCCATAGGTCGATCCATGCGTGCCTGCAACCATGCCCGCCGCCGCACTTTCCGTGGCCAGCACAGCGCCCAACGGGAAGCCGCCGCCAATGCCTTTGGCCACCATCATGATATCAGGCTCCACCCCCGCCCATTCATGTGCGAACAAGCGCCCGGTGCGGCCCATGCCGCATTGCACTTCGTCCAAAATCATCAGCGTGCCGGTGTCATCGCACAAATCGCGCAAACCTTTCAGGCAGGCATCCGGCATCACCCGAATGCCGCCTTCGCCCTGCACCGGTTCCACCAGAACGGCGCAGGTGTTCTCCGTTATCGCCGCGCGCAAGGCATCATGGTCGCCCCAAGGCAGGGTTTTGAAACCCGGCATCAACGGGCCAAACCCTTTGACCATTTTCTCGGCCCCCGACGCGGCGATGGCCCCTGTCGAGCGGCCATGAAACGCGCCCTCGAAGGTGATGATTTCTGTGCGCTCTGGCCGACCATGATGATACCAGTATTTCCGCGCCATCTTGATTGCTAGCTCGCAAGCCTCGGTGCCGGAATTGGTGAAAAACACCGTCTGCGCGAAGGTGTTTTCCACCAGCAAATTCGCCAACCGTTCCTGTTCCGGAATGCGGTACAGATTGGATACATGCCACAGCTTGCCCGCCTGTTCCGTCAACACCGCTACCAGCGCCGGGTGCGCATGGCCCAGCGCATTCACCGCAATACCAGCGCCCAGATCAAGGTAACGCGACCCATCTTCCGCCGTCAGCCAAGACCCCGCCCCCGACACGAAAGCCATCGGCGCACGGTTGTAGGTGGGCAAAACGGAAGGGATCATAGGGACGGTCCTTATACCAAAGCCAAGACCTGCCAAAGGCAGCGCGGCGTGTCAACGAAAGCAGATCGGAAAAGCGGGAGGATTTTGCGCGAAATGCGCGGGATCAGTCGTCAGACGCGGGTGAGCTGACGTCGGGGGCGCGAAAACTGGCGGGGCCGGGTGATCATTTGGATTGGGTAGCATATGGCAAAAGCAATGCAAACAGATTTTGCTGGCTTGCGAAAGCGCGCGGTGGAGCAGTTAGGTTCCAGACAAGCGCGACAAGATCATAGAGGCATCCGCCACCATGTCCGCAAGGATATCTGCGACCGGTTGAAGAGTGGTCGCCAATCCCACCCCCTGTCCGGCATACATCGCCATCGCGGCGACGGTCCCCGTCATCCCGTCTTTGGGTTCTTGACTATCGTACCGGGGTATCGGGGTTCCTGATCCATCAAATGCAATAATCTCTCCCTCATTGGGCCTGCTACCCGACGCGGGCCTGCCGCTGGCAATCCAAGCGTCAGTGGTTTCGTTTGCCAGACAACGGCTTGGCGCGTCTGGCCATCCCCCGTCAAAGAGGTTCGCCAAAAGGGTATCTGTCTCGCGGGCATGGATCAGTTTTTCGCGGTAGGTCGGATGAATTTTACACTCCCTCGACAAAAGCAACCTTGTGCCGACCCAAACCGCCTCGGCACCAAGGGCCAGCGCTGCAGCCAATCCCCGGCCATCCGCAATGCCGCCCGCCGCGATCACTGGCGTCCCCGGCACAGCATCGGCCACTGCCGGGGTCAACACCAAGGAGCCAACATCGCCCCAAACATGGCCGCCAGCCTCAACCCCCTGTGCCACAACGCAGTCCACGCCCAGATCCACAACGCGCCGCGCCTCTGCCGCAGATCCGACGGTATGCAGCGACAATGCCCCCGCATCGTGAATGCGCCGGATCACCGGGGCCGGATCGCCCCAAAAGGTTGAAATCACCCCAACGCCTTCGTCCAGCGCCGCATCCAGATTGGCGTGCCCGATTTCCGCTGTCAGCGATAAGACGAAATTCGCGCCAAAGGGGCGGTCGGTGCGGGATCGTACGTCTGCGATTGTTCTGCGCAGGTCGTTTGTGTTTAGCCATGTCGCCTGAATAATTCCCAATCCACCCGCATTGGAAACTGCGGCGACGAATTCTGCAGACGAAGTGATGGGTGCCGCAATGATTGGCAGGTCAATGCCAAGCAGGCGGCACAAGGGGGTTGTTAATGTCGCCACATCACGTCTCCCGTATATATCTTCTCAGTCGGACATCTTGCACCTGTTAGCATGGCCAGACAACTCTTGGCTGCGCACTGCGACTGCGGAGCCTACATGCACAGGCCACATCGCTAACGGAACCGCAATTGGCGGCAGTCTTGCTGCCCGCCCAAGGCCCAGCTTCAATTGTTGATCATTATGGGCGCAAATTATTGCAGTACTTGCAATCGCTGGTGGCGATTAAGACGGATTTGCCGCCCAATGCCTTGATCTTCCGGCATCACACTTGTAACTACGCCGCTCGCGCGGATAGAATGCGCGAAAGGCGGCCTGAAAGGCGGCCAGCCAGACCGGAGTTTCGAAATGTCCTGGACCGATGAGCGTGTAGAGACGCTTAAAAAGATGTGGGCCGAAGGCCAGAGTGCCAGCCAGATCGCCAAGGAATTGGGCGGTGTCACCCGCAATGCGGTGATCGGCAAAGTGCACAGGCTTGGCCTGTCAAACCGCGTGGGCGGCGGGTCTGCTGCCGAGGCGGAAGATGACGCTGCACCCACACCCCGCGCCGACCCCGCGCCGCGCGCCAGCGAACCTGCCCGCAGCGCAGACCCAGCCCCCCGCGCCGCCGCGCCGGAACGCCCCGCACCGACCGCCACGATCACCCCCATCCCGATGCGCAAAGCGATTATCCCGGCAGGCCAACCGCTGCCGCCACAGCCATCGGCCAATGAAATCAGCCCCGAAGCGTTGGCATCCGTGCGCGAAGTTGAAAAACACGCGAAAAAGCTGACCCTGATGGAGCTGACAGAGCGCACCTGCAAATGGCCCATCGGTGATCCCGCGACCGAAGATTTCTGGTTCTGCGGCCTGCAATCGCTGCCCGGCAAACCGTACTGTGAGGCGCATGTCGGCGTGGCGTTTCAACCGATGTCGGCCCGGCGTGACCGCAGGCGGTAAGCTGGCAGTCGCGGTGCCTGTCTGAACGGCATGGCCTGCGGCGCGGATATTTCAGAACAGATGAAATTGGGGGTGGCACGGGCCGCCCCTTTTTACCGGGTCAGTCGCCATTTCCGAGCAGCCGCTCCAATGCCTTGGCGGCTTCTTCCTCGATCGCCTCATCCAGCTTGCGCCGTGCGGCATCTTCCAGATTTTCGCCGTCCTGCGCCTCGATGCCCAGTTCTTCTTGCAGTTTTTGCGCCAACGCCTCTTCAGCGCGGGCCTGCAGTTCGGCGGCCTCTGCCTCCAGCTTTTCTTGCGCAATGGCTTCCAGATCCAAGCGGAATTTCGGATCAGCCCAAGTGCCCGTGATCAGCAGGGGCACCGACAAACCGGCCGCATCACCGCCCTTGATCACCGCCGTCGGGCGAATGCGGTAATCCAGATCGCGCGCCCCAATGCCGATGGTGCCGCGCCCGGTGGCGGTTAGCCCCGGCGCATCGAGACGCAGATCGTCATTCATCAAAACCCCGCCCTCAATCACAAAACTGCCCGTCACCGCATCATAAACGGTCTTCGCCCCGTCGCCTGCGTAAGACGTGTCCAGCGTGCGCAGCATCCCTGGCACATCGACGCCTGCAACCTCGCCCTTGGTCAATGACAGCGAGCCTGACCCCGACAATCCCTGCATCAAGGCCGCTTCAGAATTGCCAACGCCAAGGAATTTCACCGCCACATCGCCGGTGCCCGTCAACCGGTCATAGCCAGCAAGCGCGCTCAGCATTGGTTGCAGCGCAATCCCCGCAAAACGCAGATCGCCGCCAACAGACAGCCCCTTGCGGCCGTTGACCACAAATTCGCCGGTCACCTCGCCGCCATAAACCGCCAGCTCGCGCAGATCAAACACGGCGCGGGCGCGCTCGAGCGTCATCAACAGCCGCGTGGCCCCTACTTTTGCGGCGCCAAAATCAATCGCGCTAGCGGTCAGCGCCACCGTTGCATCCATCACCCCCAGCGCCGATACATCGATGGTCGCGTCTGACCAGCCCGTAGCAGAGGCAGCCCCTGCGCCACCACCACCACCACCGGCCTCTGCAACCCCGGCAAGCACCAAGTCCCCCGCCACCAGTTTGGCCGACAGCTTCGGGCGATCCCCCGCCGTGACCAGATCAAGATCGCCGGTCAGCCGGTTGCCATCAAGGCTGATCACCCCACCCCGCAGATGCACCGACCCTTCCGGCGTCAGGGTGACCGCACCGTCAACCCCAATCGACCCGGCCCCAAGCCCCTGCGGCAAATCCGGCCCGTCCATCCCCGCCAGCCCGAACAGCGCCGCCATATCGCCCAGATCGGCGGCCACCGCCCCCTCTGCCGCCATCGGGCTAAGGCTCATGCGGCCATCAAAGCGGGCATCCGCCGCCCCGGCCTGTGCTGCGGCGGTAACCGACACCAACCGCCCCGCCAGAAACGGCGCAAATTCCGCAATCGTGCCACTGATCGCCACATCCTGCCCGCTGATCCGCGCCGATCCCGTCACCGTTGCCGCACCGTTGAAATCCGGCACCCGCGCTTCGGCCTCGATTGCCTCCACCTCCACCACCCTGCCCGCCGCATGGTCGATGAACCGCAAACTGCCGCCCGACAGCGCGGCAAGATCCAGCGTGAACGGCGTGCCCGCCCCCGGCGTCGCAGGCCCCGCGGTGCCGCCACCATCCGATATTGCCCGGAAGTCCCAATTCGCAAGGCCCGCCTCATTGCGCTCCAGCACGATCACCGGATCGGTCACCTGCAGACCCGTTATCCGCACATCGCCGCCCATCAGCGCGGTGATATCCACCGCAATTTCCATCGACGCCGCCTGCAACAACGGCCCCTCGTCAGACCAATCCGCATTCGCCACCGAAATCGGGCCGGTTTTCACCCCCAAAACCGGGTAAAAACTGGGCCGAACCGAGCCGGAAATCACCAACTCCCGCCCGGTAATTTTCGAAAACTCCCGCGCCGCCAACCCCGCCACCTTCTCCGCCGGGATCAGGAAAACCGCGCCAATCAGGATCAGCGCAAACACCAAAAGCGCCATCGCCACCCGAATGATCCACCGCATGATGATGCTCCTTGTGTCTTTGACGCTAAGTGTAGCGCCGGACAACGCCTCGCGGCAAGTAACAGTTCCAAAAGGCTGGGCGGGTTGGGGTTGAGGGGGATCACGGAATTGGGCGGGATGGCACCCGTAGGTCGGGGCCTGCCCCGACTCTCGCGCCACCACAACCGTTGCCCAACTACCACGCTGCATTCTGAATTTCGAACATTTTCAAAAGGCACGGTCACTGCACAATTATTGCACGCTCAGACTCGGTTGCTACTTAGTTTCGTCGCGAAAGAATTTTTGGGCTACTGAGTGCAACTCTAACCTTCGCTGTGCATCATACTGCAGTTCTCTTCGCATTTCTTGGCTTTCTGGAAGATCTAGAAGTGCCCATAAGTCCTGCTTCGTCTCAATTTCACCATGCCTCATAAAGAGTATCTGATTAAGTAGCGGCCTGAGAAAACGTTGCAATTCAAATACCATCGCTTCACTTTCATCGACCTCACTTATATGACCATGCGCAAAGCTATTCCTCAAATATTTGAGGTGCTGACCAGCTATTATCATTTCCTCCCGATATGCAGTGCAGTTTGCGGCTCGGTCTATATACCGATCAAAATCTGAGTTTCGATCACCTGCAGCATACTCCAGAACTCGCCATCCCGCCAGAAGGGCACTTTCGTGATGGCTCTCTGAGAATGCTTGATTGTATCGTATCAGTGTATTCTCTGCAAACTCGCGCCATTTCGAACTTTCCATTATTTCTATTAGATGAAGTAGGTTCTTTTTAAGAACGGTCCCTTGTCTATTGTCCTTTTGAGACACATTGCGCGGCTCTACCCAAGGATCATACCAGAATGCCTCAGATGCCGGGTGACCATCAGCCATATGAACGGTAATGTGTGGGCCGACCAATACGTCATTTAAGGCCCTTGAGCCTGCTTTCCCGCCTATGGTCCACTGCGAAAACTTTGGCGCATTCAATGTAAAGTTGATCATTCCCAAATATATCTGGACTGCCATGGACGCAACTTCTTGCGCCTCAAACGCCGAAATCGCAGAGCAAAGAGCGGTAAAATAACTACATTCTCGGAGGGTACTTTTACAATCATCATCAAAGAAGTTTGGATGATCCTTCTGTTGTTTTTCGCGAAATTCCTGCACGAACTTGAGATAATCTATGGAGTCAAGTTTACTATGAAAAGAAATTGTAGTGTTCCTACACTGGATGCTTTCAGGTAACTCAATGTAACTAGGAATTCCAAATATGGGAAAGACAACCCTGTATTCAGATTTACTTCGTCTAAGGCGTTCGTTTTCCTTGTTTAATGCCTTACAGAACAGTTTCTCATCAAAATTCTCAGAAAGTTCAACAGAAAAAATGACGTTTCTAACAAGCTGGTTCTTGTAAGAGTTGGATACTTCCAAATTCAGGGCGGATCTGAGCCATGGCTGAAGCCCAAAAGCACCATCTCGCCCGCCAGTTAAATACACTGATCCATCAGCACCAAATTTTCGCTGCTTTTTTAACTCAGTTAAAACGAAGCCCACATGTTTAGAAAATTCCTGCTTCCACCAGCTCAACTCGGATTCCTTCCTGTTAGCATTAAAAGTCTTAGGGCATTAGTCTGATTGCGCTGCCTGTTCTATTTAATTCCCGTGTTTCAACAACAACCATAAGCGCCTCAAGAATGTCGTCAACCACCATCCTGTACCGTGAAGAAATGCCCAAACAACCCCCGTGTTACCCTTCCCCCCTAAACCGCTAACAACCCCTTAACACCCGCCCCACTCCCCAACAAAATCAACGCCTTACCCCCCATAACACGCGTGTTACCCACCCCAACGGACCCCCAAAGACTCCCCCCTTCCCCCAAGCCCCCCCGGCCTGTATACCGCCCTCCATGACCCAGAACCCGCCCAACCTCCGCCCCGATCTCGCGCCGAAGCCGACCTTTCGCGAGGCTGCCCGCCCCGGCCAGCCGACCATCGGGATGGTTTCCCTCGGCTGCCCGAAAGCCCTCGTTGACTCCGAGCGGATCCTCACCCGCCTGCGGGCCGAAGGCTACGCAATCTCCCCCGATTATGCCGGCGCCGACGCCGTGATCGTGAACACCTGCGGATTTCTGGACTCTGCAAAAGCGGAATCATTGGAAGCCATCGGCGAGGCCCTGTCCGCCAACGGCCGCGTCATCGTGACGGGCTGTCTGGGGGCGGAACCTGAATACATCACCGGCGCGCACCCCAAAGTTTTGGCCGTCACCGGCCCGCATCAATACGAGGCGGTTCTCGATGCCGTCCACAAAGCCGTGCCCGCCAAACCCGACCCGTTCATCGACCTTTTGCCAGCCTCCGCCGTCACCCTGACCCCGCGCCATTACAGCTATCTGAAGATCGCCGAGGGCTGCAACCACACCTGCAAGTTCTGCATCATCCCGGATATGCGCGGCAAACTTCAGTCCCGCCCAGCCCACGCCGTGATCCGCGAGGCGGAAAAGCTGGTGCAGGCTGGCGTCAAGGAACTGCTGGTGATCAGCCAAGATACCTCCGCTTACGGCGTCGATATGAAGCACGCGACCGACCGCGATCACCGCGCCCATATCACCGATCTTGCCCGCGATCTGGGGTCGCTTGGGGCCTGGGTCCGGCTGCATTACGTGTACCCTTACCCGCATGTCCGCAACCTGATCCCGCTTATGGCGGAGGGGTTGATTTTGCCCTACCTCGACATCCCGTTCCAACATGCCGATCCGGGCGTTTTGCGCCGCATGGCCCGCCCCGCTGCCGCCGCCCGCACCTTGGATGAGATTGCCGCCTGGCGGGATATTTGCCCCGATATCACCCTGCGCTCGACGTTCATTGTGGGTTATCCGGGCGAAACCGAGGATGAATTTCAAACCCTGCTGGATTGGATGGACGAGGCGCAACTAGACCGCGTGGGATGTTTTCAGTATGAAAACGTTGCTGGCGCGCGGTCCAACGCGCTGCCCGACCATGTGCCCACCGAAGTGAAGCAGGAGCGCTGGGATCGGTATATGGAAAAAGCTCAGGCTATTTCCGAAGCTAAACTGGCCAAAAAAGTCGGCAAAGTGCTAGAGGTGATCGTGGATGAGGTCGATGCGGAAGGTGCTACCTGCCGCACCAAAGCCGACGCGCCAGAGATTGATGGCAACCTGTTCATCGACGAAGGATTTGAGGAACTGCTGCCCGGCGATATCATTTCGGTCACAGTCGAGGACGCGGGAGAGTATGATTTGTGGGGCCGGTTGGGGTGAGTGATCTCGGTTCGTCTGATTTCCTAGGTTACGCAAAAATCTTACGGGATGGAATGGAGCGCGGAAGAACTGACTGCGCAAACAACTGGCCAAGTGTTCTCGGAATCCTTGGAGCAGCGAACGAAGCCGCTACCTCATGTATCGCATCTATTTCTGGTCGTCTTGATCGAGCGTATCCAACAGAAAATGTTCAGGACAAGCTTAGGCGAGCAACCATCCACACTGCATTTATCCAAGGCATTCATGCGGTCGAGTATTGCATATCGAACGGCCTGTACGCTCAGGCAGCGGCGCTTGTCAGAATGGAGATCGAGGCCGTCGAGGGTTTGCGCGGGATTAGGCAAGGCAAACAGCGCGACAGCGAAACACCAAGATTAAAGGCACTTCGACATTTGGGCCGGACCTACAGTCAGTTGACAGGGTTAGCTCACTTGTCCACGCACGAACTACTGTCGCACGTCGTCAATCCGAAAATTGGAAATATTGATCATTCCTTTAATGCCCCTTTCGCACGGCATCTATTTGGTACCCATCTCTGCGCGATGGCAGCGTTCGCTCTAGACCTGTCTGAGTTCCGTCCGATTGATGGGGCCAGCAGATTGTCGGAAACGGAGTCTGGATATCTGTCTGCAGTATTTGGGGTACTGGTCTCGGAAAAGTTCATCATATTAGAGCCATGAAGACTTTTTTAGTGCGACCCTCGAAAACCGAGCGAATCTCATTCCGCCGAAGCAAACATTGGTGGGTGTTGCCCGATGGGCATTTTATTCCAATAGTCCCAAGTCAGTATAAGCCCGGAACGCAACTTTCCCCGATTTCCCGTAGGTCGGGCCCTGCCCTGACTCTGGTGCAACATGTCGTTTCACGCCCCGACCTACACCCCTCCCCCAATTCTCCCGCTTGACCCATGCCGCATCTTGGCCTTTTCATCAGCCCCAGCCAACCGGAAAGGTAAGCCCGATGTCAGATGCACCGCAGATTGCGCAGAAAAATCCCTATAAGGTTGATCTGGAGGCGGGCAAAAGCTATTTCTGGTGCGCCTGTGGGCAGTCGGGCAACCAGCCGTTCTGTGATGGGTCGCACAAGGTCACGACCCTGACGCCGGTCAAGTTCACCGCTGAAGCGACCAAGACGGCCTATCTGTGCGGTTGCAAGCATACGGCAAACCAACCGTTCTGTGACGGCTCGCACAAGGCACTGTAGTGGCAATTATTCGCGGTCAGCGGGCCTTGTTGCAGGCGGGATCAAACCTACCTCCCCCTCATGGAAGACACCCGCGTTCTGTACAACCATACCTGCCCGGTGTGCCGCTTTGAGATTGACGCCTACCGTAAGCGGGCGATCATGGATGGCTTGCCTTTGCAGTTTGACACGCTGGACCAGGCGGCACGCTGGGGCATCAGCCCTGATCAGGCCGCGCGTAGGTTGCATGTCTTTCACAATGGCAAACTGCTGTCGGGGATCCCCGCCTTTCGCGCGCTTTGGGGCGAGATACCGCACCTGCGGTGGCTGGCACGCCTGACAGGGCGGCCGTTCATCGGTGCCGCGGCAGTCACGCTGTATGATAGCCTACTGGCCCCAGTGCTGTACCAGATGCACAAACGGCGGCAAAAGCGTCAAAGATGACGGCAGCGTTGAGCAGAAGTCACCCCACCAGAACCGCCAGCCACGCGACCCCGCCCGCAATCGCCGTCACCGCCACCACCGCCGATCCGCAATCCTTGATTTTGCCCGCACGGGGGTTTTGATCGCTGGAGATGTAATCAACGGTTTCTTCCAGGGCCGTGTTCAGCAGTTCGGCCGCAAGGATTAACAATCCAAGCGCCAGTATCAGCGCACGCTCGGCCCCGGTCAGATCAAACAGCACGGCCATCAGGGCCGAGATCACATTCACAAGCGTCCATTGCCGCAAGGATTTTTCGGTGGCCCAGGCCGCGGTCCACCCCTGCCAAGACCAGCGCGCGGTGTTTCCGATCCGTGCGATCTCTGACTTTAGAAACTCCATCCCCGCGCTCCTTGCTTTTGCCAAAGCTAGCGCCGCAAATGTTGGCTTTCCAGCAAAACCCGCAAGGCCAGAAAATCTGCAATGATCGTCTTTGCCTTCATCTGTTTCTCAATATCCCCGCCGGAGGCATTCGGCCTTGGCGCGAAGACAAGGCAGGTGAGTATTTAGGCAAGAGAAACCCCAAAAGGATCAGCGCAGACTTGCCACCGTTTGCGCCACAACCGCTTGGCGCTGCGCATTTGGCGGGTGGCTGCCCAAAAACTGATCCCCCGGATCGGGCAGCCGCGAAAAGAACTGCGCGCCCCGCACCGGATCAAAGCCCGCGAGAAAGGCAATCTCGGCACCCAAGGCGTCGGCTTCCAACTCAAAATCCTTGGAATAACGGCGTGATCCAACCTCGGCACCAAAGGATGTGGCCGCCCGCACCGCCTCTGGCCCGGCTCCGGATGCCTGCGCCAGAACGGACGCGAGGATGGCCGACGTTTGCGCAGTTTCCGCCCGCCGTGGGATATGACCGGCAATGTGATGTGCCGCCTCGTGGCCCATCACAAACGCAATCTCATCGGCGTTGCGCGCGTCTGCAATCAGCGCCACGGTAAAACCCACAATCGGCCGGCCCGCCCTGTCCACCGTCTGAAACGCATTGGGCGGTTGGTTTGGGCGGCCGTCCACCACAATCTCGATATCGCAATTGATGCCCCGCGTTCGCTCAAGGCACAGCCTTTCGGCTAGCGGCTCCACCCGTTCAATCACTTGCACAAAGGTTGCAACTGCCTGATCCGGCGTCATTGTCGGTTGGCCGGGCTGATCGGCGGGCTGCATCTGCGGCAAGGGTGCGGGGTCCATCGGCATGTAAAGACCGGTGCATCCCGATAGCAAAAAGCCTGCCACCAACACGATTTTGCCATCCATGATGCTGCCCTTTGTTCCGTTTCTTGTTGTCCTCTACCTATCAAATCGCGCGGCCAAGACCAGCCCCGGTCACAGCAAGTTCACCCGGCCCGCGTAAAACGCTTGAGCCTTTGGGATCGTCACCTTAACCTTGGCCGTATGTTCACCATCGAGCACGATTTTGACGCCACTGTGATCACCCTTGTTGATGAGGGCAGCATCGCCCTGCAACAGGACGTCATCATCGAAGCGTTTGAAGATTGTGTGACCATCACCCAAGTGGACGGGCGCAGCGATGAACCCCTGCGCCTGACGCTTTCGCTGGTGCAGGTGGCAGATCTTGCCGCCGCCCTGAACCTGCCGGAAGGCAGCTACCGGATCGCACCAAAGCCGCGTTAGATGCGCGACAACACCAATCTCGCCGCAACCAGCCCCGCCGCCGCAATCCGCTGTGGCGTCAGCGCCTGCACGGGCAGGCCAAACAGGCCATTGCCATCAAGCAGCAACGCCGCCACCATTTGCCCCAGGATCAGCGCGGCCATGGTCGACAGCACACCCAGCGTGGAAACACCCCACAGCACGGCTGACACATAAAATGCCCCAAGCAGCCCGCCCAGCAATTGCCATCCCGGCGTCACACCCAGTTTTGCAAAGGTTTGCGGACCGCTGACCACCAGCGTCAGCCCGATCAGAACGACCAGCCCCACACCAAAAGACACTGCCGCCGCCGCAATCGGGCTGCCCAAACTGCGCCCAAGGGCGGCGTTGATCAGGGCTTGGGTGGCAAGGCCGATGCCCGTTATAACAACAACCATCAGGGCAAACGGGGCGGATACGGGCAAGGGGCAACCTTTCTGTTTCAAGGAGGGTATCGGGAGGTGGCCCACGCCCGTAGCACAAGCCCGCCCCCGCGCCAACATCGGCTTCAGGACAGCCAAGATTGCGCTGGCGGGTCACCATCCGCCTGCATTAGGCTTGGCAGACGGCAATTCCGCCAAGGGCCCAAGTCCATGAAAACTGCCTTTTTCACCGACGAGCGTTGCTTTTGGCATGGCGGCGGCAACTATTCTTTCACCCTGCCGACCGGCGGTCTGGTGCAACCGGGTGGTGGGTTGCCCGAAAGCTCTGAAACCAAGCGCCGGTTGAAAAACCTGCTCGAGGTAACCGGCCTTGCGGGCGATCTGGCGGTACAAAGCGCCGTCCCTGTCAGCCGTGACGATCTGCTGCGCGTGCATCCGGCGGCCTATCTTGACCGTTTCAAAGACCTGTCCGATGACAAAGGCGGTGAGCTGGGCCTGCGCACGCCGTTTGGCAAGGGCGGCTACGATCTGGCAGCACTGTCTGCTGGCCTTGTCACAGGCGCGGTGTTAGCGGTGCTGCAGGGCCACGCCCCCAACGCCTATGCCCTGTCGCGCCCACCGGGGCATCACTGCCTGCCAGATTTTCCGAACGGCTTTTGCCTGCTGGCCAACATCGCCATTGCTATCAGGTCCGCGCAGGCGGCGGGTCTGGCGCAGCGCATCGCTGTGGTCGATTGGGATGTGCATCATGGCAACGGCACCGAGGCCATCTTTTACGGTGATCCCGATGTGCTGACCATCAGCCTGCATCAAGACCGCAATTACCCGATGGATACCGGGGCTGTCACCGACCGTGGGCGCGGGGCAGGCCTTGGCGCGAACATCAACATCCCGCTGCCCCCCGGCACTGGCCACAAAGGGTATCTGTCCGCGATGGACCAGATCGTGATCCCCGCCCTTGCGCGCTTCAAACCTGATCTGATCATCGTCGCTTGCGGCTATGATGCCGCGGCCATTGATCCTTTGGGCCGGATGCTGGCCACTGCGGAAACCTTCCGCGCCATGACGCGCCAGATGATGCAATCGGCCAAAACCCTGTGCGGCGGCAAGTTGGTGCTGGCCCATGAAGGCGGCTATTCCGAAGTTTACGTCCCGTTCTGCGGCCATGCTGTGGTGGAGGAGTTGTCCGGCAGCAAGATCACTGCCCCAGACCCCTTTGCCGAAACCTTCGCCCTGCGCCAACCGGATGCACGGTTTGATGCGTTCTTGGACAGTTGGCTTGATGACATTGCCGCCGCATTGGCCTAAACATCCGTCACAGCCAGCATTGCACCCAATGGGGACGCCGCTTTGCAGCCAGTTCACCCTCCCCATATCTTGCAAGGACGCTGACCATGCCTAAACCGAATCCCGCTGCCCTGACCTTTTTGCAAAATCGCAGGTCCCGCCCCGCCAAAACCATGGCGCTACCCGTGCCATCGCCCGCTCAGATCACCGAAATTCTGACTGCCGCCGTGCGCGTGCCGGATCATGGCAAGCTGGAACCCTGGCGTTTTGCGGTGATCAGCGGGGCGGCCATGGCACGATTGGCGGATTTGGCCGAAGCGCGGGCAAAGGCGCTGGGATATGACGCGGAAAAAACCGCCAAAGGGCGCGGGCAGTTTGATCTTGGATTGCTGGCGATTGCGGTCATATCGTCGCCCAAACCCTCTGAAAAAGTTCCCCAAATCGAACAGGTTCTGTCTGCGGGGGCGGTGTGCCTTGGCATCCTGAACGCGGCCGAGGCGGCGGGTTGGGGGGCGAATTGGCTGTCCGGCTGGCCGTCGCATGAACGCGGGTTTGTTGAGGCGGCGTTTGGGCTGACGTCATCAGAAACGATTGCCGGAATGGTTCATATCGCCACCGAAACCAACCTTGGCCCAGACCGCCCGCGCCCGGATTTAACCAAGCTGATCGATTGGCAATCTGCCTGAACGGCTTAGTCGGATGCACCTGTTTCTGGCGGCATCCGGCCCATCACATCAAAATCGCGCACGGTGATCCAGCCCGATAGGATGATCGCACACAAAGCCGCCCAAACCACAATCGCAACCACCGTCGTGATCTTGGCCTTGCGCACCACCACATCACCCGCTGGCGCCGATTTCGGCGTGCCGGGAACCACCTCGCCCGCGTCGGCCTGACTGACAAACCGCAAGGGCAGCACGCAGAAAAATACCATGAACCAGGTGATGGAAAACAACACGATGGCGGCAGTGATGGTCATCAGACCTGTTCCAATTCGATCAGAGTTCCAGCAAAATCCTTGGGGTGAAGAAACAGCACAGGTTTGCCATGCGCGCCGATTTTTGGCACCCCGCCGCCCAGAACCCGCGCGCCCGATGCCATCAAATGATCACGCGCAGCCAGAATATCGACGACCTCATAACAGATATGGTGAATGCCACCGGACGGGTTTTTATCCAGAAACCCCTGGATCGGTGACGCGTCGCCCAGCACGGCCAAAAGTTCGATTTTGGTGTTCGGCAATTCGATGAAAACCACTTGCACGCCATGGTCGGGCTGATCCAACACAGGGCCAACCTGTGCGCCCAGCGTGCCGCGATACTGCGCCGCCGCCGCCGCCAGATCCGGCACCGCAATGGCCACATGGTTCAGTCGGCCAATCATGGTGGTCCCCCGTTTAATGCTGGTCCACTTATGCTTCGGCATCCGCACCCAGACAAGGGGCTGCATAGCCGCAGGCGGGGCGGATACGGCTTGGTGTCATTTACCAGTCCTTAGGTCTTTTAAATCAAACTGACCGCTCCCCTTGCCGGAGCAGATAAATGCCGCCCCTTTCCCTGATAGATCGCTTTCTTCAAGGCCCCGTGGCGCACGTCGTTCCGGCGCGGTCGGTTCTGCCGTTGCAGGGGCTGACACTGCTTGCCGTCGAAGACAGCAGATTTGCGTCCGATGCGCTGCGATTGATGTGCCAACGCTCTGGCGCGCGCCTTCGCCGGGTGGACAGGCTTCAAGCCGCCTACGCGCATTTGCGGGTTTACCGTCCCGACGTGATGTTGGTTGATATGGGCCTGCCGGATGGCCGCGGTGATACGCTGATCCGCGATCTTGCAAAGATGCACCCAAAAGGGCCGATTGTCATCGCCATAAGCGGCGATCCCGGCACCCGGACCGAGGCGATTGCAGCAGGCGCGCAGGATTTTATAGACAAGCCGTTTCCCAATCTTGCGGCGTTTCAGGACGCAATTTTGCGCCACCTGCCAGATCGGGCAGACCGCGCAGCCACCACCACCGCAAGTGCCCCAATCATAGCCGACCCGCTGGCACTGCAGAACGATCTGGAACAAGCATCCGATCTGGTAAAGTCCAATCCAACCGATGTGCAACGCCGCTATCTTGCGGGGTTCGTCACCGGGATTGCCCGCAGTGCCAATGATCCCGCACTTGCCGCAGCGGCGCAGGATATGGCCGATGTCAAAGGTTTAGACCGCTTGTGTCAGCTTTTGGCGGCCCGCATCAACGGCCATAAAAACCCATTTGACAGATCGGTTTTGTGAAGACCCAAGATCAGCACAAAAATTTTCCCATTCACCCTGCATCGGCCACCGCCCTTACAGCAGCGGATCGGACGCCGCCCGCACCAACCGCGTCAGATCGGCCAACGACTCGCGTTGTTTGCCAGCATCGGTAAAATTCGACGGTGACAGCCACGCCTGATACGCCTCTCGCAGGGCGGGCCATTCTTTGTCGATTGCTGCAAACCATGCCGTATCGCGGTTGCGGCCCTTGACCACGACTGCCTGCCGGAAAATCCCTTCATAGGAAAACCCCAACCGCTGTGCGCTGCGCCGCGACGGCATGTTCAGCGCGTTGCACTTCCATTCATAGCGCCGATAGCCCGCCTCAAACGCCCACCTCATCATCAGATACATGGCTTCAGTTGCGGCGCGTGTGCGCTGCAAAGCGGGGCCAAAACAGATATTACCCACCTCAATCGACCCGGCTTCCGGTGCTATGCGCAGGTAAGACGCCATACCGGTGCA
>JANOFE010000247.1:0-24430 GCA_031413495.1 Pseudorhodobacter sp. | reverse complement strand
TAAAGCGGGATGCCGACCACAAGGTTAAAGGGGAACGTTACCCCCAACGACAGCGTCAGATAAACCGAAGGGTTCGCTTCTGGCAGTGCGACCCGCATTGCCGCGGGCACCGCGATATAGCTGGCGGATGCGGCCAATGTCATCATCAAGGCCAACCCGCCAACTGACAGGCCAAGCGCCATCCCCATGCCAAGCCCCGCCATAGCCCCCACCAGTGGCATCAAAACGCCAAAGATGACCGCGCCCAAGCTCAAAACACCGCGGGACGTGCGAAGCCCCCGCCCGGCAACAAGCCCCATATCCAGCAAAAACAGGCACAGAACCCCTTGGAACGGCGACACGATAAAGCTATCAATCCGCGCCATGCCGTCTGCGCCAGTGATCAGGCCAATCAGGAATGACCCAACCAAAAGTACGATAGACCCGTTTAACAAAATCTCGCGCCACAACCCTGCATCCATTGGCGCGGCCCCACCCCGCCGCGATACCAACCACAGGGCCGATACGATTGCAGGGGCCTCCATCGCGGCGGCGACGGCCACCATATAGCCCTCAAATTCGATGCCGCGTGCCGTCAAGACCGATGTCGCTGTCACGAAGGTGACGATAGATATTGATCCATAATGCGCTGCGACTGCTGCAGCATCGGTCACCGACAGACGGGTGATCAGCCGCAACAGCGCGAAGGCCACAAAGGGCAAAGCAAAAGACAGGGCCACCCCGCCAGCCAATGCCGCCAAAAGCCGCACGTCCAGCCCATGGCTTTCTACAGCTGCCCCGCCTTTGAACCCGATGGCAAACAGCAGGTACAGTGAAAGCGCCTTGGCCGCTGCCTCTGGCACGGTCAATTCAGACCGGGCCAATGCGGCACCCAGACCCAGCACAAAGCACAGGATCATTGGCGTTAGCAGGTTATCCCCTGCAAGAGTCAGAATGTCTTGCAAATCGCCGTCTCCATTACCGCTTTCGCATCAGATGTCAGGGTCAAATAGCCGAAAAGCCACCCTGTGCCGGTTCATACTGCTCCAGCCCGCCAGCCCCGGTATCGGTCCACAATCCATGCAGGGTCAGACGGTCATCTTCCACCGCAGCGCGCACGAAGGGGAATGTCATCAGGTTTTCCAAACTGACCACCACCGCCTCTTTTTCTAGGGCTCGCGGGCGGTCGGCGATAGGCACATGCGCGACCCTGTCAAAGCCCGGGCGCAGAATATCCATCCAGCGGCCTACAAAAGATGATTTTTCTTCCAGCTCGGGCGCCAGCCCGGAACACATATCATGGCACCCTTTCACGCCACCACAGTTTGAATGCCCCAGCACCACGATATGCGCCACGCCAAGGCTGGTGACGGCATATTCCACCGCCGCCGACGTGCCATGCGTCTGACCATCGGGGTTATAGGGCGGCACCAGATTGGCGACATTGCGGTGAATGAAAAACTCGCCCTCATCTGCGCCAAAAATCGAGGTTACATGCACCCGGCTGTCGCAGCACGAAATCACCATCGCGCGTGGGTGCTGGCCACTTTCCGCAAGCCTGCGAAACCACGCTTTGTTGTCTTGATAGGCCGTTGCTCGCCACCCCAGAAAGCGTTGCACAAGATAGGCTGGCAGTGGCTTGGCCTGATCCATCGGGTCGCTCCTCGCTTTGGTCCAACGCCTAACTATGCTGCAATTGCAGAAAATTCGAGGGGTTTCTTTTTTGCCCGGAAACCTTTTCTTCAGCACGCGGGCGCAGGGTGGGCCTTGGGTGTGACATGACAAAGTGGGTGATGAGATGACAAATATAGCAGCGTTGCCGCTGGTTGAACGGGTGCGCCAGGATGCGGAACCGATTGCCACGATCTATCGCAATCTTGGCACGTCAGCGGCCGAACAGGTGGTCACACGGGCTTTGGCGGAACTTGGGCTTGCCATGGGGGGACTGGCACAACAAGTGCGCGTGCATGATCTTGCCGATGTGTCACGCCAGTTGCGCAAAGTGCAGCGGATGGCGGAACATCTGGGCATGGTCAGCCTTGGCCACGTCGCCGATGACGCGCGCACCTGTTTTGATCGCAGCGATGTCACCGCATTCTCGGCCGTTTGGGCGCGGTTGATCCGCGTCGCAGAGCGGTCGCTTGCAACTGAGCGCGACGTGCGGGATCAATCCGTTTAAGGCGCGGGTGCCAACCGGGACTTGCGGGCAGCGGTGGTTGCGTTACGCTTCGATGCATCAATCGGCGCGGCTTATAAGGCCTTACCTCGCATCCCGGACGCAAAATGACCCCAGCCTTTGCCGACCCCACCAGCCCATCGCGCGCCTTGCATGTGGTTTCAGCCGATGATTTTGCCGCTTGGCTGTCATGCCAGCCAAGCCATTGGCAAACGTGGTTGTCCGGGCAAAGTTTTGACGCAGCCTTGGGCGAAGTGCGGCTTCTGCCGGGTGCGGATGGGTCTGTTGAAGCCGCCATCGCAGGCTTTGGCAACGACAAATCACGCGCGCGCACCCGACTTGGTTTGGCCCGCGCAGTCCAATCGCTGCCCGCCGGAAACTGGCATCTTGATGGCAATCTGACCCAAACCCAGCGCGACGAAGCGGCCCTTGCCGCCTTGCTGGCATCCTACCGGTTTGATCGCTATCGCCCCAGCAAAGCTGCCGTTCCGCAACCTTTGCTGAAAGCCCCTGATGGTTGCAACTCGGCGCGTCTGATTGCAATGGCGACGGGCGAGTTTTTGACCCGCGATCTGATCAATACCCCCTCATCCGACATGGGTCCGGCAGAACTTGAAGCCGCTTTCCTCACCCTCGCTGCCCAGTTCCACGCCAAAACCGAAGTTATCGTCGGCGACGATCTGATCAGCGAAAATTTCCCCATGATTCATGCTGTTGGCCGTGCGTCGCCGCGCGCGCCGCGCATCCTTAGCCTGCGGTGGGGCACATTCGGCCCGCGCCTGACGCTGGTCGGCAAAGGCGTGTGTTTTGATACCGGCGGCCTTGATATCAAACCCTCGTCCGGCATGCTCTTAATGAAAAAGGATATGGGCGGTGCCGCCACCGTCATGGGCCTTGCCCATATGATCATGGCGTTGAACCTGCCTGTGCAGCTGCGTGTCATCGTGCCTGCCGTGGAAAATTCCATTTCCGGCAATGCCATGCGACCCAGCGATATTCTAACCTCGCGCAAGGGTCTGACCGTCGAGATTAACAATACCGATGCAGAAGGTCGCCTTATTTTGGCCGATGCATTGGCTTGGGCGGATGAAGAAAGCCCCGATGCCATCATCTCCATGGCCACACTGACCGGGTCAGCCCGTGTTGCTGTCGGCCCAGACCTCGCTCCGTTCTACACCGATGACGAGGCTTTCGCCGCAGCCCTGTCAGCCACCGCCCCTGGTGCCTGCGATCCGGTCTGGCGTCTACCATTCTGGGCCCCCTACGAACCTATGATAGAACCCAAAATAGCCGATCTTGATAACGCCCCTGCGGGCAGCTTTGCAGGGTCGATCACCGCCGCATTATTCCTGCGCCGGTTTGTATCCTGCCCGCGTTATGTGCATTTCGACATCTACGGCCACAGCCCCGCCGACGCCCCCGCCCGCCCGAAAGGCGGTGTCGGCCAAGGCGCGCGGGCGCTGCTGTCGGCCATCGAGACGGTGTTTAAGCTATGACCGACCGGCGCATGACGCCTGCCAATACCCGCGCCGCCCTCGAATCCTTGCGTGGCAAAATCACCGCCCCGCGCTTTACCCAAGGGGAGCCCGCGCAGCTAATCCATCCCTTGACCGACCTGTTGGCTAGCCCCGGCGGCAAACGTGAACGCCAACTGCTGCTGGGCGATCACTTCACCATCATCGACCGCTTTGAAGGCTACGCTTTCGGCCAAGCCACCAAAGACGGCTTTTGTGGCTATCTGCCCGAAACCACCCTTGGCCCCGCCGAAACGCCCACCCACTGGGTCGCAGCGCCAATGACCACGCTTTACCCTGACGCCAACATCAAGGTCAAAGAAAACGGGGCCTTAACCCTTGGCGCGCGCCTGACCGCTTTGGGCGAAAGCGGAAAATTCACCGAAACCACCCGCGGTTTTGTGCCGACCCTGCATCTAAAACCCATCGGCGATTGGCACAAAGACCCGGTCGCCATCGCACAAACCTATCTTGGCACGCCGTACCTATGGGGCGGCAACAGCCGCGCCGGGCTTGATTGTTCGGGTCTGGTACAAGCCTGCCTGATGTCGGTGGGGCAAAGCTGCCCCGGCGATTCTGATCTGCAACAATCGCTGGGCAAACCCATTTCTGAAAAAGCGGCGCTCAAACGCGGGGATTTGCTGTTCTGGGATGGTCACGTCGCCCTATGCATGAACGCCGATTTTATGATCCATGCCACCGCCGCTTTCATGGCTGTGGTGATGGAAAACACCCGGTCGGCCATCAAACGCATCATAGATCAAGGTGGTGGCCCGATTATCGCGCGTCGAAGGGTGCTTTAATCCACTGCTTTCAGAAACTTGCCATCCAAAACCCGCAGGACCGCCGCTAAATCATGCCCCCGGCGCAAAATCTGGCCGTCCATCGCTACCACGGCATACATGCCTTGCTTGGCCCGAAGCTTTGGCCGTTTTTCAATTCGGTATAGCGGAAATTCAGCAGTCCGCCGAAACACTGAAAACACTGCCATATCGCGAAGGCACGAAATGCCATAGTCGCGCCATTCGCCTGCTGCAACCATCCGTCCATAGAGGCCAAGGATCACCGAAAACTCGCGTCGGTCAAAGCTGACCTGTTCGGTCGCTTGGGTATTTTGCGAAAACGTCGTCGGGACTTGGATGGTCATGCAAAAAGTTTAACGGTGCTTTCGCGCAAATCAAGTCTTTGGTGCAAAATGCCGTTGTCTGATTTCAGCCATGGAATGACCGAGGCAGGGTCACGATTGTTCCCAACCGCCGCCCAGATTGCCTTGCATACAGTCATTGTTGCGAGTCGACAAAACCCCGGACGGGCGGTTGCTTAGCCCCCCAAATGACCCCTGTCCGGGGCGCTTGCGAGTGAGGATCAAGCCTCTGTCGCCCTGACAGGGGCTTTACCCTTTTCTAGCGCCCCGAAAATCCGTCAGAAATCCGCAGCTCACCAAACCGCAATCCCCGTCTGCTGCGCAAATCAACGCCCAGCCGGTCTTTTGCTACCGGATGACCCGCCTCCAACGCCCCCACACGCAGCAAAAGCGATGTGATCGCTGCTTCTTTTGCACGCGCTGCACCATCCATGATTTTCAGCGCAATCCCAAGCCGCAGCTTCGGCAATATCGCCACATAAACCCCATCAGCGCCACTTTTGGTGGCCACCTGCCCCCCCATCGCCTGCATCAGATCAGTATCGGCACCACTTGCTCCCTCAATCAGTTCCGGATGGCTGACCATCGCCCTTGTCAGCCAATACGCCGCGCGGTTTCGTGTATCACCACTGTCATCTGCCACCGCAAACCGCGCCATGGCCCGCGCCAACCCATGCAGCGACGTCGCAAAATTCGGTGCTGAACAGCCATCAATGCCGAATCCGGGGCTTACCTCGCCTGTCATGTCCTCAAAGGCTTCGCGCACTGCCTTTTGCACCGGATGATCGGCCTCGGTATATTCCGACCCTGCTTTCAGATGTTTGTTCAGCGTCAGAAACCCGGAATGTTTGCCAGAACAATTGTTATGGATCTGGCATGGCGCGGTGTAACCCCGGATCAGGCCATCGCGCGCCTGCCGGTCGTCGGGTTCTTGCGGACCGCAGCGCAGATCGCTTTCCGTCAATCCAAGATCGCCCAACCAGCGGGTCACCATGTCTGTGTGGACAGCGGCCCCCCGATGACTCGCACAAGACAGCGCAAGTTGTGCCTCGGTCAACCCTGCCGCTTGCGCCGCCCCGCTTTCAATCAACGGCAACGCTTGGATCATCTTGCACGATGACCGTGGAAAGATCACCTGCGCAGGATCACCCCAGGCTTCGACGATCTGGCCATCCGCACCACAAATCACCGCATGGCCGGAATGCACGCTTTCCAGCAGCCCACCACGCCACAATTCGACCATCGGTATCGCAGTTGTCATAAACTTCCCCCTCACAGATGCGCGATTTGTTGCCCATGGGGCTTTCGCGACCTGCGTCTTTTGCGTTATGGGATGAATACTAAGTTGAAAAGCCAGACGCTACAGGAAAAGCTCGCGCAATCGCGGCACTTGTTCGGTCGAGCTTACGTTGAGCAGCTGGAGGCTCTTATAGATATGAAAATCTTTTTCGGTCGCGTGATGATTACGGCTGCTTTGTCTGGTTTTGCCACATTTGCCGTTGCGCAAGAATCCACCAATCAGGTTGCCGTCAAAACGGATTGGAGCGTGTTTACCGAAGAAAGCCCCAAAGAATGCTGGGGTGTGTCCAGCCCGAAAGAAACCGTGAACACCCGTGACGGTGCGCCAGTATCCGTGCGGCGCGGTGACATTTTGTTGTTTGTCACCTTCCGCCCCGGTGGCGGTGCAAGTGGCGAAGTGTCGTTTACCGGCGGCTATCCCTTTGCCGCAGGGTCAACCGTAAAAGTTGATATCGAAGGCACGACGTTTGAGTTGTTTTCAGACGGCGAATGGGCATGGCCCGCAAGTGCCACCGATGATGCAGCATTGTTGGCAGCCCTGAAAGGCGGCACAACAGCCGTGCTTTCGGCAGCGTCCGGCAAGGGCACGCAAACGAAAGACACGTTCTCGCTTCGCGGTTTTACCGCCGCAATGGAAGAAGCCGAGACGCGCTGTAAGTAAACTTAGCGGTCTGAGTTTAGTCAGCCCCGGCCCACACGCCGGGGTTTTTGCTTTTCCGCATCCACCCGGTTTCGTTTTCCACTATTTTGGCCTATATGGCTTTATCCTGCGCACCCTAAAGGCTCTCATGACCACCCCCATCACCCACGATGTGTTGACCATCCCCCGCAAGTTGCCGAAAACAGACCGCATCAACCTGATCGGCCTGACGCGCGATCAGTTGCGCGATGCCTTGATCGAGGCTGGCACACCCGAAAAACAAGCCAAAATGCGCGTGGGCCAGATATGGACTTGGCTTTACCACTGGGGCCTACGTGATTTTGCGGGAATGACCAACCTTTCAAAAGACCTGCGCCAAACGCTGGCAGATCGTTTCACCATCGAAATCCCGCAAGTCGTCACCCGCCAGGTAAGCACTGATGGCACCCGCAAATACCTTGTCCGCATCGCAGGCGGGCACGAGGTAGAGGTGGTCTATATCCCCGAAACAGATCGCGGCACCCTGTGCATCTCCTCCCAAGTTGGCTGCACCCTGACCTGTTCGTTCTGCCATACAGGCACGCAAAAACTGGTCCGCAACCTTACCGCCGGGGAAATCGTCGGGCAGGTCATGCTGGCCCGTGATGATCTGGATGAATGGCCCACCCAAGGCGAGCCGAACCGCGAAGGCCGCCTGATCTCCAACGTCGTCCTCATGGGCATGGGCGAGCCGCTTTATAACTTTGAAAACGTCCGCGACGGGCTGCGCGTCATCATGGATAACGAAGGCATCGCCCTTGGCCGCCGCCGCATCACGCTATCCACCTCTGGCGTGGTCCCCGAAATCGCCCGCACCGCCAATGAAATCGGCTGCCTGCTGGCCGTATCATTTCACGCCACCACAGACGAGGTGCGCGACCAACTGGTGCCAATCAACAAAAAATGGAATATCGCCACCCTGCTGGATGCTTTGCGCGCCTATCCCGGCCTGACCAATTCTGAACGCATCACCTTTGAATATGTCATGTTGCAAGGCGTGAATGACAGCAAGGAAGACGCCCACCGCCTGGTCAACCTGATCCGCGGCATCCCGGCCAAGATCAACCTGATCCCGTTCAACGAATGGCCGGGTGCGCCTTACAAACGGTCGTCCGGTAACCGCATCCACGCCTTCGCCGACATCATCCACGATGCAGGCTACGCCAGCCCCATCCGCACCCCGCGCGGCGAAGACATCATGGCCGCCTGTGGTCAGTTGAAATCGGCAACGGAGAAGACACGCAGAGCGCGCGCTTAACCCGGTGTGCAGCGCACGGGTTGAACCTGCGTGGCCGATACAAAGGCTTGACCCAGTTCACCTCGCTGCTACCCCTGTGGCATGACACTTCCCCTTTTGCCCAACCCCATCGCCCGACGTATCTTCCTTGACCGTCACGCGCTATGCGATTCCCCGACTGGCCCCGCCAAAGGCGCTGATCTTGCAGCGTTGATAGACCGTATCGGCTTTGTGCAGGTTGACAGCATCACCACGGTGGAACGCGCCCATCACATGATCCTGTTTGCGCGCCGACAATACTACAAATCCGAACACCTCAAACCCCTGCTGGAACGCGACCGCGTGCTGTTTGAACATTGGACGCATGATGCCTCGATCCTTCCCATTGCATTGTTTCCGCATTGGCAGCACCGCTTTGCGCGTGACACCCACCGCTTGCGTGACAATTGGCGCAGTTGGTTTCGCGATGGGTATGAAGCGAAATTTGATGACATTCTAAACCGCATCGCCAACCATGGCCCTGTTACCAGCACTGACGTTGGCGTCGGCGAGCCGCGCGGCAAAGGTGGTTGGTGGGATTGGCACCCATCAAAAACCGCGCTTGAATGGTTGTGGCGGACGGGAGCTTTGTCCATCACAAGGCGCGACGGGTTTCAAAAAGTTTATGATCTGACGGAACGGGTGATCCCGGACAGCCACCGCGCCCCAGTTCACGACCTGCAAACCACCACCAACTGGGCCTGCGCATCCGCCCTCGATCAATTGGGATTCGCAACAGCAACAGAAATTGCCGCCTATTGGAACGCAATCCCGATCGCCGATGCCCGTGCCTGGTGCCGTGGCGAACTGGCGGCTGGAAACATCATCGAAATCATGGTGCAAAACGCCGATGGCACTGCCCGACCCAGCTATGCACGCCCCGAACTTTTGACCGAAAAACCGCCCGAGCCGCCAAGCCGTATCCGAATCCTTTCGCCTTTTGATCCCGCACTGCGGGATCGCGCCCGAACCGAACGGCTGTTTGGTTTTCATTATCGGATCGAGGTTTTCGTACCCGAGGCACAACGGCGCTATGGCTACTATGTGTTCCCCTTGTTGGAGGGGGCACAATTGATCGGTCGCATAGACGCAAAAGCGCATCGCAACAAGAGTTGCCTGCATGTTCGTGCTGTTTGGCCAGAACTGGGTATAAAGTTTGGCCCCCGCCGCATGGCAACCCTGAAAGCAGAGCTTGATCGCATGGCGCGCTTTGCAGGCTGCGGTAAAGTGGAATTTCAACCTGATTGGCTGCACGCACTATAATAGACAAGAGGGCCGTTTGCCCCTTACTTTGGCTGCGCTGAATTCATCAGCGACCAAGACTTAGACGAAAGTGAAATCATGCAGGATCCTGCCAAGCCACGATTGCCGACATGGCTTCTTCCGCTGTCTCGACAAAGCTGAACAGGTCCAGATCGCTGGAGGAGATAACACCAGTCTCTGCCAGTGCCTGCCAATTGATGATTTTTTCCCAATAGGCCCGCCCGAACAGCAAAAACGGCACGCGCTTCATCCGTCCGGTCTGGATCAAGGTCAGGGCTTCAAACATCTCATCCAGCGTACCAAAACCGCCGGGAAAGACGCAGATCGCCTTTGCGCGCATCAGAAAATGCATCTTGCGAATGGCGAAATAGTGAAAGTTGAAACATAAATCGGGGGTCACATATTCGTTCGGGGCCTGTTCGTGCGGCAACACGATATTCAACCCAATCGACCGCCCACCCGCATCAAACGCCCCGCGATTGCCCGCCTCCATCACGCCCGGGCCGCCGCCTGTCATAATCACATCCTCGCGCCCTTCGCTTTTGATTGACCGTTCGGTCATCAATCGTGCGAAACGGCGGGCTTCTTCATAAAAATGTGACAAGTCCCCCAAACCGGGCGATCTGGTGACTTGATTTTTGGCAGGATCAGGAATGCGGGCACCACCAAACAAGACGATGGTCGATTGGATGCCCCGCTCATCCAACATCATCTGCGGTTTCAAAAGTTCCAGTTGAAGCCGCACCGGGCGCAATTCTTCACGGCACATGAACGCATCATCAGTAAACGCCAGCCGATAAGCTGGTGCACGGGTTTGCGGTGTGTCCGGAATCTCGCGTGCCGTTTGGACATCTTGCTGGCTGTCGCGGAACGGGTGGTTGCGGGGTTCGTCTTTCATGCATCTGGCCTTTGGATTGTCGCGTTGATCCAAAACCTATAGCCTTGCCGCAGATATGGCCAGCGCAGGGGATGCCGTATGAATTGGCAGGCTGAGATTGAGATGGCTGCAGGCCGGATTGCAGGCCATGTGCGGGTAACTCCGGTGATGGTGCTGGATGTGCCGGGGGTTGGCCCGGTGCAACTGAAGCTGGAGCAGTTGCAGCACACCGGCAGTTTCAAGGCCCGAGGTGCGTTCAACACCTTGATCGCAGGACCCGTGCCGTTGGCCGGGGTGGTGGCGGCAAGCGGTGGTAACCACGGTGCGGCGGTTGGCTATGCTGCGCGGTCCTTGGGGCACCGGGCGCGGATTTACGTACCGCGGATGGCCGGGCCTGCGAAGATTGCATTGATCCGGGCGCAAGGTGCCGAACTAGAGGTGATGGACGGCCCCATTGCGGACGTGTTTTCAGCGGCAACGGCCTATGGCGCACATACCGGTGCCATGCAAATTCATGCCTATGACGCACCCGCCACTTTGGCGGGTCAAGGCACCCTGATGCGGGAATGGGAAGCTCAGGGTCTGGATGCAGATACTGTGCTGATCGCAGTGGGCGGAGGCGGCTTGATCGGCGGCGCGCTGGGCTGGCTGGGGGGCCGCCGCCGCGTTGTGGCGGTAGAGCCGGAACTGGCACCGACGTTGAACCGGGCGTTGGCCGAAGGCCCGGATGCAAAGGTAACGCCATCTGGCATCGCAGCAAATGCGTTGGGCGCGCCCATGATTGGGCGGCTTGGCTATGATCTGGCCGTGGCGCAATGGGTGCAATCGGTGTTGGTGTCAGAGGATGCGATCCTTCAGGCGCAGCGGATGCTTTGGGACGGCCTGCGGCAATGGGTCGAACCGGCGGGGGCTGCGGCGTTGGCCGCGCTGATTTCGGGCCGCTATGCGCCGCAAAAGGGGGAAAGGGTGGCGGTTCTGGTCTGCGGTGCGAATACCTCGCCGGCGCCCTATGGCTGATTGCGAAACCATCGTGATTTGCATAGAACCGCGCGAAACCTGAACGAGGAGACACGCATGTCCTACGCCGCACTTGAAACCGCCATCGACGCTGCATGGGAGGCCAGAGATAGCCTGTCGCCCGCCACCAAAGGCGAGGTGCGCGACGCGGTGGAGGCGACGCTGGAAGCGCTGGACAAAGGCGTGCTGCGGGTGGCGGAAAAGCAGGGTGCCGATTGGCATGTCAATCAATGGGCGAAGAAAGCCGTGCTGCTGTCGTTCCGGCTGGCGGATATGCAAACCATTTCTGGCGGCAATGGGCAGGCGACCTGGTGGGATAAGGTTGCGTCGAAATTCGACGGCTGGGGTGACAATCAGTGGCGCGAGGCGGGCTTTCGCGCGGTTCCGGGGTCCATCGTGCGGCGGTCTGCTTTCATTGGCCGGAATGTGGTGTTGATGCCGTCTTTTGTGAACGTCGGGGCGTTCGTGGATGAGGGGTCGATGGTGGACGGCTGGGCCACAGTCGGGTCTTGCGCGCAGATCGGGAAAAACGTGCATCTTTCCGGCGGGGTCGGGATTGGCGGGGTTTTGGAACCGATGCAGGCGGGGCCGACGATTATCGAGGACAACTGTTTTATCGGCGCGCGGTCTGAGGTGGTGGAGGGGTGCATTGTTCGGGAGGGGTCGGTTCTGGGAATGGGGGTGTTCATCGGGAAATCGACGAAGATTGTGGACCGGGAAACCGGAGCGGTTTCTTATGGCGAGGTGCCCGCCGGATCGGTGGTCGTGGCGGGGTCGATGCCGTCGAAAAACGGGGTCAATCTTTATTGCGCGGTGATCGTGAAAAAAGTGGACGCGCAGACGCGGTCGAAGACGAGTATCAATGAGTTGTTGCGGGACTGAGGGGGTGTGTTACCCGGGGGGTAACACGCGTGTTATGGTGGTTAAGTTGTTGATTGTGTTTGCTATGATGGCGGGTGTTAAGGGATTGTTAGGGCTTTGGGCGTGGCTATTTCGTTGGCAAAAACTATAGGCTTGACTGACTAGAGCAATTACTCTAATCAGTCGTTAGAGCAAATACTCTAACGGAGTCGCTGCAATGACAACTGATACCAAATCCCGAATTCTGGATGCTGCGCTGGCGTTGTTCAACGCGCGTGGCACGGGCACAGTTACCACCAACCATATTGCTGAAGCGCTGGGGATGAGCCCCGGCAATCTTTACTATCATTTCCGCAATAAGGCCGAGATCATCCGGGCACTGTTCGCGCGGATCGCGGCCGAGTGGGACGCCAATTACGCTATTCCACCCGGCACCATGCCCAGCATTAAACTTATGGAAAACATGCTGGCGGGGAATTTCGAAATTCAAGCGCGCTACTGTTTCTACTTTTACGATTTGACTTTGCTTTTGAATGCCGACCCAGAGCTTGCCACTGCCTACCGCGCGAACAGAGCAAGCGGCATAGAGAACACGAAAGTCTTGATTTCGATGTTCATCGAGGCGGGCGTTTTGATGCCCCTTGGACCTGACGAAGCGCTTGATGATCTTACCCAACTGCTTTGGCTGGTTGGTGATTTCTGGCTGGTTTTCAAAAGCACAGGCGGCGCTGAATTTACCACAGCTGACATGGAGCAAGGTGTTCGGCTGTTCCGGCGTCTTCTTACCCCACATTTAAAGGAACAATAGATATGACCACGACGATTCGTACCGCAGGAATTCTGCTGATCGCAGTTCCGCTGATCTTCACAGCGGGCTTTACCGGGCTGCAGATGACCTTTGAATATCCCGATATCCTGCGCCATCCTGCGGGTGAAGTGCTGACACGATTTGCAGCAGCGGGCATTGATCTGCATCTGTATTGGTATGCGATGATGTCTGCGGCTTTGTTGATGATCTTTGCGGTCATTGCTACGGGGCTAGTGTTCTGGGCGCGCGACAATTTCTTTGCTGCCTTGTCAATTGGTGCAGGTGTGTTGGCGGGTTTGGTGCAAGCGCTTGGACTGCTGCGATGGGTGATGCTGGTGCCCAGTTTGGCAGCAATCTATGTGGCACCAAGTGCTACCGAGATCGAAAAGAGCATGGCAATTTCCCTGTTCGATGCCGCCAATCACTATCTTGGCATGGGTGTGGGGGAGCATCTTGGCTATTTCTTTACCTCTGTCTGGACGGCTTTGATCGCAGTTTTGCTGCTTAATAGTCACCGGGTTATTGCGTGGCTTGGGTTTGTTATTGCCGCAGGTGTAATTGCCGGAATGCTGGAGCCTTTCGGTGTGCCTATGTCCGGTGCGATCAACAGCATCAGCTATTCGCTTTGGGCGCTGTGGACATTGGCTGTCGGCATCTTGGTTCTGCGCAGCAACGGGATTGCGATGCCCGATAGTGGGTTAAGCAAAGTTGCAGCGGTCTGACGCTGTACCAGTCCCTTTTTTGAAAGATAAGAAAATGACGAATATTATAAAACCTAACTATCTGCTGCGGCTGGTTCTTGCGCTGACGGGATGCGCCATCGTGTTTCTGGGGCTGAACATTGCTTTGGGCGGGATCACCACTTTAGGATGGCAGGGCGGTGGCACGAGCTTTGTTACCGTAGCCGACCCTGCGCAATTCGCGATTCATGATAGCCATGTGCGTTTTATTGGCGGTGTGTGGCTGGCAGTTGGATTGGTGATGCTGATCGGCAGTGCCGGGTTTCAACTGATGCGGCAAACCCTGATTGTGCTGGTCGGAATGGTTTTTGTAGGCGGGTTGTCGCGGTTCAGTGCTTTTGATCCTGCTGTGTTGATGAGTACGGCGATTGCGCCGTCGTTCATTGTGGAATTGGTTCTGTTTCCGCTACTGGGGCTGTGGATTTCGAAAGCTGAGCGAACGTAAGTTGCGTGCAACCAAGTTTGATCGGAAAGCTAATCACGACTTTTCGTGCAAGTCGTGGGTTACACCCAGCCTGCATTTTGCTTTCATTATCAAACCTTGCGCCAGATCAATGTTGCCATTTGAACAATGGCTTAGAATTGACCCATGCATCGAATTATCTGGTGCGGCATAAAGGGGGTTTCGTCATGTTCACCACCAATGAAGGCAATTTCGACCGCGTTTTGCGGGTCGTGGTTGGCACGGCTTTGCTGGCATGGTTCTTTTTGGATCAAGGCACGGGTTTTTGGCACTATGCCAAGTTGATCGGCATCGTGCCGCTGATTACCGGTTTGGTCGGCAGTTGCCCGCTTTACTCTATCTTCGGTGTTTCAACCTGCGCTTTGAAGTAGAAGTGGTGGGTGGGGTTGCTGTCACCGCCCCCTCCCTAGGGGGGGAGGGGGGAGGCAGGTTTGTTTGGACGGGGTATCAGGGCAGAGAGGGCAGCGGTGCGCAATGAATGCGCACCCTACCGGGCGCCAAAACTTTACCCGTCGTAGCCTTCAATAATGCAGACATCCCCTTCACTTCCCGCTGCGCGCAGGGCCGTTGCTGCGCGGTAGTCGGGGGAATTGTAGCAGTCGGTCGCGGCTTGCATGGACGGGAATTCGATCACCACAGACCGGGCGCGCATGTGGCCTTCAACGACAGTTTGTGCCCCGCCGCGGACGAGGAATTTTGCGCCGAAGCGCGCAAAGGGGGCGGCATTGGCGGCGCGGTAGAGGTCATAGGCGGCGGGGTCGGTGACGGTGATATGGGCGATCCAATAGGCTTTTGGCATGGCGGTTTCTCCTGTGCGGTGGGGCAGGATGGCGGGGGGTGCGGGCTTTGTCGAGGGCATGATGCTGCGCTTAGGTTGACAAACCAACTGTCCCGGCCCAATCCGGGGCAAACGACGGGGACTGACAGATGGCAGATGATCCGATTGGCGACGCGCCCAAGCCGGAAAAGGTAAAGCGCCCGCAACAGGTGTTTACGCTGGTGGTGGAGGTGGGCCGCAAGGTGGGCGACGGGTTGCCAGAAAAGGCGACCGGGGCCGCGTTGATGATTTATGCCAGCGGTGTGGATGAGGATGAAGCGGTGCGCGAAACCGTGGCGATCCTGAAGCAGGCCGATATGGCACCTCTGGATGTATCGGGTTATGGCACGTTGGACGAACGCATTGCCAATGGTGAAGAGATTGATGGCGAAGAGCGCGCCTTAATGGGGCGGGCCTTGGCGGAAAACTCGGTCATCGTGGCGCAGATGACGCCGTTTTTTGACTAAGTCGCCGCACGTATCTTGATGGCCATTGGTGCAGGACTTGGTATTCCCGGGCGGCCTTTAGGCGGCACTTCGTTGACCACCCCGGCCCAAAAGCGACTGCAGTGGCAACACCTCATAGTCATGCAGCAAACGGTAGGGCAAGGCCGTGGCAGCATCCGCGCTGCACAAAAGCGGGCAGCCATCGGCGATGATCAGAGCGGGTTTCCCCAGATCAAGGGCCACGCTTGCCGTCATCGGGCGGCGGTTGTCGGACAGGGCGGTATTGCCATCGCGCAGTGCAGCAGCGGGGGCAAGCACGGCGTCTTCGCCAAACAGATATTCCACACCGGCGCCGGACAGCAGGGTTAGTTGGGCCTGTGATACCAGAAGATCAACCTGGGCGGCAAAATAGGGCGCGCGCAGCAGGACGGGCGCAAAACGGCCACGGTTTGGCAGGGTCAGCATGCACATGGCACGGATGGGTTGTGCGCCTTGATCCAGCGTATCCACCAGATCACCAACGCGCAGATCAGCGGCGGCAACCGGGCCGCGCGGTGTTTGCACCGGACTGCGTTGGCCAATCCAGGCGACGGGCGGTGCAGGCGGGGTGTTTTCGCAAACGCCGAACCATTGCACGGCGGCATCGCGGCGTGCGGCGGCAGGCCCTGCGCACATCGCCAGCAGATCAGCCGTTCCAAGCGAGATTGGGTTGATGCCGTGGCTGGCCCGGGCCCAGGTGCCTGCAGTGTCTTCCAGCAGTAACGTCGATGTCCCGGCGGTGGCATCCCAGCAGTAGGTAAGGCGCGTAAGGGCCCCGTTATGCGGCAATGGACCCGGCAGATGATGCCGCTGCACAGTGGCATCTTGCCGGTGCAGCATGCTGATCCCGGCGGTCTGATCATACAAGATCGACAGCACGCAGGGCCTGATGGTTGTGGCACGGTAATCCAGCAGCACGGACGGCCCGGATTTCGGTTGCAGCAGGTCCAGCACCAAAGTGCCGCGTGGCAGCAGGTCTGGCAGATCTGTGGCACCGAGGGGGCCAGCATGATCTGACAGGGCAAGCCAACGGGTATTGGGGGTTTGTGGCAGCCCCATGTCAGGCTGCCCAACCATGCGCGAACAAAACCTGTGCCTCAAACGCACGCAGGGTGCGGCGCGCGGCGGCGCTGTAGCCGGTGCCAGTTGCGGGGTCAAGTTCGGGGAAGATCGCGCAGATTTCTGCGATGATTGGTGCGTCAAAGCTTTTGGTGGTTTGCGGGCCGGGCAGAAAACTTTCGGTGGCAAGACCTTCGGCAAACACCACCTGATGGCGATCAAACATCAGATGCACGTAGTCAACAGTGCCGCCTTCAAGGGTGCGAACGGAATGGCCATTGACCAAATCTTTGGCCGCAACCAGCACTTCGGCACAGCCAAACAGCAGTTCCGCCAAACTGTCGCGGATCAAGACACGGTGTTGCGGCGATAAGCGCAGGGCGCGGTGCGGGCCGAACGTGCCCGCAGCAATGTGAATGGGGGCGTGATCACCGGTTGCAGGCACCGTGCGGCGGCCAATCCAGCGCAGGGGTTGCGGGCCGTCATCCTGAGTGAACACCAGATCGCCGGGGCGCAGGGAGTCAACGGTAACTTCGCCCTCAGCCGTCAGGATGCGGGTTCCGGCAACAAAGCAGGGCACGGAATTGACAGTTACAAAGGCGGTATCCGTATGGCCGAGGTTATCTTTGACGGTATAGCTGAAGGTAGCCGTTTCAACATTGCCGTCACCGATGACGGTGAACGTGCCATCCGCGTTCAGTTTAACCTGTTGCCCTGTCGGCAAAGTTATTGTCTGACCGGCCACGACATTAATGCCATTGATCTGGGTGATGGTCAGGGTGCTGCCGACAGCCTTGATGTCATTGGCCAGAACATCGACCACCTTTTGGCCATTTGCGAAAATCGGAGAGGTGTCATTTCGCGCAACCAAAATGGTTTGGGCTGAATCCCCCCCAATTAATAGATTGGAATCGAAGGCCGAATCCGCTGTGTCCGCGATGCCGATGCGGATCGAATTTACCACCCCCGGGTTGACCGCCATTTTCAGGGTCAGGGTGACGGTAAAGCCATCCATTTCGGTGTTGTAAGCATCATTGGTGTTGGAAATATTGAGGTTTGGTTGGTTGACCGAATTGATGTTGGTCACACCCGCCTGACCATTGCCAACGCCAAGCGGCACCAGCGTGCCATTGACCCAGACACCGACCACATCATTGAACTGTGATGTGGCGAATTCGGGGTATTCTTCTGACGCCAGAACAAACCGCAAGGTCATTATGTTAGAGGTAGGAATAAAATCAACGTTCAGCCAGACCGCATCGAATGTGTTGGTGCCGGCCAGCGCGTTGAACAGGGAATTGTTGTCTGTGCCGCTTGTATTTGTCGAGGTGCCCGCCGAGCGGTTCGGATCGCCGTTCGACTGGGTAAAATCGGCGGCGTTGCCGGTGGACAGGATCACGCCGGTATTTGACGGCACAACACCGGGCGAAAGTTGCCCGTTGGAATAGATCGCCTTGGAATTGTTTGGCCCGCTATAGCTGGCCCCGGTGACCGCGACGCCATCGCCAAAAATAGCATTCGCCATTTGCAATGCGGTGGCGTTGGTCTGGTAGGTTAGTTCTGCACCTGTTGCCACGGTCTGTTCTCCATCCTTTTGGATGGGCATGACAAACCAGACCTAGGCCCGGATTATTCCGGCATCTATGATCTTCAGACTGCTCTGCCGGACACGTTGGCCCGTTGTTTGCCCTGCCTCAGGACTTGTTATTAAAACCAAGGATAGAAATCGGGGGTGGCTTTGTCACGAGGCCGGTCTGCCAAAAGCTGCATCTGGTGGCAGGCGGTGGCCATGATGCCACAGTATTGGCGCAAATGGGCTGCGCTTGCGCAGGTGCAGATCAAAGACTATCCCTTTGATAGAGCGCATCAAAGGTGAATGAGCATGCCCAACACCCCTATTTTGCCGATTGATCCGGTCACTTTGACCACTGATCTTGTCAGGTGCGCGTCAGTGACGCCTGCCGATGCGGGAGCGTTGGCGCTGCTGGAGGCCCTGTTATCGGGGGCAGGGTTTGTTTGCACGCGGGTAGACAGAAACGGGATTGGTAATCTTTACGCGCGCTGGGGGGCAAAAAGCGCCAATAAAAGCTTTGGGTTCAACGGCCATACTGATGTGGTGCCGGTGGGCGATCTGGCGGCATGGACGCATGACCCGTTTGGTGGGGCGATCCGCGATGGCTATCTTTACGGGCGCGGGGCGACGGATATGAAATCCGGTGTTGCGGCCTTTGCCGCCGCCGCGATAGATTTTGTGCGCAACACGCCGCCTGATGGGGCCGTTATCCTGGCCATTACTGGCGATGAGGAAGGCGAGGCCACCGATGGCACAGTGGCCTTGCTGGATTGGATGGCAAGCCACGGCGAGAGAATGACGCATTGTTTGGTGGGAGAGCCTACCTGCCCCAACACGATGGGCGAGATGATGAAAATCGGGCGGCGCGGGTCGATGACTGCGTATATCACGGCGTCTGGCGTGCAGGGCCATTCGGCCTACCCTGACCGGGCAAAAAACCCTTTATCTGCGTTGGTACAGTTTTTGCGGCACATTGATGCGCATGCCCTTGATACTGGCACGGCGCATTTTGATGCCTCGACCCTTGCAATCACCACCATTGATTGCGGCAATCCTGCGAATAACGTGATCCCTGCGCGCGCGACCGCAACCGTCAATGTCCGCTTTAACGACGCCCATTCAGGGGCCAGTCTGACCGAATGGTTGCTGGCAGAAGCGGGCCGCGTGGAGGCGGTAACAGGGGTTGCGTTTGATCTGCGCGTCAGCATTTCAGGCGAAAGTTTCATCACGCCACCGGGGGCGCTGTCTGAATTGCTAGCGCGTGCGATCACAGCAGAAATTGGTGTTGTGCCGGGGCTTTCCACATCGGGTGGCACATCGGATGCGCGCTTTGTGAAGGATCACTGCCCGGTGGTGGAATTCGGGCTTGTCGGTAAAACCATGCATCAGGTCGATGAGCGGGTTCTGGTGGCACATATCCACCAATTGAAAGCGATTTACGGGCGCGTGCTGCGAGACTATTTTGCATGACTTTGGAGATCGGTGTCACAGACGATATTGCGGCCTGTCGTGCGTTGCGCCGCCGCGTATTCATCGAGGAACAGGGCGTGTCTGAAGCCGACGAAGTGGACGGGCTGGACGAGCAGGCGGTGCATATCCTCGCCTCGCTTGACGGTGTGCCGGTCGGGTCTGCCCGCCTGCTGGCAAAGGACGATACCGGCAAAGTGGGCCGGGTTTGCGTGCTGCCAGCGGCGCGGGGGGTTGGGTTGGGGGCGGCGCTGATGCAGGCGGCCGTGGCGCAATTTCGCACCATGCCGGGCATCACAAAGGTGAAACTTGGCGCGCAACTGCACGCATTGGCGTTTTACGAACGGCTGGGGTTCACGCCGTATGGCGAGGTTTTTCTGGATGCGGGTATTGAACATCGCGACATGCGCTTTGATCTTTAAGCGCCACTCTTACGGCTTTTTCTTTGCCTAAATACTCAACGCCTTTTGCCGCACGTCCGACCTTGGGCTTTTCGCGCGCGGCCCTTCGTGGTAGGGACAGTTTATGAACCAAATCCCCACAAAAGACCAAATCCGCCAATGGATTTCTGAAAACCCCGGCCTGATGGCCAAGCGCGATATCGCAAAGGCGTTCAGCATCAAAGGCGATGGCAAGATTGAGCTGAAGCGGCTGCTCAAGGAACTGGAATCCGACGGTGCCTTGGTGCGCAAACGGCGCAGTTACCGTGAGGCGGACAAGCTGCCACCCGTATCTATTCTGACGATTTTGGCACCCGACAGTCAGGGTGATTTGTTCGCGCAACCAATGGAATGGACGGGCGAAGACCCTGCCCCACGTATTTTGTTTGTGGCCCGCAAGGGCGACGAGGCGCTAGGCGCAGGCGACCGTATTCTGGCGCGGTTGGCCGAGGTTTCCGGGCAAGACTACACTTACGAGGCACGGCTGATCCGCAAAATTGGTGCGAACCCATTGAAGGTGCTGGGGATTTACCGAGCCGGATCTGAGGGTGGGCGCATTCTGCCGATCGACAAAGGGTCGGACAAGGAATGGCGCGTGGCGCGGGAATTTACCAATGGTGCATCGGATGGTGAATTGGTCGAGGCGGAACAAACCGGGCCAAAGCGGCTGGGTCTGCCACAAGCGCGGATAACGCAGGTCCTTGGTGATCCGTCGGGGGCGAAGGCGGTAAGTCTGATTGCGATCCACCAGCACGGCATACCGGACCATTTCCCCGATGCGGTGATGCGCGAAGCGGAGGATGCGAAACCCGCGCCTTTGAACGCCCGCGAGGATTTGCGCAATGTGCCGTTGGTGACAATCGACCCGATTGATGCGCGCGACCGCGATGATGCGGTTTACGCGCAGGCAGACCCAAGCCCCACCAACCCCGGCGGGCATATCCTGTGGGTGGCGATTGCCGATGTCGCCCATTATGTGCGCCCCGGATCGGCGCTGGATGCCGAGGCGCGGCACCGCGGCAATTCGACCTATTTCCCCGACCGTGTGGTGCCGATGTTGCCCGATACCCTGTCAGGGGATCTGTGTTCGTTGCACCAACATGTGGACCGTGCCTGTTTGGCGGTGCAGATGGTGATTGACGCGCAGGGGCATAAGATCAGCCACCGCTTTGTGCGCGGATTGATGCGGTCGCAGGCGAGTTTGCATTATGCCCAGGTGCAAGATGCCGTAGATGGGCGGGCGGACGATGTGACCGGGCCCCTGCTGGACGGGGTGATTACCCCGATTTATGCAGCCTACGGCGCCTTGAAACTGGCGCGGGCGTCGCGGGGGCCGTTGGAGTTGGACCTGCCGGAGCGCAAGATCGTGCTGGATCATAGTGGCGCGGTGCAGTCGGTGAATTTCCCGGAACGGCTGGATGCGCACCGGTTGATCGAGGAATTCATGGTGCTGGCCAATGTGGCAGCGGCGGAAGAATTGATCCGATTGAAGCGGCCCTTGTTGTTTCGCGTGCATGAAGAACCCAGCCCCGAAAAGCTGGATGCGCTGCGTGAAGTGGCAGAGGCATCGGGGTTTACGCTTGCCAAGGGGCAGGTGTTAAAGACGGCGCATTTGAACCGGTTGCTGGCACAGGCAAAAGATACCGATTTCGGTGAATTGATGAATATCACCACCCTGCGGTCGATGACGCAGGCATATTATTTCCCCGAAAACTTTGGCCATTTCGGGCTGGCCTTGCGGTCTTATGCGCATTTTACATCGCCCATTCGGCGCTATTCCGATCTGATCGTGCACCGCGCGTTGATTGCCGGGCATGGCTGGGGCGAAGACGGGTTGTCCGCGCAGGATGTCGACCGGTTGGATGAAACCGCAAAGCTGATATCGGACACGGAACGCCGGTCGATGACGGCGGAACGCGATACCACAGATCGCTATCTGGCAGCGTTTTTGGCGGATAAGGTGGGCGCTGAATTTACCGCGCGCATATCAGGCGTGCAGCGGTTTGGGTTGTTTGTGCGGCTTGACGATACCGGAGCGGATGGCTTGATCCCGATTCGGTCTGTCGGGCGGGAATACTTTCACTATGATCAGGCCAGCCAAACCCTGATAGGGGCCGACAGTGGTGTGGTGATCGGCATCGGGCAAAAGGTGGTGGTGCGGCTGGCCGAAGCCATTCCGGTGACGGGCGGGTTGCTGTTGGATATGATCAGCATCGAAGGGGCGGCTTTGCCTTCCGGGCAGGTGCGTCGTGGGCGGGGTTCGCCGCGCAAGCCGGGGGCGTTTGCCGCAAAGGCTGGGCAACTTCAGCGCAAGGTCAGCCGACGGCGCAAGTAGGTGGTGGCGATTTTTTCGAAAAAATCGGGGCGGAGTTTTCGAAAACTCCGCAGTTACCCCCGACACAGCACAGGGTGGCTTTGCGGTGCGGGGCATTGCCGTTAAGGTTGGGGCATGAAGTCAGAAACGGTGTTCAGATGCAGGGTCTAGGCGCGTCTATCGCGGCGTTGTGGATTGCAAGCGCCGCCCTTGGTGGGCCGCTTCCGGATGCGGGGGAAAGCATGACTGTTGCCCAGAATGCCGGCACGGACGCCGGGCTGAAGGTTTGGAGCACGGATTTTCGCGCCCGCGCGTTGGCGGCTGGAATATCGGCAGCAACCTTTGATGCAGCGTTTCAGGCTGTGGTCTATAGCCCCGATGTGATCACCAAAGACCGCAATCAAAGCGAGTTTACCAAAACCATCTGGGATTATCTGGACAGCGCCGCATCCGATGACCGTATCGAGAACGGCAAGAAGGCGCTGAGCCAGAACCGTGCTTTATTGGACCGGATCGAGGCAACCTACGGCGTGGACAAGGAAATTGTCACTGCCATTTGGGGTTTGGAAAGCGCCTATGGCACGTTTCGGGGGGATTATCCGTTGATCGGGTCGCTGGCGACGCTGGCCTATGACGGACGGCGGGCTGCGTTTTTTGAGGACCAATTGCTGGCTGCGCTTAAAATCTTGCAAAGCGGCGATGTGATGGCGGACCAGATGACGGGCAGTTGGGCGGGGGCAATGGGGCATACACAATTCATCCCCACCTCTTACCTTAGCTTTGCTGTGGATTTCACGGGTGACGGCAAACGTGACATCTGGTCTGATGACCCGGCCGATGCGCTGGCGTCAACCGCCGCCTATCTGGCAAAGTCGGGCTGGCAGAAAGGCGCGCCCTGGGGGCTGGAGATCAAACTGCCACCCGGCTATGATTATGCGGTCAGCGGCGAGCGGGTAAAGAAAACGGTGGCCGAATGGCAGGCACTGGGCGTTCGTGGGGTGGATGACAGGGCATTGCCGGATCATGGATTGGCGTCTGTGCTGCTGCCTGCCGGCGCGCGCGGGGCAGCGTTTCTGATCTTTGCCAATTTTCAGGTGATTGAGACGTATAACACTGCTGATGCATACGTCATTGGCGTAGGGCATCTGGCCGACCGCATCAAAGGTGGCTTAGCCATTCAGGCAAGTTGGCCGCGCGACCTGCGTGCCCTTGTTCTGGACGAACGCATTGAGCTGCAAGAGCGGCTGACCGCCGCGGGCATTGATCCGGGTGCCGTTGACGGCAAGATTGGACCTAACACCATTGCGGCGGTTAAAGCCTATCAAAAGACTGTTGGCCTGGTGCCCGATGGCTACCCCAGTTTGGATATTTTGAAGCGGCTGCGGTGACCGGTTAACACCCGCACCAAAATTGCAGACCAGCTGCGGAGCCTTGCAAGATACAGAACCACGCTTTAACCAGTCCGGTATGGCCAGCGCCTAAGCGGCCTCGTAGCTCAGGGGATAGAGCGGCCGCCTCCTAAGCGGCAGGTCGATGGTTCGAATCCATCCGGGGTCACCACACCTGTCGGGTTGCGCAAATCAGATATCCAGATGTTCAACGTTCAGCGCGTTTTGCTGGATGAATTCGCGGCGCGGTTCCACCACATCGCCCATCAGTTTGGTAAAGATATCATCCGCCTCGACCAGATCATCGACTTTGACTTGCAGCAGGGTGCGCGCCTCCGGGTCCAGCGTGGTTTCCCACAGCTGTTCGGGGTTCATTTCGCCCAAGCCTTTGTAGCGCTGCAGGGACAGGCCCTTTTCGCCCTCGGCCAGAATTGACTTTAACAAATCAATCGGGCCGTGGATCATGGTTTCACGGTCTTTCCGCACCAGTTTGGCGGGGTCGGTATAGACATCGCGGGTGGTGGCAGAGATTTGCGACAAACGCCGCGCTTCGCCGGATCGCAGAACCGCACCGTCCAGCGTGCGCAGCTCTTCCACCCCGCGCAGGATACGGCTTAGGCGAATGCCGTGATCTTGGGTGATGCGGCCGCTCCAGCCTTTTTCATACTCGGTCGCAATCAGGTTCAGGCGGCGGGCAACAACATCGGCTTCTTGTTGCAGATCACTGTCGCCCTGCCCCGGATCAAAAGCGCCCGCCAGCGCCGCCTGTTCCAGAATGCCGCGCGGATAAT
>JANOFE010000246.1:0-5578 GCA_031413495.1 Pseudorhodobacter sp. | reverse complement strand
TATGTGGCAAGCCTGCGGCAATCACCTCGCGTTGCACTTGCCCCATCAACCCTTCGGTGCCAGCCGCGTAAATCTGCAAGCCCATATGGGCGTCAGCAAGCACCTTTTGCAGCCTTGGCAAGGCGGCGGCAAATGTGGGTGCGCGCAAGAACTGTGCAGCGCCTAACATCTGCACTTCCGCCGCACGGTCCACCCCGTTCGCGCCCGGCACATAGATGATGTGGCAGGCAGGCGGGACCGTGCCCCCCAGCATATCCACAATCGCGCCCGCCCCGTCGCCATCGGCCACCATAAAATGCCCTGACCCTGGCCGCAATTCCAACACGCCGTAGCGTGGGCGGCTTAGGATCGGATCGGACAGGGCGGTTTGGCTCATAGGCGGGGTGCCTCCGGCGGGGATATTTAGAAACAGATGAAATCAGCCTTTGGCGGTGCGGCGTTTCTTGTCCACGTCATAGAACGGCATTGAATGCGTGGCGGCATTGATCGCGCCGTGGGTGCCGCAGTTGACCACCAGTTTGGTGCCTTCATTGGCGCAATCCACCGGCAGTCGCGCGATGGCGATGTTGTGCTTGTGCAGCGGCGAATACATCGCTTGCGTCACGATCCCTACCTTTTTGCCGCCCTGCATCACAGGTGCGCCGTTGCCCGGCACATTGGTGCCGTCCAGCTTCAGCCCCCATATCTTGAACCGCTCACGCCCTTTCAGGCGGTAGTGCTCCTCTGCCCCCCGGAACCCGACCTTGCCGGGGGAGACGGTGAAATCGAGGCCCAACTCCCACAGTGTGTCGCCCGGCCCTTCGTTTTCGAAAGGATACATTTCCGAATTGTCGAAAGGGAAAAACAGCAGGTAGCTTTCCGTGCGCAGCATATCCAGCGTGGTAAAGCGGCATGGGATAATGCCCATCGCCGCCCCTTCCTCTAGAATCCTGTCCCAGATCATCGGCGCATCCTGCCCGCGGCAGAACAGCTCATATCCCCGCTCACCCGTATAGCCGGTGCGCGAAATCATCACAGGCTTGCCAAAAAGGCTGGTCTGCATCTGTGCAAAATAGGGAAGTGCGCGAATGCAATCGACATGTTTTTCCAGATAGTCCACCGCCAGCGGGCCTTGCAAAGACAGATCGTGCAGGTTGTCATCAAACCGCACCGACACATCGCGCCCGGTGGCCGCCATGGTCAGTTGTTCATGCGCCCCACCAGACCCATGCACCACCATAAAGGCATTCGGCCCCGTGCGGTAAATAACGCAGTCATCCACAAACTTGCCCGCATCATTCAGCATGGTCGCGTAAACAGACCGCCCCGGCATCAGCCGCTCGATGTTCCGCGTGGTGGCACGCTCCACCACATGGCTCGCCGCTGGCCCGGTAATGTGAACCTTTTTCAGCCCCGACACATCCATCAACCCCGCCTTGGTGCGGATCGCCATATATTCGGCATCGGGATCACCCTTGGCATAAGACCACGCCGTGCCCATCCCGCTCCAGTCTTCCAGATCAGACCCTAACGCGCGATGCCGGTCGCCAAGGGCAGAAAATCTCCAGGAATTGGTCATGCGAAACCCCCATTTGGACAATTGTTCTTTGCCACAGTCTGAATTTTCCCACGTCAAAAAGCAACGCCCTTCGTGCAAAAAATATTCCTGTCAGGGAAATTTGTTACCTCGACCGACAAAGCAAAGGGGCGATCAGATGACCGCCCCTTGCCCTGGTGTATGGGTGCCGGCTTTAACCCGGCAGCACGAAGAACCAGTTGGACCACAGCACCACCGCAGCGCCTGCCAACAGGGCAAGATAAGGCAGCATACCCGCCTTACGCTCACCCATATCGCCATCGGCAAGACCCAGCTCTTTCAAAGCCCCCGCCGGGAACTTGCCGCCATCCTGCATGTAGTGGCGATACCAGAACACAGGCACGATCAGGGCCGCAAACACCAGCCCTGACCACAACGCGTTTTCATAGCCCCAGACCTTGGCACCAGCGCCAAGGAACAGCGCGTTCACAAAGGCCAGCACGGTGTTGATGCCGATCAAAACGGCAGGTGCTTTCCATGGCCGCTCGATATGGCCAGAATCAATGCGGTGAATCCAGCCCGCGTTCAGGTTCAGAAAGTTGAACAGAATGTAGCCGACGTTGGATATCGCCAGCACGTAGAAGTATCCGCCGACATCAGACGCCAGCGCCAGCAGGATCAGGTTAAAGCCAAAATCTGTCCACATCGCGTTTGTCGGCGCACCGTTGCTGTTGGTCTGGCTTAGGTATTTCGGCAACCAGCCATCTTTGGACCCTTGGTAAAGCGTGCGTGACGATCCGGCCATCGCCGTCATAATCGCCAGAAACAGTGCCAAGATCATCAGGATCACAAAGATCTGGGTAATCACCTTGCCGCCACCCACCATATTGCCCAGTGCCTCGGCAATGCCGGTGCCGTCAACGATGCCAGAGGCCAACATGCCTTCCTGCCCCAGCACGCCTTGAAAGGCGAATGGGATGATAAAGTAGAACACGCAGCACAAAAGCCCGGAATAGAAAATTGCCCGGAAGGTATCGGTCTTTGGGTCTTTCAATTCGCGCGTATAGCATACCGCCGTCTCGAACCCGTAGGTTGACCAAGCGGCGATGTACAAACCGCCCAAGAACAGCGTCCAGCCGCCAATATCCCAAGCGCCATCAACACCGGAATAGGCCGCAGTTGGCGGCAACAGATGGGTCACGTTTGCGCTGACGATTGACCCGTTCAGGATCGGCACCAAACCCACCAGCAACAGCGGCACCAGAACAACGATCGCCAGCACCTTTTGCGCGGCGGCGGTCGAAGCAATGCCGCGGTGTTGAATGGCGAACATGATCAGCATCAAAATGACGCCGATCACAAAGGTCGAATTGAAGTGCAAGGTACCAAGTCCCGGCACGTTGATTGCAGCCGCTTCCCACACGCGGAACGCCGGGGTCAGGGCAGAAACACCGTCTTGGCTGGACACGGCAGCAATCGCATCTGGCAGCGCCGTGCCTGCATTATCCGTCATAAACTGCACGATGGACGGCGTTTCTGCCGTATAACTAGCAAGATTTGCCGCCACCCAATCCAGCACCATGGCACTGTCTGCCGCAGGGATAGGGAACAGCGCATTCAGAATATATCCCGCCGCAATGGCGCAGCCAAGCGACAGCACAGGCGACCATGCAAACCAGTTGCACCACACCGAAAGCGGTGCCACCAGCTTTGAATACCGCAGCCACGCCGTCGCCCCGTAAACCGATGCGCCGCCCGCCTTATTGCCAAACATCCCGGCCATTTCGGCATAGGTGAAGCTTTGCAAGAAGCCCATGATCATTGAAATGATCCAGACCACGAACGCCAGCTTGCCGGTCACGCCCGCAATCCCGCCGATCGAGAAAAGCACCAAAGGCGGCACACCCGCCGCCACCCAAAACGCGCCTTTCCAGTTCAATGACCGGACAAGTTCGCCCGTTCCACTTTCCGTTGACATTTGCCATCCCTCCGCTGTTCAAGCGTTCCCCGGGCCTTGTTTTTGATGTCCGGGTTGGCCCATTGCCCGGACAGATTATTGCCGTCACCCTGCCGCAGACACGGCAACGCTCAAAGACAAAATTGACTTAAAGGAAATATTTTTTCCGCAAACTCACGAAATTGCCCAAATCAACGCCAAATGACCACCCCACGCGGCCTATTTGCCGTGCCGCCACACCTCAAACCGCACTCTTGCATGGCGATAAGCGTCAAGGATCGACAGCGCATAAACAAAAATTCCGCCCGCCAACTTGCCCACAATAGACACATCAGGTGCCGCCGTTTTCAGCGTGTACGCCCCCAGCAGCAGGATGAAGAACACAAAGAACAACCCCCGCACCGGTTGGCGGTTCATCACTTGGCCCACACCCGGCAGCACCAAGGCCACAGCCAACACCAGATACGGGTTTGGGGGCGATTTTGTGGTCATCCGACCACCCGCAGCTTTGGTGCCGCATCCGCTCGCAGCGCCGCCCACAGATCACACAGCCCGTCCATCAACGGCTGTAAGACGTCCGAAGGCAAAGCAACCCCGCCCATTTCCGCGTCGCGAAACAGCAGGTATCGCCCCCGGTCCGCTTCCTCGACCAGCCACACGACCCGCACGCCGGTAGGGGCCACGACCACCTCTTTCACCCGCGTTGCATCCAATCCGGCCAAATACCGCGCGACCGCCGCCGCACCTGGCAGTGGTACCGGCGCATCTGTGCGAAGGGTGCAGCCTTCGGGAAACCCCGCTGGCACCGCGATTTGATCGGGCAGGGTGCCAAACTTGGAAAACGTCTCACTTCCCGTTGCCCGCAGCATCACGTCATATGTACCGCGCAGGGGCAAAGGCTCGGGCAGCGTCACCAGCAACCAAAGACATGGCAACTTGCGCAGGCTTAAACTGTCCGGCACCACCTGCACATCGAAGGTCTGCCCCCGGTATTGCCCCGACACCCGTGCAAACCCCGTCTCGGCCACGCCTTTTCGCACCCCATCAAACAACGGCAAGCACAAATCCAGATACCCGGCCCGTGCATCGCGCCTTGTCGGCGCTGCTGCAACGGCCCGAGTAACAAGCATCACCACAAGGATGCCCAAAACGCCTATCAATACTGCCAAAACCATTCAACCCCCTCGTACAAATGGCCCGTCCTCAAGGGCGGGCCATTCCTGTCTCAGTACCCCTTAGGCTTTGGCCAAGGCATGGTGAACTGCGCACCCCGGTTCACGAACCGGTAGCGCCAGAAGTGAAACCACAGCGACGCCACAATATAGAACCCAACCATCGCCACCAACTGCGTTCCGTACCCCAGAAACACCGCGAAATAGGTCACGGCACAGAGCGCCAGCAACAGGAATGCCGGGATCGGATGATACGGATGTACATAGCCGCGCTTGATGGTATCCAGCGGCCATTTGCGCCGGAACATGATCATGTTCAGCGGCATGAACGTGTAGCCCAGTAACCCCGACAGAATCGAGAAGGTAATGATCTGATCCAGCGGCAGTTTCAGCGCGAACAGCATTGCAATCGGGATCAGAAAGATAATCGCCCGGTATGGCGTGCGGTAGGTCGGATGCACCGCGCCAAACCAGCTTGGCAAATAATGATCCCGCCCCATCGAAAACCACGCCCGCGATGCATCATTGATACAGCCGTTTGCTGATGCCAGCGTGGCAAACAATGTACCAATTCCCAGCAGCCAGACAAGGAACGATGATCCTGACAACCGGGCCGCATCAAACAACGGCGTCCCCGCCGTGCCCAGATATTCCCACGGCATCAGGCCGACGCTGACATACCACGTTAACGTCGCTGCAATCACCAGCGTCATGATACCCGCCAAGGTGCCAAACGGCAGGGATCGTGCAGGGGAGCGTACTTCTTCCGCCGCCTGCGTGGTGCCTTCGATGCCAAGGTAATACCACAGCCCGAAATGCATCGCGGCCAGTATGCCCAACCAACCATACGGCAACGCCGCCTGACCGCTCATCAACTCCGCATGTTGCATCAGGTCAGGGGCCATAAACGGTGCCGTCATCAGGAACAACAGG
>JANOFE010000245.1:0-46554 GCA_031413495.1 Pseudorhodobacter sp. | reverse complement strand
TGCATGGCAAAAGCGCGCAGATTGGTGGTGCCCCAATCGACCGCGATCCAATTAGGAGTTATGTCTTGCATCATCCGGTTACCACCACGCCGCCATCTATGACCATGGCTTGTCCCGTCATCATTTTTGACGCGCGGGAGGCCAAGAACAACACGCCGCCTACGATATCTTCGGGTTCCAACGTGTCGGTCAGACACTGCCGCGCCACATGCGCTGCCAACCCTTCGGGCGTGACCCACAGATCCTTTTGCTTTTGGGTCAGAACCCAGCCGGGGGCAATGGCATTGACGCGAATACGGTCGGGCCCGAATTCGCGAGCCAACGTGCGGGTCATGCCGTTGATGCCGGAATTTGCAGTTGTGTAGACCGGGTAGCCCGCGGCCCCAAACATATAGCTGATCGAGGTGAAGTTGATGATCGAGCCCCCGCCAGCCGCCTGCATGCCGGGGATGACGGCTTGGGCGGCAAAGAAATAGGCCTTGAGGTTGATGGCGATGGACCAATCCCAGAACGCCTCATCGGTTTTCAAGGTTTCGTGACGTTTGTCATTCGCGGCGTTGTTGACCAGTACGGTGATAGCACCGTGTGCCTCGGCGGCTTTTGCGATGGTGGCTTGCAGGGCGGTCATGTCGGTAATGTCGCAAGGTAGGAACAACGGCCGCGTGCCGGTGGTTTTTGCCATATCGTCACAAAATTCTGTGGCGTCAGAGCGTTGGCAAAAGGCGACGCGTGCCCCTTGGCGCAGGAAGCCTTCGGTCAGGGCGGCACCGATACCAGAGCCGCCGCCGGTGATGAACACAGACTGGCCTTTGAGATCGGGGTAGGTGGGTAGGTCAATCATGGTGCGTTCCGTTGATGGAGGCGGAATTTTCGAAAATTCCGGTCCGAATTTTTCGAAAAATTCGGGATGAGTTTTGGATCAATGGCTTTCCCTTGTCACAGGGCGGGTGTCTTTGCCAACGAGGAAATCAAGGTCTGCGCCAAGATGTGCCTGTTGCACGTGATCGACGTAAAGTTTGGCGTAGCCGCGGGTGTAATGGGCGGGGTCCGGCACCCATGCGGCGCGGCGGGTGGCCAGATCGGCGTCCGAAACCAACAGTTGCAGCACGCCGTCGCGGGCGGAGACGCGAATACGGTCGCCGGTTTTCACCAAGGCAAGTGTGCCGCCTGCCTGGGCTTCGGGCGAGACGTGCAGAATGACCGTGCCGTAAGCGGTGCCGGACATGCGGGCGTCTGACACGCGGATCATGTCGCGCACGCCTTGTTTCACCAGCGCTGCCGGAATCGGCATATTGCCGACCTCTGGCATACCCGGATAGCCCTTTGGACCGCAGCCTTTCAGCACAAGGATGGTATCGGCGGTAACAGGCAAATCATCGCGGTCGATGTTGGCTTTCATGTCTTCGATGCTGTCGAACACATGGGCGGGGCCTTCGTGTTCCAACAAGGCGGGCGTTGCAGCCGAGGGTTTGACGATGGCCCCATCGGGGGCGAGGTTGCCTTTGAGGACGCGAATGCCTGCGGCAGGTTTAAGCGGGTTGTTGAAGGGGCGAATGACATCTTCGTTCCAGTTTTCGGCACCATTGGCGTAGTCTGAAATATCTTTGCCCATCACGGTTTTGGCGGGGCGCAGGTGCGCACCCAGTTCTTTCAGCACCACAGGCATGCCGCCCGCATAGGCGAAATCTTCCATCAGGTATTTGCCCGACGGCATGCAGTTCACCAGCAGCGGGATGTCGGAGCCAAGCTCAAAATCTTTGAGCGAAAGTTCAACACCGACACGGCCTGCGATGGCCAGAAGGTGGATTACGGCATTGGTGGAACCACCTACGGCTGCATTGGCAAGGATGGCGTTTTCAAACGCGCTGCGGGTGAGGATATGGCTTGGGCGCAGGTCTTCTTCGACCATCTCAACAATGCGAATGCCGGTCATATGTGCCAGCGCCATGCGGCGAGCATCGACGGCGGGCAAGGCCGCGTTGGTGGGAAGTGACATGCCTAAGGCTTCGACAAGGGATGCCATGGTCGATGCCGTGCCCATGGTCATGCACACACCTTTGGAGCGCGACATACCAGATTCGGCGGCCATGAAATCTTTTAACGTCATGTCGCCCGCGCGGACGGCTTCAGAAAATTTCCAGACGTCGGTGCCAGAGCCGATATCGCGGCCCTGCCATTTGCCGTTCAGCATTGGGCCGGAGGAGACGACGATGGCGGGAAGGTCAACGCTTGCCGCCCCCATCAACTGGCCGGGGGTGGTTTTATCGCAACCGCCCAGCAGCACCACGCCGTCGATGCCGTAGGCACGGATGCATTCTTCGACATCCATCGCCAGAAGATTGCGGAATAGCATGGCGGTGGGTTTCATCTGCGCTTCGCCAAGGGACGTGACCGGGAATTCAACCGGGAAACCGCCCGCTTCCCAGACGCCGCGTTTTACGCCTTCGGCAAGGTCGCGCAGGCCGGAATTGCAGGGGGAAAGTTCCGACCAAGTGTTGCAGATGCCGATGATCGGGCGACCGTCGAAGACATGGTCGGGAAAGCCCTGATTTTTCATCCAGGAGCGGTGAATGAAGCCGTCTTTGTCGAGCTTGCCATACCAAGCGCGGTTGCGGCGGGTTTTGTTATTTTCGTCGTTTATCATAATGTTGGAGCCTCCGACGGGAGTAGTTTAGCGAAAAGGAAATCTTAGAGTTTGGTGCCTTCGACGACGAAGATGGTGGTGGGCCATTGGGCGGGAAGCAAGATGCCTTGGGCCATCAGGTATTGGCCGGACAGGGTGAGCGGGCCGGTTTTCAAGGCGTTTGGGCCGCGGCTGTGTTTGGCGGCGACTTCGGGGTTTTTCAGGGTGATTGTGTATGTGGCGGCTGGGTCAAGCCCGGTCAGACGCAGGGGGCGGGGTAGGATTTGGGCGCTCTTTTCAGACTGGCCAGCGGTCAGGATAAAGCGGGTGCCGTCCGCGGCCAATTGCATCTCTGCCGTTATCGCCGGATCGGCGGCGTCGAGGCGCAGGATATCGGCGGTCATCGTCCAGTGGCGGTTATCTTTCCACCATTGTGTTACGGATTTCAGGGTTTCCGCCTCATCTTCGGTCAACTCGCCAAGATCCATTTCGAAACCCATGTGGCGCTGGGCGGCGATGTGGGCGCGGAAAGCCATCGGCAGGATACGGCCGGACGTATGCGATTTGCGCGGGCCGACATGGCTACCGGTGATTGCGGCGGGCAAGAACAGGGCGGCATCATGCTGCATACGAAGGCGTTCCAACGCATCATTGCTGTCGGACAGCCAGACGCGGTGAGTGTAGGCGAGGATGCCAGCGTCTATGCGGCCGCCACCAGAGGCGCAGGATTCGAGTTCAACGCTGGGATGGGCGGCGCGCAGGCGTTTGAGCAGCGCGTAGACGCCGTGGGTTTGGGCGGCATCGACCACGGGGAGCAGGCGGTTGTGATCCCATTTGATATAGTCAATGGGGTATTCGGTGAGGATGGCAGAGATTTGTTGAAACAGGTTGTCTTGGACTTCGGGCAGTGCGAGGTTCAGCACCATTTGGTGACGACCCGGCGTTTGATCTTGGGGGCCAAGCATCCAATCGGGGTGGGCGCGGAAAAGGTCGCTGTCAGGGTTGACCATTTCAGGCTCGAACCACAGGCCGAAGGACATGCCGAGGCTGTGGACATGGGTGATCAGCGGGTGCAGGCCGTCGGGCCATTTGGTGCGGTCGATGACCCAGTCGCCGAGGCTGGTCAGATCATTGTCGCGGCGGCCAAACCAGCCGTCATCCAGCACGAAGCGTTCGGCACCGAGATCGGCGGCGCGGTCGGCGAGGGCACTGAGGCAAGCAAGGGTGTGGTTGAAATAGACGGCTTCCCAGCAGTTGTAATGCACCGGCCGGGGTTTTGCGGGCTCTTGCCAGTGCACGATATCATCGCGAATGTGGCGCTGAAACGCGGTGCCGATGCCGTTCAGACCGGTAGTGGAAAAGGCAGCATAAAGCGGGGCGGTTTGAAAATGGGTTCCGGGTTCGGTCTCGGACCCCGAGGCATGGCCGAATTGAATTTGGCGGCGGCCATCGGGCAGTTCTTCGGCAACCATGCGGTGGCCGCCCGACCAGCCGTAATGCAGCGCAAAGGCGGTGCCGATGGTGTTGGTGCAGCCGGTTTCGGGCAAGATAAGGTAAGGTGGGTGTTCGTGGCCGGAGCGGCCTGTGCGGCTTTCGCGCAGGCGGATGCCGGGGGTCCAGGAGACGTGGTTTAGCGCAAATTCGCGGGTCCATTTGCCGGAAACGTCGATCATTTGATCCGCCTGCTGCGGCGCGGGCAAGACGGGGGCGGCGAGCCAGTGGAGGCGGATGGGGGTATCGGAGGTGAGTTCGGTTTGCAGGGTCAGGATGCCGGAGGATGAAGCGCGAATGTCGTGGATCAGGGTCAGGTCAGCGGCGCGGCTGATCAGGCGCAAATGGCCGGGCGCAGTTTCGGCGCGGTCGAATTGGAAAGCGGGCAGCAGCGGTTTGCCATTGGCGTCGCTTAGAACCAGACCCGGTTGGCCTTGGAAGGCGCGGCCAGCCTCGGGGGTCAGCGACAGGGCGGGAAGGGCGTCTATCATACCGCCAGTCAGGTCGTTTTGGGCGGCTGCTTTGAGTGTTTCGAGGTTTTCGGTTTCGGGAAGGCGGGCGCCCCAGTAGATGACTTCGGGCAAGGCATGGTTAACCGCGAGGGCCAAGGTTTGGGCCCCCGCATCTAGGCGGTAGGTGGTCACTTCACGGCTCCCATAGTCAGGCCTGCGATGAAGTGCTTTTGCATCAGGAAAAACATCAAAACGGGTGGCAGGGCGGCGATGATGGACCCGGCCGAGACAAGGTGCCACTGCGCGATCCATTGGCCATTCAGCGAGTTGAGGCCAGCTGTTACGGGTTGGATGCTGGCGGAGGTGGTCAGCACGGTGGCCCAGAAATATTCGTTCCAGATGAAGGTGAACACCAGCACCGACAGGGCGGCGATGGCGGGGCGCATCAGGGGGACGACGATGTACCAGAAGATCTTGATTTCAGAGATTCCTTCAACGCGGGCGGCCTCGATCAGTTCAAACGGCAGGGCTTTGATGAAATTGCGCATGAACAGGGTGCAGAACCCGGTTTGAAACGCGACGTGGAACAGGCCAAGGCCGGTGGTTGTGTTGATCAGGCCAAGGTTGACGGTCATGTCGCGCACGGGGACCATCAGGATCTGGAAGGGCACGAAGTTGCCCGCGACGAAGATGAAGAACACCAGCATGTTGTAGCGGAATTTATACACGCCAAGCGCGAAGCCGGTCATCGTGGACAGGGCGACGACGCCGATCACCACGGGGATCGTCAGCTTGAACGAGTTCAGAATGTATTGCCCGATGGCCGATTTACGGAACACATCGGCGTAGTTTTCAAAGGCGATGTAGCTGGGCATGCCGAAGTAGTTGCCTTGGGCGAGGTCGGATGCGGGGCGCAGCGATGTCAGGGCCACGCCCAGCAGCGGGAACAGCCATATGATAAGGGCGATGGGCAGGGCCACCTTGTACATGATCTGGGTAGAGCGCGAGGTTTGCTCGATAGGACGTGGGAACATGGTTCAACGCTCCGTTTCGTCGCGCCACATCTTCCAGATGAAGCCCGAGATGAAAATCATCATGATAGCGAACAGCACGACCGCAATCGCAGCGCCGTAGCCCATACGGTAGCCGTATTCGGACAGGGCTTGTTCGTACATGTAGTAGGACAAGACGCGGGATGAGCCGTAAGGGCCGCCATTGGTCATGATTGACACAAGGTCGAACGACCGCAGCGCGCCGATAACGGTAACGACGATGGCGATGAAGGTGGCGGGGCGCAGTTGCGGGATGATGACATACCACAGCATCTTCCAACCCTTGGCGCCGTCCAGCCTTGCCGCCTCGATCTGGTCAGGTGCCACATTGTTCAGGCCGGTCAGATACAGGATCATCACATAAGCGATTTGCGGCCAGAGGCCTGCGGCGATGATGCCGTAGTTGACGTAGTCTTCATCGGCAAGGACGGCGATGCCGGTGCCTGAGATGGCTTCGGTCAGCAGATATAGAAGGCCGAAGTTGGGGGCGTAGAACCACGCGAACATCAGGCCGACGACGACCTGGGAAATCACGAAGGGGAAGAAAAACAGCGATTTGTAGATGCGGATGCCGCGCACGGTTTGGTTCAGGAAAATCGCCATGAACAGGCCGATGGGCACCGCCAGCATGAACAGGACCAGCCACAGCAGGTTGTTCCATAGTGAAGTGGTAAAGGCGTCATCGTCGAACAGTTCAACGTAGTTGGCGGTTCCAATCCAGGTTTTGGCACCAAGGCCGTCCCAGTCGTAAAACGACAGCCACATGGATTGGAAAATCGGGATGATCACATAGATCGCGAACATCACCATGCCGGGAAACAGGAATAACCACGGTGCCAAACGTCGCTGGTTGCTTTTCCAATAGGCAGACATCGGACCCCCCCGGTTCAATACGCTGATGTTAGAAAAAAGCCCCGAAGTTTTACCCCCGGGGCGCAAAGGCGGCGGGCATACCTTTTGGCATGCCCGCGTTGTTTTTAGTACGCGGTTGCGCGAACTTTTTCGAGACGCTCAAGGATTTCGTCCAGACGTTCTGGTTTCACCATGAATTCCTGGAAGCCTTCCATGCCGGCCTTTGCCATTTCGGCAGGCGCATCACGGTCGAAGAACTGTGCCAAGGCATAAGCAGAGGACAGCGATTCAAAGCCTGCCTTGATGAACGGGTCGTCGCCAACGGTGGAGTTTTTGTTGGTTGGCAACTGGCCGATGGCGGCGTTCAGTTTGGTCTGCGCATCAGCACTTGCAACGAATGCAAGGAATGTCTTTGCATCCGGCACGTTCTTGGCACCCGCCGTGATGTGGATGGTGTCTGTTGGTGCTTCTTCAGCGCGTGGGATACCCGGGGTGATTTCTGGGAATACCATGAAGCCGAGGTTGTCGTTGGTCATGCCGCCTTCTTTGAAGACGCCGACGGCAAAGTTACCCATGACGTAGTTTGCGGCTTTGCCCTGAACCATCAGAGCCGCTGCATCCTGCCAGTCAATAGCAGCATGGTTTGCAGTGATGTAGGGTTGGAATTTGGCCCATTCGGCAAAGGTTGCGCGCACGCGGTCATCGGTCCACGCGATTTTGCCTGCCGTCAGCTCCATGTGGAACTCATAGCCGTTGGTGCGCAGGTTCAGGTAATCGAAGATACCAGCCCCAGGCCACAAAGCCGAAGTGCCGGTGGTTACGCAGTCAATGCCGGCTGCCTGGAATTTCGGGCAGTTTTCGATAAAGCCAGCCCAAGTTGTTGGCACTTCAACGCCGGCCGCTTTGTAAGCGTCGCGGTTATAGTAGATGCCCCACTGGTAGTAGGTATAGGGCACGCCCCACTGCTTGCCGTCGATAGTCATCGACGCTTTTGCAGAAGCAAGGCTGTCGCCAAGACCATTGGCTTCCCAGACATCAGATACGTCCTGAAACTGGCCAGCGCTGACGAAGGGAGCCATCCGGTTTCCGGCATACCAGTTCGCAAGGTCCGGCGAATCGGTGGTCAGGAAGTTGCGGATTGCGGTCTTGTAGCCTTCGTGATCGAAGTTCTGCAGCTGCACGTCGATATCGGGGTTAGCCGCTTCGAAATCAGCGATCAGCGCTTCCATGCCAGCCAGCGGGCCCGCATCATAATCGGCGAAATAGGTCAGAATGCGTTGTTGAGCCATAGCGGTGCTGGACATCAGCAAGCCGGCCAAGAGTGCGATTGCACCCTTCTTATATTGGACCATGGTTTCCTCCCTTTGGTTCCACTATTTGAAACTTAGTCTTGAATATTGAAAACTATGATGCGTATCGTCTAAGCTGTCAACAGGGAGCGAGGGTTGATCTGCGATGGGCGACGAAGGGCCAGGCGACGGCACTGTAGGCAAGGCACTTGATGTGCTGGACATGGTTGCCATGGCTGGACGACCCGTCCGGTTTACCGAATTATTGACGCAATCAACCTATCCTAAAGCCACACTATACCGCTTTTTGCAGACGCTGACAAACCAAGGAATGTTGGCCTATGATCCAGACCGGCAAGCCTATGCTTTGGGTGTGCGGCTGGTGCGGCTGGCGCATGATGCCTGGGCGCAAAGTTCGCTTGCCCCGATCGCAAGGCCTTGGATTGATGCGCTTTCGGGTGAAGTGGGGGAAACCATTCACCTGGCGCAGATGGACCAGGCGCAGGTGCTTTATGTCGACAAGCGCCACGCCACCAGGGCCGTCGAAATGTTCAGTCAGGCGGGTAAGGTTGGCCCCGCTTATTGCACCGGGGTCGGCAAAGCTATGCTGGCGTTTTTGCCGCCTGATGTGCAAGACCGTGCGATAGAACGGCAGGCCTTTCATCGCTTCACGCCGAACACCATTTGCACCCGCATTGCCCTGCTGGCAGAGCTGCAGGTGATTCGAAAACGCGGCTATGCCTTCGACAATGAAGAGCATGAGCCAAGCATAATCTGCATCGCATTGCCGATCCTGACGCAAACGGGACGGGTGATGGGGGCGTTGTCGGTCACATCCACAACATCACGATCAAGTCTGGAGGCGCTGGCGCTGCTAGCGCCGCGCATCAGTGAGACGGCCAATGCAATTGCCAAAGAAGCGGAAAGCTGGCGCTTTCCAGAGGATAACTAGGGGCTTTAGTCGTTTGTTTTTATCGCGCATTTCATCCGAAAATCGACTCAGACGTTTCGGAATGCGCTCTAGAGGGAGGAAAAATCATGGCGGGTGTCGCATTACAGAATGTGATGAAGCAGTTTGGTGACATAAAGGTTATCCACGGCATTGATCTGAAGATAGAAGATGGCGAGTTTTGCGTGTTCGTTGGACCGTCGGGTTGTGGCAAATCCACCTTGCTGCGGATGGTAGCGGGCCTTGAGGAGACATCAGCCGGCGCCATACACATCGGGTCGCGCGATGTGACGAAGGCTGATCCCGCCGAGCGTGGCGTGGCGATGGTGTTTCAGACCTACGCGCTTTACCCGCATATGACGGTGGCTGAAAACATGGGATTTGGTCTGAAGATGACCGGCCACCCAAAGGCCGAGGTTGCCAGCAAGGTGAAAGAGGCCAGCCGTATTCTGAAGCTGGACGAGTATCTGAGCCGCAAACCGAAGGCGCTGTCAGGTGGGCAACGCCAGCGCGTGGCGATCGGACGGGCCATCGTGCGCGGACCGCAGGTGTTTTTGTTCGACGAGCCGCTGTCCAATCTGGATGCGGAACTTCGGGTGGAAATGCGGGTGGAAATTGCCCGTCTTCACCGCGAACTTGGGGCCACAATGATTTATGTGACCCATGATCAGGTGGAAGCGATGACACTTGCCGATAAGATCGTGGTGCTGCGCAAAGGCCGGATTGAACAGGTTGGCGCACCACTTGAATTGTATCAAAATCCTGATAACCGGTTTGTGGCGGGTTTCATTGGCAGCCCTGCGATGAATTTTGTGGCGGGCAAAGTGGAAAAGGCGGGATCGGTTTCGGCAAAGGGGTTGTCTGGCACTGTCAGCACAGGGGCCGCCTTGCCGGGATCAGGCGCTGATGTGATTGTCGGCCTGCGGCCACAGCATTTGCGGCTTGATATGGCGGGCAAAACGCACCGGGTTGAGATGACCGAAGCCTTGGGCGGGGTGTCTTTTGTGCATCTGACCGCATCGACGGGCGAAAAGCTGGTGATCGAAGCGCATGATGACCTGACAATCAAGCCTGGCACGATGCTTGGGGTTTCGTATGATGCCGACAATGCGATGCTGTTTGCGGCCGATGCGGCAGGATTGCGGATTCGCTAACCCGCGAAATGGACTTGGCCGCGCCGTGCGGCCAGGGCCAACTGGCGCTGCCTTTCGCGGAACCGCGCGCGATCATCATCGCTGTGTTCATGGCTGCAGCGATGGCAAGATACGCCAAGTTCAAAAAGCGGGTCAGACTTGTCTGCCACCGACAGCGGGCGGCGGCAGCCATGGCAGGTGTCATAATTGCCCGGCACAAGGCCGTGGCCAACCGATACCCGCTTATCAAAGACATAACACTGGCCCTTCCAAAGGCTTTGATCCTGCGGGACGTCTTCCAGATATTTCAGGATGCCACCCTTAAGGTGGAACACATCTTCGACCCCCTGCCCCAGCAGATAATTGGTCGATTTTTCACAGCGAATGCCGCCGGTGCAGAACATCGCGATGCGTTTGCCGTCAAATCGCGATTTGTTTGCCTGCCACCAGGCCGGAAAATCCCGAAAGGCGCGGGTTTCCGGGTCAACCGCGTCGTCAAATGTGCCGATGGCAACTTCGTAATCATTTCGGGTATCGATCACGGCCACATCCGGCGCGGTGATCAATGCATTCCAGTCGGCAGCTTCGACATAATGGCCGACGCGGGCCAACGGATTGATGTCGGGTTGGCCCATTGTCACAATCTCGCGCTTCAGCCGTACCTTGATGCGGCCAAAGGGAGGTGTTTGCGAATAGCTTTCTTTCCATTCCAATGCGGCACAGCCGGGCAAAGTGCGGATATGCGCCAGAACCGCCTCGATCCCCAAGCGCGGGCCACCAATGGTGCCATTGATGCCTTCGCTGGCCAAAAGGAGCGATCCTTTAACCCCTTGCGCCTGGCACAGCGCCAAAAGCGGGCCCTGCACAGCGGTGGGGTCAGCAAGTCTGGTGAAATGATAAAGTGCTGCGATGGTAAACATGCGCCGTTATTGCCCCAGCTTTGCGATGTTATCAATGGCGCAGGGCAGGTGGTTGCACGCGGCGGCAGTTTGGGCAACGCTACGCCAAACGGAGGGCATGATGGCAAAACCAACCGATGCATTGATCGTGATTGATGTGCAGAACGACTTTTGCCCCGGCGGGCTGCTTGCAGTGGCGGAGGGTGATGCAATTATCCCAAGGATCAACGGGTTGATGGGTGACTACGGCGTGCGGGTGTTGACGCAGGATTGGCATCCTGCAGACCATTCTTCGTTTGCGGCAAATCATCCCGGTGCAGACCCGTTCAGCCTTATGCAAATGCCCTATGGGCCGCAGGTTTTATGGCCCATTCATTGTGTGCAGGGCAGTGATGGGGCGGCATTTCATAGCGATCTGGCCACCGATCCTGCGGACTTGGTGATCCGCAAGGGATTTAGGTCTGCAATCGACAGCTATTCTGCGTTTTTCGAGAATGATCATGCCACCCCGACGGGCCTTGAGGGCTATTTGCGGGCACGTGGCGTGACGGCGATTACACTGGTCGGTCTGGCAACGGATTTTTGCGTTGCGTATTCGGCGCTGGACGCCGCACGGCTTGGCTTTGGCGTGACCGTTCTGGAAGGGGCCACCCGCGCGATTGATCTAAATGGATCCCTTGCCAAAGCGCGTGAACAAATGCAGGCGGCAGGTGTGACATTGGCAAGATAGGCCTTTGATCAAAATGCTTGCGCAAACTTTATTAACCATTGGCTGTTAGCTGCGAAGGTGAACCCCCAAAACGGGAAATCCTGTGACCGCCTGGCACCAAGAAGTCGATACAAGCGACGCCGCCGAAGACCTGCGCAGGTTTGAGGCGCGATCAGGGCCGGATGGGCTTTTCCTGCGCTATTGCAGAACTAGGCTACGATCATTTAGCAGCAGGCTGGTCCTAACACTGACCGGGTCTGTGCTGCTGGGTCTGCTGTATGACCCAATCTTTGGCGGTTTGGCTATCCTGATTCTGTTGCTGGGCGAAGCTGTTGATTGCATGACGCTGTGGCGGGTGTTGCGCCGGCGGGAGGCCGGGGTTTTGCGCCGATCAGACCGGTTGGTCAGCCATATCACCGCCGTGCTGCAATCCATCACAATCGCCGCTTGCGTTGTTTTGACATGGACTTTGGTTCCGCATGTGGAGGCCAGCTTTTTTGGGGCCGCCTATCTGACCGGGGCCGTCATCAATGCCGGGCTGGTGCGGATACATTACCCCGCAATGGCCAATCTGCGCATTGTGGTGTTTGCGATTACAGCGCTGTCTTCTATTTTTCTGGTGCATTTGGATGTGCATCGTGGCGCAGACAGCCGAACAGGGGCACTGTTCTTTTTTGCAACCATGTTGCTGCTGGCCTATCTTTGCTTTGCATTTATCCAATTTGTCAGCCGAACGCATGGCCAACGCACACAGATAGAACATGCGTTGCTTGTTGAAAAACAGCAGTTGGAACTATCGCGTAAAGCGCTGCAACGGCGCGAACGCGAGGCAAGGCGATTGGCACTGGTGGCCGAACATACCATGGATTCGGTGATCATCACCGATGTCGATGGCAAGATCGAATGGGTGAATGACGCGTTCACCAGGATAACGGGCTACGGGTATTATGAGGCTTTGGGGGCAAACCCCGGTGATATTCTGAACGTGCCGGAAACTGACCTCGCTGCCATAGCTGCGCTGGATGATCCGGCGAACCGGCAAAAATCGCGGCGGGTAGAAGTGTTGAACCGCACCAAGACGGATGGTCGTGTCTGGATGGATGTCATTCTAACGCCGATCTTTAATGCCGACGGCAGCCATGCCATGACGATTGCCGTTGAACGCGACATCACCGATGCAAAAGCCCGTGAGGCCGAACTCAGCCGCGCCCGGGAAGCGGCCGAAGCTGCCGCAAAAGCCAAATCACGGTTTCTGGCGACCATGAGCCATGAAATTCGCACCCCGATGAATGGTGTGATCGGTATGGCCGACTTGCTGTCTGCCACCCGGCTTGACCCGGTTCAGGCCGATTACGTGCGCTGGATCGTCGACTCGGGTCAGGCGCTTTTGACCATCATCAACGATATTCTGGACATATCAAAACTGCAGGCAAGCAAGCCGGTGATCCTGACAGAACCGTTTTTGCTGCAAGATTGCATGCGGGGCGCCATGGCCCTTTTGCAACCGACGGCTCAGGCAAAAGGGGTTGGCCTGATCTTGGCCCCGGTCGAGAGGTCGCTTCCCAGTTTGCTTGGCGACGAAGGGCGGATCAGACAGGTCCTGTTGAACCTGATTGGCAACGCGGTAAAATTTACAACTGTCGGGGATGTAACGGTATCACTTTGCTGCGTGCCAGTCGGGGGTATCTGCGACGTGATCATCGCGGTGAAAGACACGGGTATTGGCATACCGGAAGATCAGATTGACCGGATATTTGACAGTTTCACTCAAGCCGATGACCAAATCACAAGGCGATTTGGCGGAACCGGCCTTGGTCTTGCTATCTCGCGGCTGTTGGCACGGGAAATGGGAGGTGAGATTGCAGCCCAGTCTGCCAAAGGCGATGGGTCCTGTTTTACATTCAGCCTGAAACTTCCAATCGCGAAAACCGCTGTTCCAGAGAAAATCATTTGCCGTGACGCCGCAGTGCAGGCGTATTGCGGGCAGCGCATTCTGGTGGCCGAAGACAACAAGACAAACAGCCTGATTGTGCGTCGCATGCTGGAGGCGGAAGGTTTGATCCTTGATTTTGCCGAGAATGGCGCGCTTGCGGTTGCGCTTTATCAAAAATGCCGGCCTGACCTTATCTTGATGGACATGTCGATGCCGGTGATGGACGGTCTGGAGGCGACACGCGAAATCCGGCGGATCGAGGCGGCACAGGGGCTACCCCGTTGCCCGGTGATCGCGCTGACGGCCAACGCATTTGGCGAAGACAGAGAGGCATGCCTTGCCGCCGGACTGGACGACTTTTTAAGCAAACCTGTGACACGCGTTGCATTGAACACCCGTATTGGTTTGCATCTTTCAGCTTGATGTCGGGGGCCATGCATGGCCTTTTGCGGCAAAGGCAGATTGGGGATGGCCACCATGGTTGATATCGCGACACGGGTGCATAACCACAAATGGAAGATTGATCCGATTGTGCGGTCTTTGATCGACACTGATTTTTACAAGCTGCTGATGTGCCAATCTATTTTCCGCAACAAGCCTGATACGACCGTTGAATTTTCGCTGATCAACCGCAGCAAAACCATCCGGTTGGCGGAATTGGTGGATGAAGGCGAATTGCGCGAGCAGTTGGATCACGTGCGCACTTTGCGGCTGTCGCGCGGGGAATCAACGTTTCTGCGCGGCAATACGTTTTACGGCAAGCGCCAGATGTTTCGTCCCGATTTTATGGAATGGTTCGAGGGGCTGCAATTGCCGCCGTATCATCTGGAAAAGCGCGAAGGGCAGTATGAGTTAACCTTTGAAGGCAGTTGGCCGGAAGTGATGCTTTGGGAGATTCCGGCGCTTGCCATTTTGATGGAATTGCGCAGCCGCGCTGCGATGGCACGGATGGGGCATTTTGAATTGGAAGTGCTATATGCCCGCGCGATGACCAAGCTGTGGGAAAAGATCGGCACGCTGCGCGGCATTGACGGGCTTCGGATTGCCGATTTCGGCACGCGGCGCAGGCATAGTTTTTTGTGGCAAGACTGGTGCGTGCAAGCGATGCAGGAAGGTTTGCCGGGCAAGTTTGCCGGTACGTCCAATTGCCTGATTGCCATGCGGCGCGAGGTGGAGGCGATTGGCACCAACGCGCATGAATTGCCAATGGTTTATGCAGCGCTTGCAAAGAATGATGCTGAACTTGCGCAAGCGCCGTATCAGGTGCTGGCCGATTGGCACGAGGAACATGACGGCAATTTGCGGATCATCTTGCCCGATACTTTTGGCACTGAAGGCTTTCTGGCCCGCGCGCCGGATTGGCTGAGCAAATGGACAGGCATCCGCATTGATAGCGGCGATCCGGCGACGGGTGCAGAAATTGCCATCAAGTGGTGGAAATCCTGCGATGAAGACCCGTGCGAAAAGCTGGTTATTTTCTCGGATGGGTTGGATGTGGCACAGATTGAAGCGCTGCATCGGCAGTTTACCGGGCGGGTCAAGGTGTCTTTCGGCTGGGGCACCATGCTGACGAATGATTTTCGCGGGCTGGTGGCGGATGACGCGTTGGCCCCGTTCAGTTTGGTGTGCAAAGCGGTGTCGGCGAACGGGCGGCCAACGGTGAAACTGTCGGATAACCCGAACAAGGCGATGGGCCCAGCAGATGAAATTGCACGCTATAAGCGGGTGTTCGGGGTTGGGGCGCAGAAGGCGATGGAAGTAGTGGTTTAGGGTCTGAAAGCAATGGCTCATGCCCGGCGTAGGGTGCTCCCCCTCCCCTTGTGGGAGGGACTAGGGGAGGGGGCTGGCAAGGGAATGCCCCCCACCCCATCCCTCCCCCACAAAGGGGGGAGGGGGGCGATTGTTTTTAATGTTTCACTTGCACCTGAAGCGCCGCTAAAGCCACGGGACATCGCCCGCCATAACACGGGTTGACCACATAACCGCGCGGTCAATGTGGCGGCGGTGGATCGGGTTGTCCGCAGCCAAGCGCGGCATGGTCCAGCCCACTGATGCCAATGTGCGGGCCAAGGTAAACACCGCGACCATTTCAAGATTGGCGGGGCGCAGGGTTGTGTAACCTGCGATCAGCGCGTGGGCGATATCGGGCAAGGCGGGTTCATAGAGGTTTTGTGACAGTACAGTTCCCAAATCGTGCAGCCGAAAGCCAAAGCCGGAATCGTCGAAATCTATCAGGGACATCGCACTTCCATCAACCAGAACATTTTCGCGCAGGACATCGGCGTGAATGAGGCCAAAATCGCCGCCTTCGACCAGATGCTTTGCCAGACGACCATCAAGATAGGCGCGGGCTTTTTGCAGATGGTCCGCCTCGGCTTGGGTAAGGGATGGATGTTCCCAGAAGCGGCCCCAAAAAGGTGTGTCGCCGACCAGACCTGGAATATCCCAGCGGGGCCGGGTGAAATCGGCGGGCAGGGTCAGCGCATCGGTTGCGGCGTGGAACTGTGCGATCAGACGGCCAAGGGCGAAGTGGCGGGCGGATTGGTCAGCCGCAGATCCCGGCAGGGGCACGCCAGCCTCGCCCAACGGGTCGCCCGGCACCCATTCTATCACTGATGCCAGACGGCCTGTAGACAGGTGGACGAGTTGGTCATCTGACTTCGCATTTACCGGGGCGGGAACCGGTAGGCCAGCTTGGGCCAAAGCTTGGCACCACCAGAGTTCGGATTTTATCGACGCTGCACCTTGATACCCTGCACGGTGCAGGCGCAGGGCCGCGCGTTGGCTGTTCCGCAGGCGCATTTCGTAAACCGCATTTTCGCGGTCGCGGATCAGGCGGGTCAGGTGCCCGCCCCAATGCGATGCGGCCTCGGTGGCCTCGTCACTGAACGTCATGCGGGCACGGGCAGGATTTTGAGAACATCAGCCAGCATATCAACAAGCTGATCAGCATTTCCGATGGAAAACGGCATCGGTGGGCGGATTTTCAGCGCACCGCCGCCGCGTCCTATTTTGTTCAGGATAAAACCGCGATCCACCATCACCTCGACCAGATTTGCGACAAAATCTGTAGCGGGGGTCATGGCGGCGTCGGTGACAAATTCCACGCCAAAGAACATGCCGGTGGCCCGCACATCGGCCAACAGGGGGTGATGCAAAGCGCGCAGCCGTTCCAGCATATAGGCGGAAACGGTGGCGGCGTTTTGTTGCAGACCTTCATCTTCGATGACATCCAGCACGGCGTTGCAGGCGGCGGCGGACACCGGATTGCCGCCGAAGGTGTTGAAATAGCTGAACGCATCGCGGAAGGCGGCCATCACATCGGGGCGGGCAAGTACAGCGGCAACCGGGTGGCCGTTGGCCATGGGTTTGCCGACGGAGACAATATCGGGGGCGATGCCCATCAGGTCATGGCCCCAGAAATGGCTGCCAACGCGTCCGAAACCGGGTTGCACCTCATCCGCGATCACCACGCCGCCTGCCTTGCGGATTGCGGCAATAGTAGGGTCAAGGAAACCGGGCGGCAAGGTGGGCAGGCCTTCGTTGGCGAAAACCGGGCAAAATAGCATGCCGCCGAAACCGAACCCTGCGGTTTCGAGTTCCGCAATCGCGCGGGTGACATGGGCGGCGAATGCGGCAGATTGGCCCGTCGCCGTGCCGCCAACCGGGCGCAGGGTTTCGGGTGACGGCACAAGCCGAATGTTCGGGGCATAGCCGCCAATCGGGGGCTTGCGGGTGGACAGTTGGCTGACCGCCGTGGTGTTGCCGTGATAGGTGTTGTCGGTAGCGATCATGCCGGTTTTGCCGGTGACGGCATGCGCCATGCGCAGGGCAATATCGTTCGCCTCTGACCCGGTGCAAACCATGATGGCCTGGCTGGTGCCGTGGCCAAGGGTGGCAGTCAGCCGTTCGATGTAATCCAGCACGCCGTCGTGGAAATAGCGGGTATGGGTGTTCAGGGTAGCGGCTTGCCCCGCAATAGCGGCCACCACGCGGGGGTGGCAATGGCCGACGTGGGCCACGTTGTTATAGCAATCAAGATACCGTTTGCCGTTCGCATCCCAGAGCCACACGCCCTGGCCTTTGACGATATGTACCGGGGTTTGGTAAAAGGTCGGCACGTTCGGCCCCATCAGGCGGGCGCGGCGGTCTGGGAAACTTTCGGTCATTCTGCATCCTCAACTTTACCGCGACCAGCCTTGACATCGGCGCGCACGGATTTGGCGACCAATCGGCGCTGGGTGCTGCCATAGGTGGGTTTGGTGGCGATGCGGCGTTTTGGGGCGATCAGTGCGGCCAAGATCATTTCTACCAACCGCGCCTCTGCCAGTTCTCGGTTGCGCGCTTGGGACCGGGTTTCTTCGGCACGAATGACGATGGCACCTTCGTTGGTCCAACGCCGCCCGGCTAAGCGTTTCAGCCGGGCTTTTTGCGATGTCGTAAAATGCGGGCTGCGTTCCGCCTCAAACCGCAGTTCAACGGCGGTGGACACTTTGTTTACGTTCTGCCCGCCCGGACCAGAGGACCGGGTAAAGCTTTCGGAAAGCTCCCAATCGGCGATGGTGATGGTGTCGTTTATACGTAGCATTTCTGGTTTATGGCATAGTTCAAAAAAAGAGAAAGGGTCGCCAATTGTGGCAACCCTTTCCGAGATCTTAGGAGATGGGCCAGTTAGGCTTCAAATCCAATCAGTGGTCTGTCTTTCAGAAGGCTGCTTCTAGAAGACACTCCCCATGACTGTCCCGACACAAGTCTCCAACATCACTCTAGACACTGGATCACCTCCTTTCAAAATGGTTGCCGATAAGGGCAAGTTGGCACAGATTTTGTGTTTGTCAAAAGGTTTTACGCAACCCTTGTGGTCAATTTTGCGACAGCAAGCCGGAATGGCAAAAGTGCAACGATGGCCAATGTGATCTTGGCGCACCAATCGGCGACGGCAAGCGAGGCCCAGAACGGCAGTGTTGGCCCGAACCCAAGAAGTGGCTGTGGCGCCGTGGCCCAAGAGACGTCATTTGACGGCTCGATCCAGATAAGTGCCGCCGAAAAGGCGATGGTAAAGAAAAGTGCGGTATCAAGGGTTGATCCGACAAGGGTAGAAATAAACGGCGCGCGCCACCATGCGCTGCCGCGCAGGCGATCAAACAGGTTTACGTCCAACAGCTGGGCTGCAAGGAATGCGATGCCCGACCCGATGGCAATGCGCAGGGTCACAAGGGGGCCAAACTCACCCATGATCTGCGTGCCGATCAGCGAGCAGACGATGCCGGTGACAAAGCCTGCTATCACCACGCGGCGGGCGGCGGCGGGGCCCTGCAGGCGATTGGTCAGGTCGGTGACCAGAAATGCGAAGGGGTATGTGATGGCGCCCCATGTCAGCCAAAGGCCAAGGGGGTATTGCACAAGAATGTTCGACGCCAAAACAATGGCCGCCATGGCAAGGATGCCGGGGATCAGGGATTTCATATCTATGTCCGTTTTGACAAGGTTGCGGAAACTTGGCCCGATATGGGCAGGTCCTGCGTCTAACGCGCGGTTGATGCAGCGTCAATCGGGAACGCGGTATTCGACAATTTCGGTGCGCTGCAGGAACAGGAAGTTGTCATCTGAGATCATCGTAAGGCGCAGGAAACCGCTGGGATCACGCCAGACGGACAGGCCTTCCAGATTGTCATGTTGGCCCGGTTTGGTTTGCAGAAGGGTTTCTTCGTGGTCAAATTGGTTTGACCCAATGGCAAACCTGCGCACGCGGCTGGCAAAACCGGACAGTCCATAAAACTGACGTTCCAGCAGATAGAACCGCCCGTCCGGGCCGATGTCTGCGCCAACCGCAAGAAAAAAACCGCGCCGGGGCAGATCAAAAGGCTGGTCCCAATTTCCGTCGCGAAAGCGGTAGATGGGAAAGGCGTTTGATTGTGCGATCGGCCGTTCAGGCAGCGTATAAAGCGTGCCGTCCGCAGCGATTGCCATCGCTTCAAGCGATGCATTCCGTCGCATGGTTTTGAAGGCCGCGTGTTTTGGCAGCAAGATGCCTTTGTCTGCCAGCGTTTCAAATTTGGCGATCCGGGCATTCTGTTCAAAGGAAATAAAGACGGTACCATCAGCGGTGATTGCGATGCCTTCGGTGTCGCGGCGGTAGGGGCCGTATGTATTGCCATATTGGTCGCGCAGGTTTTTGATGGGGTCGGCATTAAGCAGAATAATCCGGTTAAAAACATCGCGCGTGACCGAGGCGGAAACATAAGCGCTTTTATCATTGATTGCCACAAATTGAGCGCCGTCTACAGAGATATCTATCGCGGAAAATCCGCCAAAAAGCGGATCGTCGCTGCGCCAGTGAAAAGCAGATACAAAACCCGGCGGCAGTGGTGGGCTGGCGCTGCTGACCAGTCCGAACACCCCGGCCAAGCCGAGGGCTATTCCGACGAAAGAACCGCGGCGCATTGTTTTGGCAGATCGGCCATGGTGAATTCGCGGGGCGTTTTTTTTTCGCGCTTCTGTGGTTTAACAGGTTTGCTTGGTTTCGCGGGTTTCGGCGGATTCAGATACGCGTCTGACACCCAGTAATCGAGCGTCTCATCACAGCCATTGCCGCCTTTGGAAAGCTCGGCCACCGTGGGGCTTTGTGTCTGGCAAAGCCGCGCACCTTTGGGGCACTTCAGACGGACATGGAAATGCGTGTCATGGCCCGCGATGGGGCGGATTTTTTGCAGCCATGCCTTGTCTTTGCGGGTGGCGGTTTTGCACATTTCCAGTTTCACCGCGGCGGCCACGAAAATGCGGTCAACCCGCGCGTCGGATGCAGCTGCGCGCAGAAGTGCGTGGTGGCGCTTCGTCCAATTGCCCGTAACCGACCGCTGATCTGCGGACCGCACGGGGATAGAGCTGATGGCTTCCCGCGCTTCAACTGTCAGGGTCAGGCTACCGGGGGGCAGCATCCAGATATCGGCATCAAGGCCGATCTGGTGGCTGGCATGGCCGGATGTCATCGGGCCGCCGCGCGGCTGGCTGATGTCGCCGACGTAAAGCCCGGCCCAACCCACCTGTTGGGCGGCCTGACTTAAGCCGATGATAAAGTCGATCATCACCGGCTGGCCAAAATTGCGGCCACGCGACAGCCGCATCGCTTGCCAGCTTGGCCCGGTTTCAGGCAGTTCCACCATGCCTGCGGCACAGCCGCGTGCATAGCTGCCCACCGGCATCGGGGCTTGGCTGGACGGCGCGTCTTTTGCGCCAAACAGGCGATTGGCAAGGCTTTCGGCGCTGGCGGGCGACACCGCGCAGGCAAGCGTCAGGATCAGGGCGAAGGATCGGATCATAGGCTGCTGCGTTCCCCCATTGGTCTGACCCAAAGTAGCAGAATGAGGCCGATGATAAACAGCGCGATCAGGGGCGAGATGCCGATGCGCTGCGATCCGCTGGCGGTGGTGGCAAGGGCGATCAGGAAGGGCGAGATGAAGGACGCGACTTTCCCCGATAGGGCAAAAAGGCCAAATGCCTCGGCTGCGCGGTCTGGCGTGGTATGGCGGACCATCATGGTGCGGGACGCGGCTTGCAGTGCACCGCCTGCACCGCCGATCAGGGCACCGCAGGCAAAGAAAATCGTATCGGCGGTTCCAGCCGCAAGCGGCATGCCCCATATTGCTTCGGGGGTCATGCCAACGATGATGATGCAGACCGCAATCAGGATGACGATGCAGACGGCAATCACCGGACGAGGGCCAAATCGGCGGTCCAACTTGCCACCTATCCAGCTTGCCACCGTGGCGGTGACGGCACCGACGACGCCAAAAATACCGATCTGGATGATCGACCAGCCAAGCACGCCGCTGGCGTAGACGCCGCCAAAGCCATAAAGCGCGTTAAGCGCATCACGGTAGAACAGCGACGAGGCAAGATAGGCGGCAAGGCTGCGTCTGTGGGCCAGGCTTGTGATCAACGCAATAAGGCTGCCAAACGCAGCCCCGATACGCAAAGGGCGTGCTTTTGTTTTGGGTTCGCGCACCCACAGGAAAAACGGAATCATAAAAACCGCATACCAGATGGCAGTAAAGGGGCCGACGGCACGGGTGCCTTCACGCGCCGTGGCATCGAGGCCGAAAACCGGATCAATCCCCAACAGCGTTTTGCCGGTGGTGGCGTTTTCGGCAAACAGCGTCAGCATCAGGGCCAATGCGACAACACCGCCAAGATAACCGAAGGCAAAGCCAGACCCGGAAATTCCGCCGATATCATCATGATCTCCAAGCGACGGCAGTAAGGCATTGGTGAAGATGGTGGCAAATTCCATGCCGATAAAGCCAAGACCAAAGAAGGCGACGGCCCAGAAAAGACGATCCTCACCTGGCACAACCCACCACAGCGCAAACGACCCTGTGATATAAAGCGTTGAGAACACCCAGACCCAGACCAACCGCCGCCCGGTGCCATCAGCAATAGCGCCCAGAAGCGGTGCCAGTAGGGCGATCAGGATACTTGCGGCGGCAAGACCGTAGCCCCAATAGGCTTGGGCTGCTGCCCCGGCGGCCTGCGGATCAAGCCCCTGCCCGGCGTAATGGGCGCGGGCCACTTCGGCAAAATAGGGGCCAAAAATGAAGGTTAACAGCAGGGTGTTATACGGCTGACTTGCCCAATCGAAGAAATACCAGCCAAGGATGCGTTTCTTTGCGCTAATCATGCTGCCCGCCTTTTGTTTTGGCGATGAAGCCTGAAATGCGTGGCGCTTGCAAGCCTGACGCTAACGTTCGGGCGGCCAGGACCGGGCATTTTCCGCGGCGATCCATGCCTGCACCCAATCGGGCAGGGTTGGGCTTTCCAGCGATTGGCCCATGGCGGCGACGAGGAGATCAGGCGGCACAATGCCGGATTGCCCAACAATCGCCGACCGGATGATCATCTGGCTGGTGCATTCGGCACCTTTCCACATGGATTGTTCCATATAAACAAAACGCGCGTCCCAGCCGATGCAGCGCGATACCATATCCAGCCGGTCAAACATCTGCACCCGGCGGCGATAGCGTGTGGTATTGCCCGCAACCGTGATGCCCCAGCGATTTGCGCGCAGAACTTTGTCCAGCCCCGCGCGGCGGGACAGAGGCAGGCGGCCCAAATCATAAAGCGTCAGGGTGCGGCCATTGTTCAGCTCGTTCCAAAGGTCCAGATCCCACGGCCAGCACAGATGGGTCGAACGGTGCGTGCCCAGAAGCGGCAAAGCGGGCGCATTGCGGAATTTCCACATCTCTTTGGCCATACGGATAAAGGGATACATCGGCGTCTCCTGTTTGCTGGGGCCGTGCCAAGTTGCGCGCGAAAGGTCAAGCAAAACGCTGCGGCATGGGTTGCCCTTTTGGGGGGCTGCGGGTAGCAGTGATACTACACCTTGTATGGGGACGTGTTAGATGACCTCTATCCTGCAAATAGTTCTGCTGATCCTTGATATCGTCTATTTCGTGATCATCGCGCATATCATCATGAGCTGGCTGATCAATTTTCAGGTGCTGAACCTACGCCAGCCCTTGGTTGCGCAGGTGTGGGATGGCCTGAACCGGCTGCTGGAGCCGCTTTATGGGCGGATACGGTCTATTCTGCCGAATTTGGGCGGGCTGGATTTGGCACCGCTGGTTGTGCTGGTGGCAGTATACGCGGCCCGGATCGTTCTGATGAACAATGCGCAGTCGTTCATGTGACGATTGGGCCTTGCTGGGTGTAGCGCGCAAATTTAGGAAACCATGACGTGAATTCTTTGGCCCCCATCCATGCGCCGCGGGACCTAATGGCAACGGTATTCGGCTTTTCCGAATACCGTCCGGGTCAGGCAGAAATTGTGGATGCCGTTCTGGCGGGCGAAAACTGTTTGGCAATCATGCCAACCGGGGGCGGCAAATCTTTGTGCTTTCAACTGCCAGCCCTGTGTCGCAGCGGAGTGACGGTTGTTATTTCGCCGTTGATTGCGCTGATGCGCGATCAAGTGCGCGCCTTACGGGCGGCGGGGGTTGAGGCAGGGGCGCTGACATCTGGCAATACCGAGGAGGAAACCGAAGAGGTATTTGCAGCCCTGGATGAGGGGCGTCTGCGGCTTTTGTATATTGCGCCCGAACGGTTGGCGGCATCGGCGACGATGCAGATGTTGCGCCGCATTGGGGTGACTGCGATTGCGGTGGATGAGGCGCATTGCGTATCGCAATGGGGGCATGACTTTCGGCCAGACTACCTGCGGATCGGGGACATGCGCCGCGCGCTTGGCGTGCCCTTGGCGGCCTTCACTGCCACGGCGGACGCAGAAACGCGCGATGAAATTGTGGCGCGGCTATTTGATGGTGTGGCCCCGTCTACCTTTCTGCGTGGCTTTGATCGGCCAAATATCCATCTGGCATTTGAGGTGAAAGATACGCCGCGTGCGCAGATTTTGCGTTTTGCCGCAGCGCGCAAAGGGCAATCTGGCATCGTTTACTGCGGCACGCGGGCCAAGACAGAAACGCTGGCACAAGCCCTGCGCGAGGCGGGGCATCTTGCCTGTTTTTATCATGGCGGGATGGACCCGGAAGAACGGCGTCGCGCAGAAGTGCGGTTTCAGCAGGAAGATGGCCTGATCGTGGTGGCGACGATTGCGTTCGGCATGGGCATCGACAAACCCGATATCCGCTGGGTCGCGCATGCCGATCTGCCGAAATCCGTTGAGGGGTATTATCAGGAAATTGGCCGGGCGGGGCGGGACGGATTGCCCGCCGAAACGATGACGCTTTATGGGCCGGAAGACATACGGTTGCGCCGAAGCCAAATTGACGAAGGCATGGCGCCCGCCGACCGCAAGGATGCGGATCATGGGCGGCTGAATGCGCTGTTGGGTTTGGCCGAAGCATTGAAATGCCGACGGCAGGTGTTGCTGGGGTATTTTGGCGAGACGTCCGCACCATGTGGGCATTGCGACCTGTGTGATCGCCCGGCGGATGTGTTTGACGCGACCGATGCCGTGCGCAAGGCGCTGTCTGCGATTTTGCGCACCGGTGAATGGTTTGGCGCGGGGCATTTGATTGATATTCTGACCGGCACATTGACGCCAAAAGTGGTTGAGCGCGGGCATGATCAGTTGCCGACTTTTGCGGTGGGGCGTGACCTTTCCAAACCCGCATGGGGGGCGGTGTTCCGGCAGATGATGGGCCAAGATCTGGTGCGGCCGGACGGCGAGCGGCACGGGGCGCTGCGGATGACCGATGCAGCACGGCCCATTTTGCGGGGAGAGGCGTCGATCAATCTGCGGCGTGATACGATTGCGTCGGCGGTTCCGGTGGCGATGGTAAAATCGCAGGTATCAGACGAAGATGCGCCTTTGCTATCTGCGCTGAAGGCAAAACGGCGGGCCTTGGCAGAAGCGGCGTCGGTACCTGCCTATGTCGTGTTTCCGGATCGCACGTTGATTGAAATGGCCGAACGCAAGCCTGCCACGCTGGACCAGATGGCGCAAATTACCGGGGTTGGCGCAAAAAAGCTGGAAAGTTACGGCGCGCTGTTTTTGACCGTGATTACCGGGGCGATGGCCACGCCGTTGCATCCGCAACGGATGCGGCTTGCCGGGCGCGATGCAGGTGCCTTGTTTGATCTGCTGGAGGCGGAACAGCTTCGTCTGGCGCGCGGTGATGATGGCATTGGGAAGCATCTAAGCTGCACCACCGCCAGTTTGCGCAAGATCGCCGAGGCGCGGCCATCAACGCTGTCTGACCTTGACCGCGTGGCTGCACTGGGGCCGCAAAAGTTGGAACGCTTTGGGCCGGCGTTTCTGGAAATTCTGCGGCAGGGCTAGACGGTGCGTTTGAGGGCGCTATTTTTTGTTCGAGAGGTGATGATGCTAACCGTGATTTCCCCCGCCAAACGGCTTGATCCGACGGTGCAAGCCTTGCCAGAGGGGCTGGAGCTGACGCTGCCAGCCTTTGGCGCGGATGCGGCAAAACTGGCACGGGTGGCAAAGGGGCTTTCGGTGGCCGATCTTTGCGGGCTAATGGGAATTTCAGAGCCTTTAGGGCGGTTGAACAGAGATCGGTTCAGGGCCTATCGCGCCAAGCCTGCGCCCGCAGCAACCTGGCCAGCCGCGTTTTTGTTCGCAGGCGATACCTATGCGGGTTTGGACGCAAGGTCGATGGAACCTGATGCCTTGCGCTGGGCGCAGGGGCATTTACGGATATTGTCGGGACTATATGGCGCGCTGCGGCCTTTGGATGCGATTCAGCCGTATCGGTTGGAAATGGGCAGCAAGTTGGCGAATGCGAAGGGTGCTGATCTTTACGCGTTTTGGGGTGACAAGGTTGCCAAGGCGCTGAATGCACAGGCGGCCGAAGTTGGCAGCAAGGCCCTGATAAACTGTGCCTCGGCGGAATATTTCGGCGTAGTGGACCGCAAACGATTGAAATTGCAAGTGATCACACCGGTGTTTTTAGAAGATCGCGGCGGTGATGCCCGCATCATCAGCTTTTGGGCCAAAAAAGCGCGCGGAGCCATGGCACGGTTCATCGCGGACCATCAGCTGACCGATGCAGCAGACATTCGCGGTTTTGACGTCGGCGGCTATCGGTTTGACGCGGGGCTTTCCAAAGAAGATGCTTGGGTGTTTTTGCGACCAGCTCTTGAAGCGCAGGCGGCTTAAGTTCCCGTCAAAGCCTCTTCCTCCAAAATTGATCGCGCGTCTTTTGGGCAAAACTCTACCAAAGCCCCTGTGATGGCAGATTTCCGCAACGGTTTGGTCATGTAGCGGTCAATGCCAGCCGCGAAAATGCTTTCGGAATCGCCGTCCATGGCATGCGCGGTCAGTGCCACGATGGGCACATGCCATTTTCCGCCTGCTTCGAGTGCCCGGATGGCTTGGGCGGCTTCGCGGCCGTCCATTTCCGGCATCGAGATGTCCATGAAAATCATATCGGGCTTGATTGTTTGGTACAGTTCCACCGCTTCGCGCCCGTTGTTGGCGAAGGTAAGGTCAATGTCGATGTCTTTGACCATTTTACGAAACACCAACTGGTTGGTGCGGTTATCTTCGGCAGCCAGAACGCGCATCGCGCGCGCGCCATTGTTGGAAACAACGCGACCAGTAACCAGCGCAGCAGGGGCAATCTGCGCGGTCAATGTTTGCAGCCTGCGGTAAAGTTCAGACCGCAGGACGGGCTTTTGCAGAATTGCAGCCAGCTTTGCCGGGCTATCCTGTTCGCGCCGCGCCGCAGGGTTGGACGACAGCAGCATGATCGGCATCGTCAGCCCACGTGCCTGAATACGTTCGGCAAGGGTTTGGCCATCCATTTCGGGCATGTCATGGTCGGTAATCACCACGTCATAGCCAGCGTCGGTGTCCAGCATCGCCAAAGCTTCGGCCCCGGAACGGCACAGGGTAACGGCGATACCGCAGGGCACCAGTTGGCGTTCCAGAATGGTGCGATTGATGAACTGATCGTCGACCACCAGCGCGCGACGAACATTGATTGGGGTTTGGGATGCGGCTTCATCCTCGGCCACGTCAAGCGTCAGCCGAAAGCCAAAGCTGGACCCTTTGCCAAACTCGCTGTCCACCCAAACCGCACCGCCCATCCGTTCTATCAGCTTTTGGGTGATGGCAAGGCCAAGACCGGTGCCTTCGAACTTGCGGTTGGTTTGGCTTTCGACCTGATTAAATTCGCCAAACACATGACCCAGATTTTCAGCGGCAATGCCGATGCCGGTATCTTCGACGGTTACGTGCAATTGCTGGCTGCCGGTTTCCACCTCTAGCCCCACCACGCGGATCAGGACATGGCCGGCTTCGGTAAATTTCACTGCGTTGCCAACAAGATTGGTCAATATTTGTCGCAAACGGCCCGGATCGCCGATGTAGCGGGTGGGCAGAAACATGTCGAAGTCGATCATCAAATCCAACCCCTTGGCGCGGGCGCGGGGTTGCAGCAGCATTGCAACCTCGTGAATTGTGCGTTCAAGATCGAAAGGTTCCGGGTGCAGGGTCAGGCGTTCCGCCTCGATTTTGGAGTAATCCAGAATGTCGTTGATGATCACCAAAAGCGCCTCTCCCGATGACCTGATGGTTTCGGCAAACAGGCGCTGATCTTCGGTCAGATCGGTATCGCACAACAGTTCGGCCATGCCGACGACGCCGTTCATTGGCGTTCTGATCTCATGGCTCATATTGGCCAGAAACGCCGATTTTGCGCGATTTGCCGCCTCTGCTGCAGTGCGGGCGGTTTCTAGCGCGGCCTGCTGGTTCTTGATTTCAGATATATCGACCCGCAAGCCGACACGGCCGCCATCCGGCGTTGGGTGATCATGGGCCCGCAACCAGCGACCATCGCTGAGCTGTTGTTCGAGCAATGCCACCGGGTTGCGGTGCTGTTCCATCCGTTCGGCCAGCCAGTCTTCTTCGCGGCCCACGGCATCAAGGTGCTGGCCCTGCGCCAGGCCAAGCCGCAGAATATCTTCAAACTTTGCGCCCGGCACCATGGCGGGGGCGGAAAGGGCATAAATCTCACGGTAGCGCTGGTTGCAGGTCAAAAGACGATCCTCTCTGTCAAAAAGAACGAAACCATCCGGGATAGCTTCAATCGCGGCCCAGATGCGCATTTGGTCTGTGATGTTCAAAGTAAGGCTGACCAGATCGCCATCACGCGCGCGCCGGTCCACCAGTTTCACCCATGTGCCATTGGTAAAGGGCAGCACCACTGGGTCGATGTGTTCATCCTCGACCCGACCCAACATATCGGCGACCCAGTCTTGCGCTGTGTCCCCCTGCAGGTCGATCAGCGGAGTTTCGGCGCAAATGCGTAAAACTTCGGCGTAGGCGATGCCGGGCACAATGGAATGCCCATCAAACAGCGCCCGATAGGCAGAATTGGCGGTGACGAGCTTCAGATTGCTGTCAAAAACAGCAAAACCGTCGCGGATGGTATCTATCGAGTCCCATAAGCGACGTTCGGCCATTACGGCGGTGCTATGCGCCACTTCCAGATCTGACAGAAACCGGGTGTTTTGTCCCTTTAGCAATTCCGCCTCTGAAAGGGCAACCTTGTTGACTTGCCGCTGTTCGACGATTTGGTCAGACAGGCCGCGGGCATGCAGCGACAGTTTCTGATTGGCAATCACCAGTTCCCGACTTCTGTGTTCCAAAAGGCGTTCTGCCGCCAATCGCGCGCGCCGTTCTTTAGCGAGCCTGTCTGCGCTATCCATCCGAGGCTTTTCCCTTGCCTGATTTTGCCCGGCACGACCTTCTGGCAGAACCGGGAAGATGCGAACATAGCAGCAACAAGATGAACGCGAGTTTAACGCCGATGAGCGAATTGCGGCCGGGCAAAGACTTGCCAGAAATGGGGCTTCATGCGACGATTAAGAGGTTCATTCCCGGAGGAATTTTATGCACCGTTTAGCGCGCCGCCCGATTGTGGGCTTGATTATTGGGCTTGGTATGATGCTGGCGGGGATGGCCCCTGCGCAGGATCTGATCCCCGAGCGGCGCTTTGTGCTAAGCCAGGACGCAGATCTGCCGGGGGGCGATATTGCGTCGGTCTTTGATACCACGCTGGAGGCGTGCGAGCGCGCCTGTGCAACAAACCAAAGCTGCACCGCGTTTACGTTTAACACCAACAATAATTCGTGTTTTGCAAAGGCAGCACCGGGCGAGCCTGCGTTCTTTTTAGGGGCTTATTCGGGGTATCTGATCAGTGCAGATGCAGCCGTTGTTACGCGCGCTTCCGGGCGGCGCACGGAATTGCCGTTTGTGCCCGATTGGGATGTGCAGGCGGCTTTTGCACAGGCCGATGGCATGGCCAACGCCCATCTCTCTAACGGCTTTACGGCCGAAGAACATTTGCAAGCGGCGCTTGATGCTGAGGCGAGTGGCGACGCCGAATTGGCCAGCCGGTTTACTGGGGCTGCGATCAATATCACGGACGCTCCCGAAACATGGGCGGACTATGCACGCCTGTTGCTGTTGGCGGGCGGGCCCAATGGCGATGCGCAGCGCGGCTATCGTGAGCGGGCCTACAATGCCGCGATCAACGCCTATCTGCGGGCAGAGACGCCAGCGCTGCGACATTCGATTTTGGTGACGATGGGTGACGCGCTGGAGGGGATCGACCGGGGCCGCGATACGGTGCAGGCGTTGCGATTGGCGCAGGCCTTGCAGCCGCGTGATGATACGGCTGGGTTGCTGGATGCGGCGATTGGGAAGTATGGCTTTCGGATTGCCGAGAATGAGGTGCAATCAGATAGCGCGCGGCCGCGTATCTGTGCCAATTTCACCGAGGATTTGTTCAGCGCAGGGGTGGATTATTCCAGCTTTGTGCAGGTGGATGAGGTTGGCCTGACGGTTGAGGCGGTGGGGACACGCCAGATTTGTGTGGAAGGTGTCGCGCACGGGCAGCGCTATACCTTTACTTTCCGCGAGGGCCTGCCTGCCGCCGATGGACAAACGCTTGCGAAATCCATTCTGCTGACCGCCTATGTGCGGGATCGCAGCCCCGGTGTGAGATTTCCGGGGCGGGCCTATGTGTTGCCACGGTTGGGTGGGGCGAGCATTCCGGTTGAGACGGTGAATACCGAAAAGCTGGATTTGACACTGTTCCGGGTGACGGATCGCAACATCCTGCGGGCGATGCAGAACGATTATTTCGGATCACCGATGCCGGAGTATCAGGAAAGCTTTTTCACCGCCGAGGTTGGCGAACAATTATGGCAAGGCTCTGCAGACGTGGGGCAAGAGGTGAACCGCGATGTGACCACGCGGTTGCCAATGGACGAGGCGCTGAAAGGATTGCCTGCCGGGATTTACGCGCTGAAGGCCGCCGTGCCGGGGGTGGACCCCTATGTTGTGGGGGCGGCTTGGCAATGGTTTGTGGTGTCCGATCTGGGCCTGACCACGATGAGTGGCGTAGACGGGCTGCATGTGTTCGTGCGGTCGCTTGGCACGGCGGCGGCAAAGGCGGGCGTCACGGTCGAGTTGTTGAACCGGGCGAATGCGGTTCTGGGCACGGCTGTGACGGATACGCTGGGCTATGCCAATTTTGCGCCCGGTTTGACGCGCGGCACGGGGGGTGCGGCACCGGCGATGGTGGTGGTGCGCGAAGGTGAAGGTGACGGCGATTTGGCATTTTTGTCGCTGACCGACCCGGAATTTGATTTGTCGGACCGGGGTGTTGAAGGGCGTGAACCTGCCCCGCCTGTCGATGTGTTCCTTACAACGGATCGCGGGGCGTACCGCGCGGGTGAGACGGTTTATGCCACTGCCCTTGCGCGCGACGCGCAGGCGGCGGCGGTCGTGGGTTTGCCTTTGACCGCCGTGCTGATGCGCCCGGATGGGGTGGAATATTCGCGGCTGCTGGCGGCAGATGGTGGCGCGGGTGGCCATGTTTTCGCACTGCCGATTGCTGGGTCCGCGCCGCGCGGTGTGTGGCGGCTAGAGGTGTTGGCGGACCTAGAGGCTGCTCCACTGGCGACAGGCACGTTTTTGGTCGAGGATTTCCTGCCGGAACGGATCGATTTTGATCTGGCGCTTGGGGATGGCCCGGTGCGGTTGGGCGATGTGCCGGACCTGACGGTTTCGGCGCGGTATCTGTTTGGTGCGCCGGGGGCTGATCTGGCGATAGAGGGCGAGGTGTTGTTGCGCGCGGCTTTGGGCCTTGCGGCCTATCCGGGCTATGTGTTTGGCCGCAATGACGCGCCGTTCGATGCACGGCTGGAAGTGCTGGGCGGCGGTGTGCGCACCGATGCGGAGGGCTTGGCAGTGGTGCCGGTGTCCTTGCCCGTGGTCGATGATCCGGGGCGGCCACTCGAGGCGCGGATGACCGTGCGGGTTGCCGAAGGGTCGGGTCGCCCGGTGGAACGGCAGGTGACGAAACTGCTGACGCCGTCGCTGGCGATGATTGGCGTGAAGCCGTTGTTTGACGGCGTGGTCGGCGAAGGCGACAAGGCACGGTTCAGTTTGATTGGTGTAGGGCCGGATGAGGGGCCCGCACCAATGAAAGTGAAGTGGGAATTGACGCGGGTCGATACGAATTATCAGTGGTATCAAAGCTTTGGCAATTGGAACTGGGAACCTGTGGTCAGCCGCACCCGTGTGGCCGATGGCGTGGCTGATCTGGGGGCTGCGCCTGTCGAGATTTCGGGTGCGGTAACCTGGGGCGAGTATGAATTGGTGGTGGAGCGTAATGATGGCGCGCCTGCTGCTACATCGACCACGTTTTATGCCGGGTGGTATGCGCCTGCCGATGTGTCGGCGACGCCGGATACGCTGGAATTGTCGTTGGACAAGCCCGCCTACAAAACGGGCGATATCGCCACCCTGCGCATCGTGCCGCGGGCGGCGGGGACCGCACTGATAACGGTGTTGTCGAACCGATTGGTAGCGATGCAGGCGGTTGAGGTATTGGAGGGTGAGAATATCGTCACCCTGCCCGTGACGGATGAATGGGGGGCCGGGGTATATGTGACGGCTTCGGTGCTGCGCCCGATGGATGTGGCCGCCGGCCGCAATCCGGCGCGGGCGCTGGGGCTGACCCATGCGGGCGTCGATCCGGGCAATCGTCAGTTGACGGCAAGTATCGAGACGGCACCTGAGGCTGCACCGCGCGGGCCGATGGAGGTCGCTGTTCGGGTGGACGGGGTAGAGGCGGGGGATACCGCCTTTGTCACCATCGCGGCGGTGGATGTAGGCATTCTGAACCTGACCGGGTTTGAAACACCCGATCCATCGGATCATTACTTTGGTCAGCGCAAGCTGGGGGTGGGTATTCGTGATATCTATGGCCGCTTGATTGACGGGCTGAACGGGGCGCAAGGCGTGGTTCGGTCTGGCGGGGATGCGGGAGCGCAGGCGCGGTTGCAATCGCCGCCGCCGACTGAGAAGTTGGTGGCCTATTTCAGCGGTCCGGTGCAGGTGGGCGCGGATGGATTGGCGAAGGCCAGTTTCGATCTGCCTGCGTTCAATGGCACGGTGCGGGTAATGGCGGTTGCGTGGTCTGGCAAAGGTGTTGGGCAGGCGACTGCGGACGTGCTTGTCCGCGATCCTGTGGTGGTGACGGCTAGTCTGCCAAGGTTCCTGTCGCCGGGGGATGAGAGCCGGGTCCTGCTGGAGATTGTGCATGCCACAGGACCGTCGGGGCGGATGGGGCTTGACGTGTCGGCAGCGGGGTTGACGCTGGGCGATGTGCCATCTGGCTTTGATCTGGCCGAGAAGGGCAAAGCGGTTTTCGCCATTCCGGTGACAGCGGGCGGTGTCGGGCTGTTCATTATCGACGTGGCTTTGACGACGCCCGATGGGGTGCAGTTGAAGAAAACTTTGCAGGTCCCGGTGCAGGTGAACGATCCGGAAATAGCGCGCACGACACGACTTGATCTGGCGGCGGGGCAAAGTTTTACTTTTGACCAAGCGGTGTTTACCGGGCTGATCCCCGGCACGGGCACGGCCACCATGGCAATCGGGCCGATTGCGCGGCTGAATGCGCCGGGGTTGCTGGCGTCGCTGGACCGCTATCCTTATGGCTGCACCGAACAGATCACCTCCAAAGCCTTGCCGCTGATCTATTTCGACGACGTGGCGCAAGCCATGCAGTTGAAGGGGGCAGACAACATCCGCGCGCGGGTGGAACAGGCGGTGGCGGAAGTGCTGACCAACCAATCGTCGGGCGGGGGGTTCGGACTTTGGGGGCCAAGTTCCGGCGATTTCTGGCTGGATGCCTATGTGACCGATTTTCTAAGCCGGGCCAAGTCGCGCGGCTTTACGGTGCCGGATTTGGCGTTCCGTCAGGCTTTGGACAACCTGCGCAATCAGGTGAATTATCAGGCTGATTTTGATAGCGGCGGCGAAGGTTTAGCCTATGCGCTTATGGTGTTGGCCCGCGAAGGGGCGGCGGCGGTGGGCGATCTGCGCTATTATGCCGATGTGAAGGGCGATGCTTTTGCAACGCCAATCGCACAGGCACAACTTGGGGCGGCGCTGGCAAGCTACGGTGATCAGGTGCGCGCGGATGCGATGTTCCGCAAGGCAGGGGCGCGGATGGCGGCACTGGCGGGGCCAGAAGTGGAACAGGTGTTCCGCGCCGATTACGGCACCAATTACCGCGATGCGGCGGCGGTTCTGACTTTGGCGGTCGAGGCTGGATCAGACGCGATTGACGTTGAGGCGTTGACGAACCGGATCGCGGGGGCGGGCAATGCACTGTCAACACAAGAGGCGACTTGGGCGTTGCTGGCGGCAAATGCCCTGATCGACGGGCCGGGGGTGGAGGGCATCACGATTGATGGGGCAGCACCTACCGGGCCGTTGGTGCGGGTGTTGGATGCGGGCGCGGCCCCTATGGTGGTGGCGAACGGGTCAGCCAAGAATACGACGTTGACCGTAACCACCTATGGCGTTCCGTCAGAGCCGGAACCAGCAGGCGGCAATGGCTATGCCATCACGCGCAGCTATTACACGCTTGCTGGGGAAACGGCGACTTTGGATGGCTTGAGGGTTGGCACGAGGCTAGTGACGGTGTTGGAAGTCACGCCTTTCGGCAAAGGCGAAGCGCGCCTTATGGTCAACGATCCGCTGCCTGCGGGGTTTGAGATTGACAATCCGAACCTGATCACTGGCGGCGCACTTGCCAATCTGGAGTGGCTGAACCTTGAATCCGAAGTGGCGCATAGCGAGTTCCGGCAGGATCGGTTCCTGACGGCGATTGACCGTTACGGGAATGAGCCGTTCCGGTTGGCCTATATCGTCCGCGCCGTATCCCCCGGCACGTTCCATCACCCGGCAGCGTCGGTTGAGGATATGTATCGCCCTGATCTGCGTGGCCGCAGTGACGTGGGGCGGATCACAATCGCCGAATGACGCACGCGCGGTGGATCTTAGCGGCGGCGGCGGGACTTTGGCTCGGCGCTGCCCTGCGCGATGTGGGTGACGATTGGATTTCGGCGACAGAATTGCCCGTGCTTGCGCTGGAAACATCGGTCGAGGTGCTGGACCGCCACGGCGTGTTGCTGCGCGCCTATACGGTCGGCGATGGGCGCTGGCGGCTGGCGGTGGAACCATCTGGCGTAGATGCGACCTATACCGCGATGCTGCTGGCGTTTGAAGACAAGCGCTTTGCGGATCATCATGGCGTTGATTGGCGGGCCATGGCGCGGGCGGTGGTACAGGCGGCTTGGAATGGGCGGGTGGTGTCTGGCGGATCGACCCTGACCATGCAAGTGGCGCGTCTGCTGGAGGAAAGCGGCACTGGCAAGGTTGCGGGTAAGCTGCGGCAGGTGCGGGTGGCGCTGGCGCTGGAACGGCGGCTTTCCAAGGATCAGATATTGCAGTTGTATCTGCATCTGGCCCCTTACGGCGGCAATCTTGAAGGGGTGCGTGCTGCGACGCTTTCCTATTTCGGCAAGGAGCCACGCCGTTTGACGCCTGCCGAGGCGGCGCTGCTGGTTGCCATTCCGCAATCTCCCGAGGGGCGCAGGCCGGACCGGAACGCAGGTCATGCCAAGACGGCACGGGCGCGGGTGTTGGCCCGTGCGGTAGGTGCGGGGATCATTGACGGTGATCAGGCACAGGCGGCGTTGACCGAAGCGGTGCCGGTGGTACGGCGCGCCTTTCCAGCGCTGGCCCCGCATCTGGCGGATAGGGTTTTGGCAGAAGCCCCGCAAAATGGTACGCACCATGTGACGATAGACGCTGGTTTGCAGCGCCAGTTAGAGGCTTTGGCCAGCGATGTGGTGGCGGGCCAAGGTGAGCGGATGCAAGTGGCGCTGGTGGTGGCGGATCACCGCTCGGGGGAGATTTTAGCCTCAGTCGGGTCCAGCGCCTACCGCGCCGATGCGCGGCAGGGGTTTGTTGACATGACGCGGGCGGTGCGGTCGCCGGGATCAACCTTGAAGCCACTGGTTTATGGCTTGGCGTTTGACGAAAGTCTGGCGCACCCGGAAACCTTGATGGACGATCGGCCAACGGTGTTTGGCACTTACGCGCCGCAAAACTTTGACCGCATGTATCGCGGCACCATCCGGGTGCGGGAAGCGTTGCAGCAATCCTTGAACATCCCGGTGGTGGCGCTGACTGAAGCATTGGGGCCGGCTAAGCTGCTGGCTGCGTTGCGCCGGGCGGGGGTGGAGGCGCAGGTGCCGGGCGGGCAACCGGGGTTGGCAGTGGCGTTGGGGGGCCTTGGTGTGACGCTGGAAGATATGGTGCAGCTATATGCCGCCATTGCGCGCGGGGGGGTCAGCCTGCCGTTGACGCACCGGATGGACGGCACCCGGGCAGAGGGTACGCGGGTTTTGTCGGCCAGTGCTGCGTGGCAGGTGGGCGATATTCTGGCCGGGCTGGCACCGCCACCGGGGGCGCCGGAAAATCGGCTCGCCTACAAAACCGGAACCAGCTATGGCCACCGCGATGCCTGGGCCATTGGGTTTGACGGGCGGCATGTGGTGGGTATCTGGTTGGGGCGCGCCGACAGCACGCCAGTACCCGGGGTATTTGGCGCGGCTCTTGCAGCACCTGTGTTGTTTCAGGCTTTTGCACGGTTAAAGCCAGCACTTGAGCCACAACCTGCTGCACCGCCAGCGACGTTGTTGGTATCGAACGCTGCATTGCCCAAACCATTGCAAAAATTCCGGTCCCGGTCGGCGGCATTTGATGTGGCACAAGATGCGCCTGCGGTAGCCTTTCCACCCGATGGGGCAGAGGTGGAGTTGCTACCAGACGGCCTACTGGTGCGGGTACGTGGCGGCGCTGCGCCGTTTACTTGGCTTGCTGATGGGGTGCCGTTGGCCATAGCGCTGACTGCCCGCGAGACGATGTTGGCATTGCCGGGGCCGGGGTTTGTGACGCTATCGGTGATTGATGCGGCAGGTCGGTCAGCGCGGGCAATGGTGCGAGTGCACTAAACGACGGGTCTGTGCAGATCGGGATGTGCCGCCGCGATGGCGGGAATACCGTCCAGATGCGCCATGATGCGGCTGATGTTTGGCAATACGGCAAGGTCGATGTTGGCGCGGCGGGCATTGTAAATCTGTGGCACTAGGCAGATATCGGCGATGCTGATGTTGTTGCCGTGGCAACAAAGGCCAGTGGCGGGGTGATCCAGCAAGCGTTCAAACGCCGCCAGACCGAGCGTCATGAAATGGGTCTGCCAGCCATCGGCAGTTATTGCGCCAGCGGAGGCAGTGGCGGCGTGATTGCGCACGGACAGGTTGCAAACAGGGCTGATTTCCATGGCAATGGCATAGCTGAGGGCGCGCACGCGGGCACGGGCTGTGGGCTGCTCGGGAAGAAAACCTGCGGCGCGGGTCTCGTCCAGATATTCAAGGATAGCGACAGATTGCGTCAGGGTCTGACCATCAATTTCCAATGTCGGCACAAGACCCTGCGGATTGCGCAGTAGATTTTCCGCCGCTCGGTGGGAACCGTCTAGCAGATTGACGGGAATTGCTGTGTAGGGCAAACCGAGCAGCGCAAGTGCAATGCGCACACGGTAGGCTGCGGATGACCGCCAGTAGTCATAAAGCGTGATCATAGACTGCCTTTCGACCTGTTGCGCCCATGCGTGACGCAATCGGGCGCAGCGCGCAAGCGTGGCTGGTTGACGCTGACGCCCGCGCGCGGGATACGGCAGTAGCCAGATTGATTTGGAGCAATTTCCGATGAATGCATTGTTTAGAACCCACGCCGCGCTTTTGATCACAGGCATCGCCAGCTTTGTGCTGATGGGAGCGGGACAATCGCTTTTTGGCCCGGCACTGCCAGCCTTTGCGCGTGACCTTGGGTTGAGCGTGGCAGAGGCAGGTTGGCTTATTTCGGCGCTTTGGGTGGGTTGCATATTGGGTGTAGCCTGCATGTTCCGTTATGGCGCGCGCATCACGCCGCGGGTGGCGTTGGGGCTGATGGCAGCGGGCGCTGGGTTGATTGCATCATCGCCAGGATGGTGGGGCACTGTTGCGGGCGCGTTGATCTTTGGCGCGGGCTACGGCAACGCCACCGTGGTGTTCAACCCGCGCGTGCTGGCGGCCTTTGGCGATACCGGGCCATCAATGCTCAGCCTGCTGAATGCGGTGTTCAGTTTGGGCGCGATTGCCGCACCTTTGGTTTTTGTGGCGGTAGGATCGCAGCCGAACATTATGTTTGGGATGGTAGCTGTCGGCTGTGGGGTGGTTTGCCTGTTTGCGGGGGCGGCGGGTCGGGTCAAGGTTGCTGCAACTGCGGTGGCATCTCCCTACAGAATTAATTGGGGGATTCTTGCCTTTGGCATGATTGCGGTCGGAATGGAGGCCTGTCTGATCGGGCTAGGCCCAACGGCTTTGATCAAAGCGGGCGAGACAGAGGCGCAGGCAGCAAAGCTGTTGTCATTGTTCTTCGCGGCGTTTTTAGTCGCGCGCATCGCCCTTGTGTTTGCGGCGCGGTTTGTATCATCGTTTACGCTTTTTGTGATGGCGATTGGCGGGGCGGCAGTGTCGGCGCTTGCTGCGGCACTGGTTAGCCCCGCGGTGTTCTTTGTGATCATCGGCCTAAGCGCCGGGCTGTTTTTCCCAAGCTTTTACGTGACTGCATCGCGCAAGATGGGAACGGATCCGCGTGTTGCCCCGACGATCATTGCGGCTGGTTTGGTTGGCGGCATCCTGTCACCGGTGCTGATCGGTTCCATGATGGACAGTTTGGGCCGGTTCGGGTTTTTCTGGATCATCTCGGCCGCAATGGGGATAACGGCAGTTCTGGCGCTTGCCTCGATGCGGCAAATGAACAGGTAGCGTAGCGCCCCTATGCGAGTTGAATGTGCCGATCCTTGGTGTGATGTGGTAGGCTTTCGCCATAACTGATGCTGATGGGGGGATTTGATTAATGGCCTATCTGGATGGGTTTGTGGTGCCAGTGCCACGCGACAAAATTGATGCCTACTGTGCCATGTCGAAAGTTATGATGGATTTATGGCCGGAACATGGGGCGCTATCTGGGACAGAGGCCGCAGGCGAAGACGTACCAAACGGGGTGCTGACGTCTTTCCCTGTGTCGGTCAAGGCGGCGGCGGATGAGGTAGTTTTCTTTTCCTTCATCACCTACCGTGACCGCGCGCACCGCGATGCAGTGAATGCTGCCGTGATGGCCGACCCGCGCACGACTTTAGCAATGTACGAGGGCATTTTTGATGCCAAGCGGATGATTTGGGGCGGCTTCAACGTGATGGTGTCTGTTTGAACCGGTTGGTTTTGCTTGGCACCAAAGGTGGCCCCGGAGTGCGGGCGAAGGGGGCAATGCCGACGTCGACATTGTTGGAATTGGATGGCCGCAGGATTGTGATTGATTGCGGAATTGGCGTCACGAAGGGTTTGGTTGAAGCGGGGATAGATCTGAAAGACCTCGATCTCATCTTCATCACGCATCTGCATTCGGACCATTTGCTGGAACTGGGGCCGCTGATCCATACCGCCTGGTGCACAGGGTTGCGCAGCGGCGTGACGGTTTATGGGCCGGAAGGGATTGCCGGCTATTGGGCCGGGTTTCTGGCCAGCATGTCCTATGACAATTCGATCCGGGTTTATGACGAGGGGCGCACCCCGCTGGAAAAAATGGTGACGGTGGTCACCTATGCCGAGGGGTCGGTGATGGACGGCGATCTTGCTGTCAGCGCCCTGCAGGTGCCGCATCCGCCGTTGGAGCATTGCTATGCCTTGCGGTTTGACGGGACAAAATCTGTCACCATGTCGGGCGATACGGCCTATTTCCCGCCCTTGGCAGATTTCGCGCTCGGGTCTGATGTGTTGGTGCATGAGGCGATGTTGGCGGCAGGCATTGACCTGATCGTGAAGAAAACCGGGCTTGGCGAACGCCTGCGTGCACATTTGCACGCGGCGCATACGACGGCAGAGAATGCAGCGCGAATAGCGCAAGCGGCGGGTGTCGGGCGGCTGGTGTTGAACCATTTGATCCCGGTCGACGATCCGCGCTTTACGCCCGCCGATTGGTATGCGCAAACATCTGCCATATGGAATGGCCCGGTGATACTGGGCAGGGATGGGTTGGAGATACCTCTGTGAGCCTGATAAAAAGCTGGGTGGAAAGCGCCAATTCTGCGGACACCGATTTTCCGCTGAACAACCTGCCGTGCGGGGTGTTTTCCGTTGGCGATGAAGATGCCCGCTGCGGTGTGGCGATAGGGGATTTCATTCTGGATGTATCGTCGTTGGAGGCCGAAGGTCTGCTGACTCTTGCAGAGCATCCGTTGTTCGACGTGCCGTTCTGGAATGAATTGATGGATCAGGGCTCCGCCGTCTGGGACGCGTTCCGCGCCGAAGTGACCGCGTTGCTTGTCGAAGGGTCATCAAAGCGCTGGCTGATCGAGGATCATCTGGTCAAGCGCAACGAAGTGACCCTGCACCTGCCATTTCTGGTGTCGGAATATACCGATTTTTATGCCGGGCGGCATCATGCGACAAATGTCGGGTCGATGATGCGCGATCCGGCAAACCCATTGCCGCCGAACTGGTTGCACATTCCTATCGGCTATAACGGGCGGGCCTCATCGGTGGTGGTGTCCGGCACCGATGTGCGCAGGCCTTGGGGGCAGTTGAAGCCGCCGGGGGTGGATGCGCCCTATTTTGGGCCGTCGAAGCGGTTTGATTTCGAAGTGGAGCTCGGCGCTGTGGTGGGGCAGGAATCGAGCGGTATGGTGTCAGTCGCAGATGCCGATGCGATGATCTTTGGCTATGTGCTGCTGAATGACTGGTCCGCGCGCGATATTCAGGCTTGGGAATATCAACCGTTAGGGCCGTTTCAGGCCAAGGCAACGGCCACGACCATTTCGCCGTGGATTGTGATGAAAGCGGCGTTACAGCCGTTCCGGATTGCAGGCCCGACGCGCGATGTGGCGCTATTGCCGTATTTGGCCGAGCCGGGACCGATGCTGTATGACATTGCGCTAGAACTGGGTTTGACGCCCAATGGCGGGGTTGAGACGGTGATTTGCCGGACCAACTATGCCGAAATGTATTATTCGGCGGCGCAACAACTGTGCCATCATACCACAAGCGGTTGCCCGATGAATGTGGGTGATTTGTTGGGGTCTGGTACGATTTCGGGGCCATTGCGCGAAAATCGCGGGTCGCTGCTGGAGGCGTCCTGGGGTGGCAAGGAACCGATTGAGATTTCGGGCGGCACACGGACGTTCATTGAGGATGGAGATACCATTTCGCTGCGCGGGGCGGCAGTCGGGGATGGGTTTCGCATTGGGTTTGGCGATTGCACAGGGCGCTTGATACCGGCCGTTGCCGCACCAGATTGGGTGAAGGGTTCATAAGTGCATGAGGCGTCCTGAACATGACAAACAAATACGGCCCGACGCGGGGGGAATTGTGGTTTCGCCTTTGCACGGGCCTTGGCGGGCTTGGGCTGATGATTGCCGCCGTGTCATCGCGCGGCATGCCATCGGGCCCAGCCTTGGTTGAGGTGGTGGGCTTTGGCGGCGTGTTCTTTGGCGGCACAGTTTTGTGGTCGGCGTGGAAGTTGTGGAAGCAGCGTGCTCATTGAAACTGGTTTTAGGTTTCGGGAACCAACAAAACCCGGCCTTCGGGTGTCAGATGAAAGACATCGCGCCCTTCGATCACCACGGCGCTTAAAGGCCCGCCATAGGCAGCACCACTGTCAATATTAAGGCGGTTGCCATAGTGGCGGGGTTTGTCGATGGCGGTATGGCCATGCACGATAAGGGGGCCATAGTCGCGTGGGTCTTCCAGAAACGCGCCTCTGATCCAGAGCAGATCGGTTTCGGTTTGACTATCCAGCGCCACGTCTGGCCGCACGCCGGCATGGACAAACAGCGCTTCGCCACGGCGATAAGCGGTTGGCAGGTCTACCAGAAAATCCCGGTGGTTCTGAGGCACGGCGACCACAGCTTCGGCATGCACTGGCTTAAGGCGGCGGTCAGCGGCAGATTTGACGCCGTATGACGCCAGAGTTGCGCCGCCACCGATTTTGTAATGCAGGTAACTCAGGTCTGCGCGCAGACCTTCGTCATGGTGTTTGATATCGGACAGAAAGCCCGTGAACATGCGGTCGTGGTTGCCCTTCAGCACGACCCAGTTCTTACCATCTACAATGCCTGAGCGCAGATATTCGATGACACCCTTGCTGTCGGGCCCACGATCAACAAGGTCGCCCACGTGGATGATCGGGGCGTCGTCTGCGCCTTGATCTTGTGCAATGCGGGTGTGCAGGTCTTGCAAGAGGTCAAGATGGCCGTGGATATCGCCTATGGCATAGGTTCGCATCAAGACAGCCTTTGATGATGACATAAGCAACGGGGGGCCAACCCCCCGCACCCCCGGATATTTAGACCTCAGTGAAAACACAAGTGTCAGGCCACATCAAATTCAAGCGCCTTAACCTGTTGGAACATACCGGTTGAGTCGAGCGTATCGACAACTTTCGGATCAATCGCCTGATCCAGATACAGAATGGCAATCGCCTCTTGCCCGACGCCAGACCGCCCAAGGGTAAAGTTGGCAATGTTGACGCCGTTTTTGCCCATGGTCATGCCCAAAAGGCCGATGATGCCCGGCACGTCTTCGTTGGTGGTATAGAGCATGTGGCGGCCAATTTCGGCGTCGATATTGATGCCCTTGATCTGGATGAAGCGTGGCTTGCCATCGGAAAAACAGGTGCCCGCGATGGAGCGTTCGCGTTTTTCGGTCACCACAGTCAGCTTGATATACGCATCAAACGTGCCCGATTTTTCCTGCCGTGTGGTAGAGATTTGCACGCCGCGTTCTTTGGCGACCACGGGCGCGGAGACCATGTTCACGTCCGGGTTGGTCGCGCGCATGATGCCCGCGATGGTGGCGCAGTTCAGGGCCGCCAAGTTCATGTCGGATACAGCACCATCGTAAAGCACGTTGATCGCCTTGATCGGCTCGTCGGTCATCTGGCCCACAAATGCGCCAAGATGGCTGGCGAGTTTCAGCCATGGGCCCATGACGGCGGCTTCCTCTGCCGTGACCGACGGCATGTTCAGCGCGTTTTGCACGGCCCCCGTCAGCAGGTAATCCGACATTTGTTCGGCCACTTGCAGGGCCACGTTTTCTTGCGCCTCGGTCGTGGCCGCACCCAGATGCGGGGTGCTAACGACATTTGGCAGGTTGAACAGAGGGTTTTCGGTAGCGGGTTCCACCTCAAACACGTCCAACGCCGCCCCCGCAACATGGCCGGATTTCAGGGCGTCCACCAAAGCCGCCTCGTCGATCAACCCGCCACGCGCGCAGTTGATGATGCGGACGCCCTTTTTGGTTTTGGCCAAGTTTTCCGCAGACAGGATATTGCGGGTCTTGTCGGTCAGCGGCACGTGCAGGGTGATGAAATCAGCGCGCTGCAGCAATTCATCCAGATCAACCTTGGTGACGCCAAGGGTTTTCGCGCGCTCATCCGACAAGAAGGGATCGTAGGCGATAACCTTCATATGCAGGCCAACCGCACGATTGCACACGATGCCGCCAATGTTGCCAGCGCCGATGACACCAAGGGTTTTGTTGAACAATTCGACCCCCATGAAACGAGATTTTTCCCATTTCCCGGCATGGGTGGATGCGTTGGCTTCCGGGATTTGCCGCGCAACGGCAAACATCATCGCAATTGCATGTTCCGCCGTAGTGATCGAATTGCCAAACGGCGTATTCATCACGATGACGCCCTTTTTGGAGGCTGCCGGGATATCGACGTTATCGACGCCAATCCCTGCGCGGCCGATAACCTTCAGGTTGGTGGCAAGGCCCAGCAGCTTGTCGGTCACCTTGGTGGCAGACCGGATGGCAAGGCCGTCATATTGGCTGATGATGCGGGCGAGTTCGTCTTTGTCTTTGCCAAGTTTCGGAAGGTAATCCACCTCGACCCCGCGATCACGAAAGATCTGGACGGCGGTTTCGGAAAGTTCGTCGGAGACTAGAACGCGGGGAGCCATGATATAAGTCCTTTAATTTGGGGGGAGTCGGGGTGAACCCCGACCTACGGTGTGGGTAGGGCGGGGTTACCCCGCCATCCCGATCAAATTTGTGCGGTGATTTCCATGTGAAACGCATGTGCGACCCATGGCATCAGGGCGGCCACATCAGCGGCTTCTACCGTTGAGCCACACCAGATGCGCAGGCCAGCGGGCGCATCGCGGTAAGCACCGATGTCAAATGCCACACCCGCCTTTTCCAGCCGCTTGGCCACGGCTTTGGCAAAGCCCTCGCCATCCTTGATGCGGGCGTCGTTGAATTTCAGGCAAACGCTGGTTGTTGATGCAATGGACGGTCTTTCAGCAAGGTTTTGCAACCATGGGTTTGCAGCGCAAAAATCCCAGACGGCCGTTGCATTGGCAGTGGCGCGGTTGATCAGACCCTGAAGCCCGCCCACCGACTTCGCCCATTTCAGGGACACAAGGTAATCTTCGACGGCCAGCATCGACGGGGTATTGATCGTCTCGCCGACGAAAATGCCTTCAATCAGCTTGCCCTTACTGGTCAGCCGGAAAATCTTTGGCAGCGGCCATGCGGGTGTGTACGACTCCAGCCGTTCCACTGCGCGCGGCGACAGGATGATCATACCATGCGCGCCTTCGCCGCCGAGGACCTTTTGCCAGCTGAATGTGGTAACATCCAACTTGTCCCACGGTAGTTCCATCGCAAATGCGGCGGATGTGGCATCACAGATGGTCAGGCCAGCACGGTCTGCCGGGATGCCATCGCCATTGGGCAGGCGGCAGCCCGAGGTGGTGCCGTTCCATGTGAAGACGACATCAGAATTGAAATCGACAGTGCTGAGATCAACGATTTGCCCGTAGGGCGCGATTTTGACTTTTGCATCCAGCTTCAGCTGCTTGATGGCATCTGTGACCCAGCCTTCGCCAAAACTTTCCCACGCCAGCATTTCCACCGGGCGGGCGCCAAGCATGGTCCACATCGCCATTTCCACAGCGCCAGTATCAGAGCCTGGCACAATACCGATGCGGTAATCGGCAGGCAGGCCCAGAATTTCGCGTGTAAGATCAATGGCTTCGCGCAGCTTGGCCTTGCCAACAGCGGCGCGGTGCGAGCGGCCCAAGGGCGCGTCCGACAGATGATCAAGCGAATAACCGGGGATTTTAGCACAGGGGCCGGACGAAAAACGTGGGTTCGCCGGGCGCAATGCCGGGGCAGTCAGATCAAACATGGTATCCTCGCAGATAAATGCCCTTCGTTGGGGAAGGGTGTCCCACTTGCCTGAGTAGGGGTTGGCGCGTACTGGCACAAGATGGAAAATCATCGTAAAGCGCCGCATCATCGCAGAATTGCGACGCAACACGCATAGCCGGAAATGCCCATGTTCATCGTCACCTTGCTGACCAATCCTGCCACCCCGATGCTTGACCGCGCTACGGTGGAAAACCTGCGCAACGCGTGGGGCGGCGGTGACGCGCGTTGGCTGGACCCTGGTGTTGCTGCGGAATTTGCTGTGGAAGCCATGCCGGAAAATCGCTGGGATGTGTGGGAAAGCCTGCAATCCATACGGATTGATCTGGTGGTTCAACCCGCTAAGGACCGTAAAAAGCGCCTGCTGATCGCGGATATGGATTCTACGATGATCCAGCAGGAATGTATTGACGAGTTGGCAGACGTGGCAGGCGTCGGCGCGCATGTGGCGGGCATTACCGCGCGGGCGATGAACGGCGAGCTGGATTTTGAAGCGGCGCTGCGCGAGCGGGTTGGTTTGTTGGCGGGCTTGCCGGAGGCCGTAATTGCACAGGTGATCCGTGACCGGATTACGCTGATGCCGGGGGGGCACGCTCTGGTTGCCACTATGCGGGCGAATGGGGCTTATGCGGCGTTGGTATCCGGGGGATTTACGGCTTTTACCATGCAGATAGCAGTGACGCTGGGCTTTGACGAAAACCGCGCCAATTTGCTGATGGTAAAAGATGGAAAGCTGACCGGGCAGGTGGCCGAACCTATCCTTGGGCGGGCGGCCAAAGTGCAGGCGTTGGAAGAGATTTCGGCCCGTTTGGGCATCGCGCCCAAGGACGCCATCGCGGTTGGTGACGGGGCCAATGATCTGGGAATGCTGGGCATGGCGGGCGCAGGTGTGGCCCTGCATGCCAAACCTGTGGTGGCGGCGGAATGCGATATACGGATCAACCATGGCGATCTGACAGCGCTTTTGTTTCTGCAAGGCTATAGTCGCGCAGAGTTTGTGACTTAATCCGCCGGATCGGGCCAGATTTAACCCACAAGCGGCTTCTTGCCCGCCTTCTTATCGCCGTATGACAGGGCTTTACTTCTGGTCCTCAGCGCTTGATCAAGTGCTAACCCAGAAGTTGAGTAATCCATGTTTGAAGTCACCTCTGATCTTTTGCTGATGCTGCTTGGTGCGGCATTTCTAGCTGGATTTGTTGATGCAATTGCCGGAGGTGGCGCATTGATCACCCTTCCTGCGTTATTGTTGGCCGGGGCTGGCCCAATTGAGGCGCTGTCGACCAACAAAGTGCAGGGCAGTTTTGGGGCGGCGACGGCAGCAATTTCTTATGCTCGGGCTGGGCAGGTTGATTTGCGCACACAGCGGGTGCCTGCCGTTATGGCCTTCGTTGCGGGGTTGGTCGGCGCGTTTCTGGCCACAAGATTGCCGACGGAAACTTTGCATCTGATCATCCCGGTGATCCTGATCGGCGTGGCGCTTTTCTTTGCCCTAAAGCCCGGCCTGACCGATGATGACCAAGTAGAACGTATAAAGCCTGCAGTGTTTACCGCGCTGGTTGTGCCGTTGGTTGGCACCTATGATGGCATGATAGGGCCGGGTGCGGGCGCATTTTATATGATCGGGTTTGTTACACTGGCAGGCTATGGCATCTTGAAGGCCACTGCCCATACCAAATTGTTGAATTTTTCGTCCAACATCGGCGGCTTGGTCGTTTTTGCACTTTTTGGCGCGACCTGGTGGCTGACAGGTCTTGCCATGGGATTTGCACAGGTGGCCGGGGCAGCACTGGGGGCAAAACTTGCGTTGCGCATCGGGGCTGCGGTGATCAGGCCTTTGTTGGTGATCACGTCGGTCGCGTTGGCGCTGCGGGTTTTCGTGCAAATGCTTTAGGCACTATTGCCCCCAATCGGCCGCTTGCATTTCGCGCAAACGGCTGGCCGTGCGTTCAAATTCAAACGATCCCGACCCTTCGAGATATAGCCGTTCAGGCACATCAGC
>JANOFE010000244.1:0-1977 GCA_031413495.1 Pseudorhodobacter sp. | reverse complement strand
CGAAAATATGCGGGGTTACCACCCCCCCGCACCCCCGTGGGATATTTGTACCAAGATGAAAGTTGGGCAGAGTTTTGGGAACGATTGATGGGTTGCCGCCGCTGCGTGAGGTGATCAAGACGTATGATCTGGTGGCAAAGCGGGATCTGGGGCAGAATTTTCTGTTGGATCTGAACCTGACTGCAAAGATTGCACGGTTGTCGGGCGATTTGTCGGGCTGTGATGTATTGGAGGTTGGCCCCGGCCCCGGTGGGTTGACGCGCGGGTTGCTGGCGGAAGGCGCGCGGCGGGTTTTGGCGGTGGAAAAAGACGCGCGGTGTTTGCCTGCGCTGGAGGATATTTCGGCAGTTTATCCGGGGCGGTTGCAGGTGATCAATGCGGATGCGCTGGAGTTGGATGCGACGGCGCATTTGACAGCCCCGATCCGGGTGATCGCCAACCTTCCCTATAATGTGGGCACGGAATTGTTGGTGCGTTGGCTGTCACCACCAAGCTGGCCACCGTTTTGGGATAGCCTGACCCTGATGTTCCAAAAGGAAGTGGCGGAGCGGATTGTCGCCAAGCCGGGATCGAAGGCCTACGGTCGGCTGGCGCTGCTGGCGCAGTGGCGGGCGGAGCCGAAGATCATGATGATTTTGCCGCCCGAGGCGTTTACCCCTGCCCCCAAGGTGCATTCCGCAGTGGTGCATCTGGCGCGACTGCCGGGGCCGCGCTTTCCGGCGGATGGGGCCGTGTTGGCGCGAGTGACGGCGATGGCATTCAATCAACGGCGCAAGATGCTGCGGTCCAGTTTGAAGGCGCTGATGCCGGATATTGAGGACGTTCTGCGCGCGGCAGGCATAGAGCCTACCGCGCGGGCGGAAGAGATATCCCTAGAGGGATTCTGCGCTTTGGCACGGCAGGTATCGGGGGCTTAAGCCTTATTCTGCCGCGGCTTGGCCGTCGCCGCCTGCATCACCGCCGCTGACGTCTGCCTTGGGTTTGCGTGGGGCGCGGGTTTTCTTTGCCGCAGGTTCGGCGGCATCGACGCTGGCAGCGACATCTGCGACTACGGATTGTTCGACTGCAGCGTTAGGCTCTGCCGCAGAACGCACACGAGGTTGAGTGCGCTCAACACGGGGACGGGCCTCGGGCGTTGCAACAAGGCCAGTATCGGCATCCGCAAGATCATGAAGGCCAGCCATCAAGCCGGGTTGCGGATCATCTGGACGCTGATCTGCCCGGAAGTCGCTACGTGCATCTGGTCTGGGGTCTGTGCGGTTTTCGTTTCGTGTGTCTGGCCGCGTTTCTGGGCGCGCGTCTTGCCGATTGTCTTGACGATTTTCGTTGCGGTTATCCTGACGATTTTCGCCGCGATTATCAGATCGATTTTCTGAGCGCTGATCGTTGCGCTGATCATTTCGATAATCTGCGCGCGGCTGTTCCGAACGGCCCTGATCGTTGCGTTGATCATTGCGCGGCTGGTCGCTGCGCTGTTGGTCGTTGCGCGGCTGGTCGTTGCGATAATCGCGATTGTCACCCTGACGATCACGGGTATTGCCATTCTGCTGATTGCCGTTTTGTTGGTTGCCAGTCTGCTGGCCGCCGTAGTTGCCGCCTTGCTGGTTGCCATATTGGCCGGACGGCTGCCCGTTTTGGGTGTTGTTCTGGTTGTTTTGTTGAGGGCCGCGCGCCTCTTGCTCGGCCGCCAGTTCGCGGTTCGCCTCGGCCAGAAGCCTTGTGTAATGTTCGGCATGCTGCTGAAAGTTCTCAGCTGCGACGCGGTCATTTGACAGCTGCGCATCACGGGCAAGAAATTGGTATTTCTCAATGATCTGCTGCGGCGTTCCACGCACCTTGCCTTCGGGGCCGGAGCTGTCGAACACACGGTTGATGATGTTGCCGAGGGTGCGCGGGCGGTTCGTTTTCGAACGCGAGCGGGACTTGGAAGATCTCATCTTATCCTTTGATCCAGATGATCTGGCTTTGGCCCCACGC
>JANOFE010000243.1:0-1383 GCA_031413495.1 Pseudorhodobacter sp. | reverse complement strand
CAGCACTATCCGCTTCAGGGTAGCCGCGCAAGCCGGGGCCTTTGATACGGGCGGTAGCACGCTATATTGTGATGAAGGCCGCAGGAGGCATGTGATGACCGAGCAACGCCCAATTCCCAAGCCCTTCCCCGCGCGGGTGCCACTGACGACGGTGCCGTTGGGGATCTTCGGATCGCTGAAGGCCGGGCGGCGCAATGTGTTGGAATTGATACCGGAAATTGCCACACGGCAACCGATGCTGTCGGGCAAAACCGGCAAACGCTGGCATATGGTGATGGACCCCGGCGCGCTGCGACGGGTGCTGCGCGATGCGGTGGAAGATTACCCGAAATCGGTGGTGACGAAGTTGATTTTGGAGCCGGCGATTGGCGACAGCCTTTTTGTGGCCGAAGGGGCGAATTGGCTGTGGCAAAGGCGCGCAGCAGCCCCGGTGTTTTCGCACCGGAATGTGGCGGCGCTGGCACCCGTTATGACAGCGGCGGCGGAGCGGGCCAGCGCGCGGATTGACGTTGCTGCCGCAGGCAGGGCTGTCGATATGTTTGACGAAATGGTGACGGCGACGTTTGAGGTGATTTCAGACGTGACCTTTTCCGGTGGTGAGGGGTTTGAGCGGGCGGCGGTGCACCGGGCGATTGAGACCTATATCGGGGCGGCGGCGAAGGTATCGCTTTTGGATATCATCGGCGCACCTGCTTGGGTGCCGCGGCCATCGCGGGTAATCTCGGGCAAAGCGATGCTGGAGATGAAGCGGCTGGCGGATAAGGGGATCGAGCAGCGGCGTGCGGATGGGGCCAAGGCGGTGCCGGATTTGCTGGATCTGCTGCTGGACGGCGAGGACCCGAAGACGGGTCGGCGGATGACCACGGCGGAACTGCGGGATAATCTGCTGACGTTCATTGTGGCGGGGCATGAGACGACGGCGCTGACGCTGGCTTGGGCGTTGTATTTGTGCGCGTTTGATCAAGGGGTGCAGGATGCCGCGCGGGACGAGGCGCGTTCTGTGTTGGGCGATCGGGCGGCGACGGTGGCCGATATTGCCGCATTGCCGTTGGTGCGGCGGATTGTGGATGAGACGTTGCGGCTGTATCCGCCAGCGGCGTTTTTATCGCGCACCGCGATGAAGGCCGATATCTTGTGCGACCGGGAGATCAAGCCGGGTGATACGGTGGTTCTACCGATTTATGCGCTGCACAGGCATCATCTGTTGTGGGACGATCCGGATCAGTTTGATCCATCGAGGTTTGCTGATCCAAAAGCCATCGACCGCTTTGCCTATCTGCCGTTTGGCGACGGGCCGCGCATTTGCATCGGCGCGAACTTTGCGCTGCAAGAGGCGGTGATCATTCTGGCGACCTTGCTGGCGCGGTTCCGGTTTGCCCCGGT
>JANOFE010000242.1:0-21390 GCA_031413495.1 Pseudorhodobacter sp. | reverse complement strand
GGCAGCGGCGATTGACCTGCCGGATGATGCGCCCTTGAAAGCCAAATCCGACTGGACTCAGCTTGGCAAATCCCAACCCCGCACCGATATGCTGGGCAAGGTCACCGGCACCGCGCAATACGCAGGCGATGTGCGCTTGGCTGGGCAGTTATTCGCAACCGTGCGCACTAATCCCGGCCTTGGGGCTGCGATGACCAGCTTTGATGCAACCGAGGCGCTTGCGATGCCCGGTATCAAACATGTGCTGGCGGTTGATGGCGGGGTGGCCGTTGTTGCCACCTCGACTTGGATGGCATTTCAGGCGGCAGATACCATCACCTTCGAATGGGCAGCACCTGCCTATCCTGCCAGCAGCGCCGATCAGGCCGCCCAACTCGCCGCCACATTCAGCCCAGATTTCCAAGACAGTCAATCACGCGATGATGGCGATACCGACACAGCCCTGAAAACCGGCATCCGCTTTGCCGCCGAATATTCTGTGCCCTACCTCGCCCATGCCACGATGGAGCCGATGGTCGCCGTAGCCCATGTGACAGACGCGAAATGCGATGTCTGGGCCGGCAACCAATTACCAACGCAAGTGTTAACCGAAGCTGCCTCCATCACCGGCCTCAAGTCCGATCAGATCGACGTGCATACCACCCTGATGGGCGGCGGCTTTGGGCGGCGGGCAGAGATGGATTTTATCCGCCAAACCCTGCAAGTGGCCAACCAGTTGCGCGGCAAGCCCGTTCTGCTGCAATGGTCGCGCGAGGAAGACATGACGCATGACGCCTACCGTCCGATGGCTGCGGCGCGGGTGACGGCCACGGTGCAAGATGGCCTTGTGCATGCAATGGATTTTCAGGTCGCCTGTGCGTCAGTGATCGCCTCGCAAACAGGCCGTCTGGGCTATTCCATCCCCGGCCCGGATGCGACCATCGTGCAGGGCGCCAAGGATCAACCCTACACTTTCCCCAACTACCGCGTCACCGGATACCGCGTGCCAGCGGGGGTGCCGGTCGGATCATGGCGATCCGTCGGTTCCTCGCAAAACGCGTTCTTCCACGAATCCGCGATGGATGAATTGGCCCTGCTCGCGGGTGTTGACCCAGTTCAATTCCGCCTGTCCCAGATCACCCACGCGCCAAGCCGATCCGTGATCGAGGCGGTGGCCGCCATGGCAAACTGGGGCACGCCCCCGCCGCAGGGCCGCGCGCGCGGCTTTGCCTTTGCCTTTAGCTTCGGCGTGCCGGTGGCTGAGGTTATTGAGGTGGAACAAACCGACGCGGGCATTCGCATGACCAACATCTGGGCCGCTGTTGATGTGGGCATTGCCCTTGATCCCCGCATCATCGAGGCGCAGGTTCAAAGTGGTATCGTCTACGGCCTAAGTGCCGCAATTCGCGGCGAGATTACCTTTGATAGTGGCCGCGTCGAGCAAAGCAATTTCAGTGATTACGAACCCCTGCGCCTGCGGGAATGCCCGCCGATTGCCGTGTCTATTCTGGAAAATGGCGAGAAAATTCGCGGTATTGGCGAGCCGGGAACTCCTCCCGCCGCCCCCGCGTTGGCGAACGCGATCTTCGCGTTGACCGGGCAACGGATCAGGTCACTGCCGCTGGGCCGCGACATCGCCTTTGCCTGAAAACCCCTACCGCGCTAACCCGACATCGCCCTGCGCTACGGCGACCGATTTGACGACGGCAAAACAAGCAAGCCCCGTTGTCAGCCCCAATGCCTCTGCCGATCTGCGGGTCACCCGCGCCAGCAAACGGTCATCACCTGACCGCAATCCAATGGCCACACCGGGGCCATCCCCCTGAAACACCTCGCCAATCACGACAGGCAAGATGTTCAGCGCAGAAATTCCGACCGGATGCTGCAGTGACAAAATCACGTCCTGCGCCGGAATGCGCACCCGCACCATGGCCCCAATCGCCGCTTCAAACCGGGGCAACAGCAAGGTGCCTTGCGATATTGCAAGTTCGCTTAACCCATCGCTATGGTGCGCCACAACACGGGCATGCAGCACGGCACCCGCATCGCGCACGCCAAGGTCCGGCACGGCAGACGGGTCTGACAGCACATCTTCAACTGAGCCAGACCGCAGCACACGGCCTGCCTGCATGACCACAATATCCGCGGCCAACCGCGCCACTTCGGCCATCGAATGGCTGACATAAAGGATTGGCAAATCGCTGTGGTCGCGAAGGCGTTCCAGATAAGGCAAAATCTCGGCCTTGCGGCTGTCGTCCAGCGCCGCGAGGGGTTCATCCAGCAGCAGCACACGCGGCGACGACAGCAGCGCACGCGCCAATGCCACCCGCTGCCGCTCGCCACCAGACAGGCCCAAGGGGCGGCGGGAAAGCAAGGGCGCAAGATCAAAATCCCGTATGATTGTATCAAGGCCCGGCCCCGGCAAACCCTTGGCGCGCTTTGCAGCATAGGCAAGATTTCCAGCCACGCTAAGATGCGCAAAGAGCCGTGCATCCTGAAACACCATGCCCACGCCTCGTGCCTCTGCGGGCCTATGCACGCCCGGCGCTTGCCAAACCGTACCGCCCATCGCAACCCGGCCCATTGCCCGCGGCTCCAGCCCGGCGATAATGCGCAAAAGCGTGCTTTTTCCTGATCCTGACCGCCCGAAAATCGCGGTGATTTGCCCCGGTGCAAAGCGGTGCTTGACGGTCAGATCAAATCCCGCAAACGAAAGACTTACATCCAGATCAAGCGACATGTCCTACCCCAGCCGCATAGGGTAGCGTCGGTTGATGGCGTAAACAAACAGCAAAACCGCAAAGGCAAACAGCAGCATGATGGCGGATAGAACATGCGCATCGGCATAATTGATCGTCTCGACCTGTTCATAGATCGCGATGGATATTACCTTGGTCTGCCCCGGAATATTGCCACCGACCATCAACACCACGCCAAATTCGCCCACCGTATGCGCAAAACTCAACACTGTTGCAGTCAGAAACCCGCGCTTTGCCATCGGGGCGGCAATGCTGAAGAAACGGTCCACCGGACCCGCACGCAGGGTTGCCGCCAATTCAAACGGCGCACGACCCAAACTTTCGAACGCCGCCTGCAAAGGCTGCACTGTGAAAGGCAGGGAATAAAGCGCCGAAGCAATGACCAGACCGGTGAACGAAAATGTCAGGGTACTGCCCGTCACATCCACCCAGAACGCACCAATTGCGGAACGCGGGCTCATGATGATCAGCAAATAAAAGCCAAGCACGGTCGGTGGCAGAACCAAAGGCAGTGCCGTGATGGCCTCGATCACCGGTTTCGCGCGACTGCGGGTTTGCGACAGCCACCATGCAAGCGGCGTGCCAATAGCCAACAAAACCAGCGTGGTGACGAAAGCCAGTTGCAGGGTCAGCCATAGGGGGGACAGATCAGGCAAGGTCATTCCGGCACACCGTAACCGAAAGACAAAATCGTCGCCCGCGCGTCAGCCCCCGCAAGATACTGCAGAAACGCGACCGCTGCCGGATTGTCTTCTCCGGCCATCAGCAGCGCCGCGTCTTGTTGCAGCGGCGCAAACAACCCGTCCGGCACATCCCATCGCGAACCGCCGAAATCTGCGTCTGGGGCATCCAGACCCGACCGTGCCACAAACCCCAATTCTGCCGCGCCTGATTGTACCAAGCCAAAGGTTTGGCCGATGTTCTGGCCCATAACCAGACGGCTTTGCAAAGCATCCCAAACGCCGAAGCCTTCCAACACCTCGCGCGCAGCTGCACCATACGGGGCTAGATCAGGGTTAGCGATGGCCAGGAAGCGCAAGTCTGGGTCCGTCAGCGCCAATTTCGGATCAACGCCAATGCGACCTGCATCCGCGCTCCATAAGGTCAGTTTGCCCATGGCGTAGGCAAAGCTGGATTTTGGCACAACAAGGCCCTCGACCTCCAGCCGGGCGGGCGTGGTTGCATCGGCTGACAACAGCACCTCAAACGGCGCACCCTGCGCGATCTGGGCATAAAGCTTTCCAGTGGCGCCAGTGGTGATAAGCGCATCATGCCCGGTTTGCCGGGTAAATCCTTGCGCAATCTCCTCTGCCGCGTCGGCAAAATTGGCGGCTACCGCTACCAAAACCGTTTCACATTTGGCGGTGCTGGCAAACCCCAGAATCGCCAGGCACAGGGCCACCCCGCGCGACAAACTGGAAAGCTGGGCAAATGGCGTCATCATGTTGCAATCATCCCTGCCCCCTACGCCTGATGCAAGCCCGGATTGCTGTGATACCTTTACAGCCACCGCGATCCCCGGCCATGATCGCAGAATGACCGTACAAAACGACACCCTGCTTGCCACTATCCTTGGTTGGATTGACATCGGCCGCCTGAACCCCGGTGACATGATTGATGAGCAGCCTTTGCTCAAAGAATTCGGCGTCTCGCGCACCCCGGTGCGTGAAGCCCTGTTGCAACTAGAGGCGATGGGCCTGATCCGCCGCTTGCCCCGCAAAGGCGCTGTGGTGTTCCGCCCCACGCTGGAGGAGTTTCTGGCCATTCTGGAAGTGCACGCCAAACTGGAAGGCCAGGCGGCGGGCCTTGCCGCACGGCGGTTGTCAAAGACCGGGGTCGTCGCGTTGGAAGACACCGTGCAAGCCTGCGAACGCCACGCGGCAAAGTTTGGTGACGCCGATCCGGACGGCTATTACCAGCTGAACCTGCGTTTCCATGAGGCTGTGGCCATCGCCGCCGGAAACCCGTTCCTGACAGACATGATCAAGACCAATGCCCGCAAGTTGCTGGCCTACTACCGCGCGCGCTATCGCTATGCCGGGGCAATCCGTACCTCTGCCGAGGAACATCGCCAGATTCTGACGCTGATCGTTGCCCGCGATGCGGTGGCGGCGGAAGCGTTAATGCAGCGCCATGTCCAGTTCGACCAGATTACAGCGATGGATTTGCTGGCAGCGTTATCCTAGCGCGCGCTTCGCCTGCCTGTTCCAGAAAAGCGACGATAGTTTGCGCCATCCGGTCCGTTTCGGCCGAATATTCCAGTGACGCGCGGGCATGTTCAATCACAGACTTTGGTAATGCACCGTCCAAGTGTTCTACCAACGCTGCAATAAAATCAGGTGTCATTTCAGGGTGATACTGGGTTGTCAGAATTTGGCTACCAACCGAAAAACTCCCAATCCGACAGGCCGCATTGCCACCAAGACCTTGCCCACCGGCAGGCAGGGTCAACACCTGTTCACGGTGTGCCGCGTAAAGGCCAATGGCAGCATCATTCATCACGGTTTCGGTCTGCCCCAGAACCCATCCGCCGGGATTCGGGCCAACCCTGCCGCCCAACGCCATAGCGATCGCCTGATGTCCAAAACACGCTCCAAACATCGGTAAATGCAATCCCGCAATCTGCCGTATCAGCGCCAACAATTGCCCAATCCAAGGCTGATCATCATGCACAGACGCGGGGCTGCCGGTAATAATATAGCCATCAAACGCCGCCAATTCTTTGGGAAACACCCCATCTTTCACCGCGTAAACCGTGAATGTCCAATCGGGGCGCAGTGGTGCTATCAACGCGATAAACTTGTCGCCATCTTTCGGCCAAGCCTGCGAAAACGCACTTTCATCGGTATTGGTCATCAGAATTGCAATATGCATGACAAGCCGCTTTACATATTTATGAACATGTTTAGTATATTTATAATTTGGCGCGTAGCAAGGAAGATCGCAATGACCCTGTGGGTTCCAAACGACGATGGCCATGCAGACCTTACCAGCCACGATACGTTTCAAAATGGCCCGCCGCACAACACCTTCGCCCGTCTGCGCCGCGAAGACCCGGTAAGTTGGACCAACTGGAATGCTGGAAAAGGCTTTTGGTCGATCACCCGCAACGCCGATATTCTGAACCTCAACCGCCAGACTGATCTGCTATCTTCGGCCCAAGGCATCAGGATGGAGGATCAAAGCTATGAGGAATACCTCGCCCGCCGCACCTTTCAGGAAACCGATCCGCCAGACCATATGCAGACCCGCATCAAGGTGGCGAAGGCGTTTTCCAAACCGGTGATGGCCGCGTTTGAAGGCGATATCCGCGCCATTTGTGTCGATATTCTGGAGGAAGTCCTGCCCTATGGCACGTTCGATGCGACCAAAGCTATCGCGCGACAATTGCCGATGCGGATGTTGGGTCGTATCATCGGCACGCCAGACGAAGACCTGCCTTGGCTTGTGGAAAAAGGCGATGCCTTAATCGCCAACACCGACCCCGATTTCACGACCCATGTGCTGGACCGCATGACCACCGACGAATTTCGGATGATGCCGTTCAATTCCCCCGCCGGGGCCGATCTTTACACCTATGCCAAAGACCTGATGCAGAAAAAGGCCAATGCGGGTGATACCAACGGCATCCTGCACATGATCCTGCAACCGGGGCAGGATGGCTCCGTCATGCCTGAACACGAATTTCGCAACTTCTTTTGCCTGCTGGTTGCCGCCGGAAATGACACCACCCGCTATTCCATCGCCGCAGGTTTGCAAGCCCTGTGCCATCAGCCCGAACTTTTGGGCCAGATTCAGGCGGGCGGCATCTGGGATACCGCCCCAGATGAGATCATCCGCTGGGCCACACCCGCGCTCTATTTCCGGCGCACCGCCACCCGCGACTTTGAACTGCATGGCAAGACCATTCGCCAAGGCGACAAGGTGCTATACTGGTTCGCCAGTGGCAACCGCGATGAAACTGTGTTCGAAGACCCCTTTCGCGTAAACCTCGCCCGCACCCCCAACCGCCATCTCAGTTTTGGCCAAGGCGGCCCGCCTGTCTGCCTTGGCATGTGGCTGGCGCGGTTGGAGGTGCGGGTGCTGTTCGAAGAACTTGCCAAACGCATCGCGTCCATTGAGCCTGCGGGGGAACAGAAATTCCTCCGCTCCAACTTCGTTGGTGGCATCAAATCCCTCCCCGTCCGCGTCACGCTGCAATAGGAAACCCCCATGACAGACCGCCTGCGCGCCATGTTCTGCGACCATCTTAGCATCATGCGCGGCAAGTACCTGCCAGCCGCCAAAATGCGGGATGACGAATCCCGTTTCGCCCGCCCAACCTTTTCGGTGCATTACGACAAAGACCTGCTGATCGAGGCCCCCGGCACACTATGCCTCGAAGGCATCCCCGACATGGCCCTGCGCTGGAAGGGTGATGACATCCGCCAAGGCTGGGAGCCTGCAACGAAAGTTGTCACGGGCGATCTTTTCGACAGCGACGGCGCGCCAATCCCGATGTGCCCCCGCTCCGCGTTAAAACGCGCCGTGGCTGCGTGGCAGACCTTGGGACTGACCCCGAAAGTCGGAATTGAACTTGAAGCTTACGCCTTCACCCGCCGCGACGATGGTCAAATCGTGCCCTACGATACCCCCGGCGGTGTGGTCTATGGCACCGGCAATTTCACCGATCCCCGTCGTTTTACCGATGCGATCTGGAACAAGGCACAGGACATCGGTCTGCCTCTGGATTTGATCACTGCCGAATATGATACCCCGCAATATGAATTCACCCTCACCTTTGACACCGCCGTCGCCCATGTTGATACAGTCGTGCTTTTCCGCCAAATGGCCCGCGAAGTGGCGTTTGATCATGGCGTCATCCTAAGCTTCCTGCCCAAACCCATTCCCGGCAAGGGCGGCAACGGCATGCATATCAACCTGTCGTTCACCGATGCAAAGGGCCACAATACGCTGGCCAACGGTGACCGGGGTGATCCCGCCAACCTCAATGATCTGGCCAAGGGCTGCATCGCTGGATGGATGCATCATCACAAGGCCATGGCAGGCCTGATTGCCCCCAACGCCCAAAGCTATGGGCGGCTGCAACCTGCCTCCCTATCAGGCTATTGGTGCAACTGGGGCGGCGACAATCGCAATGTCACTGTGCGGCTGTCTGCCGAAGGCGGCAAAAAAGCACGGCTGGAACACCGCATGGCCGATGCCGCCGCCAACCCCTACACCGCAGTGGCCACGGTTCTGCAAGCAGCCCTGCTGGGCGCGCAGAACACTTACCCGCTGCAGCCCATGGAAACCGGAAATGGCTTCACCACCAATGACGCAACTTACGGCGTCGGCGCGTCCTTAACAGAGGCCTTAGACGATCTTGTCGCTGATACAGCCCTTTCAAACGCTGTCGGTGCGGGCTTGGTCGAGAACCACATTTTCATGAAACGCGCCGAGGTTGAAAAAACAACCGGGCTAGAGGCCGATGCCCTGCGCGATTGGTATATCTGGTATCTATGAGGGACCCCATGCAAGCCACCTGGATCTTGGCCGATGGCCGCGAAATCACCGCCGATGTCAAACCCGGCTTCAACCTGATGGAAGCCGCCGTCGCCGCCGATGTGCCCGGTGTTATCGGCGAATGCGGCGGCTCCTTGTCTTGCGCCACCTGCCATGTGCGCGTGGCAGATGCATGGGCCGCCGCCACCGGAACCCCCTCAAACTTTGAAGACGCCATGCTGGACGCAACCGAGGCCGACCGCACCGACAATTCCCGCCTCTCCTGCCAAATCACCATGGCCCCGGCGCTAGACGGCATCGTGCTGCACGTCCCGGAACCCTGACCGAAACCATTTCATCTGTTCCTAAATATCTCCGCCGGAGGCTCAAACCGCAGCGATCGGCGCAGCACTACAGGATCAATACAACCCCGCAAACCCCGCCTCGAGCGCGCCCAAAATCACCTGGACATCCGCCGAAGTCACAACCAACGGCGGCGACAGAATGATGTTGGTCCCCGAAACCCGTACCATCGCCCCGGCTTTATAGGCCGCCTCCTGCACCTGGGCCGGAACCGCCTTATCCGCAGGCTTCTTACTGGTCCTGTCCGCCACCAATTCCAGCGCAAGCATCAAGCCGTGCCCGCCCCGCACATCGCCAATCACCTCATGCTTTGCCTGCAACGCGATCAGCCCGGCAAACAGTTCTGCCCCCCGCGCCGCCGCATTCTCGCTCACACGCAGCCTTTGGGTTTCCGCCAGGCAAGCCAACGCCGCCGCCGCCCCAACCGGATGCCCGGAATACGTATAGCCATGCCCAATCGCCCCGCGCCCGGTTTCATCCCGCTCGAACACCTGCGCCACGCTTTCCGAAATCATCAAGGCCCCGAACGGAAAATAGCCGTTAGTAATCGCTTTGGCCGTGCAGGTCATATCCGGCTGCACCCCCCAAAGCTGTGACCCTGTCCAAGCCCCGGTGCGCCCAAATGCTGTGATCACCTCATCCGCGATCAACAAAATGCCCGCCCTCGTGCAAATTTCCCGCACGCCCGGCATGAAACTGGCATGCGGCGGAATAACACCGCCCGCGCCCAACACGGGTTCCATGATGAATGCCGCAATCGTTGACGCGCCCTGAAAAGCGATCTCATCCTCCAACGCGGCCAAACACAGCCCTGCCAGCTTTGCCGGATCATTTTCATTGAATGGATTTCGATAGGTATAGGGGGCCGGAATATGAAAACAGCCCGGCAAGAGCGGCTCATAAAGCGTGCGGAAATTGGCATTTCCATTCACCGACGCGCCGCCAATATGGGTGCCGTGATACCCCTTTTTCAGCGACAAATATTTGGTACGCCCGCTGTCGCCCCGTATCTTGTGATACTGCCTTGCCAGCCGCAGCGCACTTTCAACTGAATCCCCACCCCCCGACGTGTAAAACGCCCGTGTCAAACCATCGGGCGCAAAGAATTTTCGCAGCTCCTCCGACAGCTCGATCACCGCATCATTGGTGGTGCCGCGAAAGATCGAATAATATGGCAACCGGTCCAGTTGTGCCGCAATCGCCGCCTTCACGGGTTCGCAGGAAAACCCCAGATTGACATTCCAAAGCCCGCCTACGCCGTCGACCACCTCATGCCCATCAATGTCCTTTATTCGCACACCAGAGGCGCTGGTGATAATGGTTGGCGGCGTCTTAAGGCTATCCGCCGGATGCGCCATCGGATGCCAAAGGCTGCGGGCATTGTTCGCCTTAAGGAAGTTTTCGTCTTTCACGGAATCGCCTTTCAGTGTCGGTTTGGCTTCAGACAGCGCGCTGCCACTGGGCTGCAAGGGGTGTCGGCAATGTGCCGCCCCAAAGCGCCACAATTTGCGCAGCACTTTGGGTAAGTTCGATGCGAATCAGATCCCGCAAAGCTGCGGTCATCCGCGAAGATGGGGCCGCAACTGCAAGGGCACCAACACATTGGCCCGACGCATCAAACAAGGGCGCTGCGAAAGAATGCACTTCCGCCTCATAGGTTGATTTACTTTCGGCTATCCCGTCCGCGCGCACCTTTTGCAAGCCGGCGCGCAGCGTGTCTGCATCCGTTCCTGTACTGGGCGTATAGCGCCGCAAGGTTTGCGAAAGGATACGGTCCCGGTAACCCGCATCACAAAATGCCAGCGTGGCAAGGCCCGACGACGTTGCATGAAAGGGCAGCACTTCGGCGTCTTCCATCGTTACGCGCGTGGCATGGGTGCTGGCATAGACATAGGCCAACATTCCCAACTTTTCACCCTCAATAACAGACAGATGTGCAGTTTCCTGCGTTGTTTGCGCCAGTGCACGCAACACCGGCAAAGCGGCCTCTTTTCGCGGCACGATCGCCTCGCGCAGGTTTGCCAGACGCAGCACCGCCGGGCCAAGGCGGTATTCGCGGGCGGGGCCCGTCTGTTCCACCAATCCATGATCTTGCAGCTCTGTCAGCAATCGAAAACAGGTGGCTTTGTTCAACCCGGCACGGCGGGCAAACTCGGTCAGGCCAATCAGTGGCTGCGCCTTCGAAAAGCAATCCAACAGATCAAGCGCCTTTGAAACCGTGCCCATGTTTGGTGTTCCGTTCTTTTCCCCATGCGGCTGCTAACCCCGCCTTTTCATTTTTGTTGACAGATTGGCGGTGGGTCTGTCAATCTAAATCAAACCAACGGTTCAAATAATGAACCAACTTTGATCAGGGAGATCAGAATGAAAAACCTAAGCTTTCTGGGTGGCGTTTGCGCAGTTGCCCTCTCTGTTTTTGGCGGCCCGGCACTGGCCGAGTATCCCGAAAAGCCGGTGACATTCATTGTGCCTTGGCCCCCCGGTGATCTGGAAGATGTGCTGACACGGTTGATCGCGGAAGAATTTCAAAATCAAACCGGCGCACCTGCAGCTGTGGTGAACAAACCCGGTGGCGGTGGCATTGTCGGCGCGCTGGAAGTGGCGCAATCGGCCCCTGATGGCTATACGATCGGGTCGTTCGTGATGGGCATTCCAACCGTCAAAACCATGGGCCCCGATGCCCAGATCGCCCGCGACACGTTCGAGCCGATCGGCATTTTCCTGACCTACCCGTTCCTGATCGCAGCAGGCAAAGATGCGCCCTACAACACGCTTCAGGAAATGGCCGACTATTCCAAAGCCAACACCGTCCGCCTTGGGCATTTCGGTTACGGGCTGGAGCCTACGTTGCTCACCGTGCTGGGTGTGCAAACCCTTGGCGGCAAGTTTGGCGCAGAAGCGGCTTTTGACGCGCTGGATTGCTCAACCCTTGCCAACGGTGATGCAGATGTCATCAACACCACAGCGCAACTGGTATTGCCGTGCTTGTCTGAAATCAAAATCCTTGCCACCATCACCGGCGAAAGGATGTCGATCACGCCGGATGCGCCAACACTTGGGGAACTTGTGCCAGCACTGGACAGCACGCTTTGGAACGGACTTTTCGTGCCGAAAGGTACGCCACAAGAGGTGAAAGACAAGATCGCCGCCGCCGCCCAAACCGTGGTGGCAAGCGAAGCAGCGCAGGAAATCGCCAAAACAACCGGCGCGTTGGTCTATTGGAAAGACGCAGCGGCAAGCGCCGAACGGATCAATCTGGACTATGACCAGTTGAAATCTGTGCGCGAACAACTTGGCGTCACCGAATAATCAACTGCGGGCGTGCGGGGTTTTATCCTGCACGCCGTTTTCTGTGCAGAATGGGGGCCAAGATGAACGTAGACGAGCAGGCCAACCGGTTGGAAAGTCTTGCCCTGACCCTGATCTTTACTGTCATTTCGACGGCGCTTCTCAGCACAATAGCTATCGCCACCCGGTACGGCCCAGAAAGTGCCGGCTGGTGGACAAGGCCCGCCCTCGCCCCCGGTGTGGCACTGTCGCTGTTGGTTCTTGCCAATGGGTTGACACTATGGCGGGAACTGGCAGACCTGCGCGCGACGCCTGCGTCCCTTACCGAGCGGGCCGAAGCGCGGGTAAAGATTTTAGGGTGGTTGCGACCCATAGAATACCTCGCATATTTCGCGATCTATCTTTTTGCCCTGCAGCATCTTGGCTATTTTCCGGCGACCTTGATCTTCATCCTGGGGCTGCTTGTCCGCAGTGGCCTGCGCTCCCCGCGCTGGTTGCTTGTGGGCGGGCTGACATCGGTCGCTCTGGTCCTGATCTTCCGCGTCGGCCTTGGCGTCTGGATGCCTGCACCCGAAGTTTATGATCTTTTCCCAAATGCCATGCGCATGGCCTTGATCCGCTGGTTCTGAAAGGTTTCGCGATGGATTTCATTCTACTAGGCCTGCAGCAGCTTGCCGATCCGGTCGTGTTTGCCACCATGTGTATCGGCGCTATTCTGGGCGTGGTCGTGGGGGCCATTCCGGGGGCCGGGGCGGCGGTAACGATCTCGATCCTGCTGCCGACCACCTTTTCGATGGACCCGCTGAATGGCATGACCTTGCTGCTGGGCGTCTATTGTGGCGCGGCCTACGGTGCCGCCATTCCCGCCGTGATGATCAACACACCCGGATCGCCGGTGGCCGTTCTGACCGCGCTGGAAGCCAAACCTTTCGTCATGCGGGGTGAGGCGCGGCGCGCGATGTCGCTGGCCTATTCGTCCAGCTTTGTGGGCGGCGTTATGGCGGTGCTGGCCTTGATGCTGCTGACCCAGCCGCTCGCGAACGTGGCCAAGAACTTCGGCTCACCCGAATTTGCCATGCTGGCGATGGCGGCGCTGGTGCTGGTCATCATCGGCCATCAGGGCCGCCGGGTAGAGGCGCTGGCGGCACTGGCGTTCGGGCTGTTTCTGGCAACCGTCGGGGTCGAAACCGCCTTCGCCACCCAACGCTACAGTTTTGGCTTTCAACCGCTTTTGTCCGGCATCCCGCTGGTTCCCATGGTGATCGGGCTTTTCGCGATGTCTGAGGCCTTGGTTCAGCTGACCAACAAAGGCCAACCCACCATGCCGGTGCAGCTGAAAGGTCATTTCTTTCAGGGCTTCATGGAGGTCTTCAAATATCCAAAGGCGCTGTATGGATCGTCTTTGTTCGGCATTTTATGCGGCATCATGCCGGGGGTGGGCGAATTTTTGGCGCAGCAAGTCAGCTACGTGGTGGCCAAGAAGTTTTCCCGCGAAAGCCATATGTTTGGCAAAGGCAGCCCGGAAGGCATCATCGTCTCCGAGGCCACGAATAACGCAGTCCCCCCCGCAGCGCTGATCCCGATGCTGGCGCTGGGCATTCCGGGCGAAGAACTGACGGCAATGATGCTGGCGGTATTTCTGGTTCACAACGTCATTCCGGGGCCGCAGCTTTTCATCGACCGGCCGGAATTTGTGTCGGGGCTGTACTGGACGCTTCTGGTGATGAATATCGTCATCATTCTGTTTCTGCTGGTCGCCACGAACTGGATCGCGAAGGCGGCGTTGATCAACAAGCGGTTTCTGGGGACGATCATTCTGACGCTGTCTTTGATCGGAACTTACGCGTCGAATTACAACTTTTCCGACGTCGGCATCGCGATGATTTTCGCGGTACTGGGCTTCATTCTTCGCAGTCATAAATGGCCGCTCACGCCGATTTTGTTAGGCATGGTGATGGGGCCGATTTTGGAAGGCCGGATCAGGCAAGCCTTGGGCGGGGCGAATGGGGATCCGATGATTTTCATCAGCCGGCCGATTTCGGCGATCATGGTGGGGGCGATGATTTTGTTGATCGGGTTCACGATCCGGGGGGCTTTGAAAGGCCGCAAGAAGCGGGAAGATTGGCAGATCAATGATACTTAGCTGCGCGTAACACACGTGTTACGGAGTATAAAATACTGATATCATTAAGATTATCCAGCCATATTAACCTTTTGGTAACGCGGTCACACGCGGTTTGCCTTGCGGATAAAACGTCTCGCCCCGGATCAGCATCGCCACGAAAGCTGCAATCTTTTTCTGCCGCCCGCTTTCAGTTTTCATATTGTGAACGCGAAACGCCAAAGCAAAGCGGTTCTGTGCGCTGAGCGTAGCCAACATCGCCTTGGCAATCGGTTCTGCATCAATGGCCTGTTGCAGATCAATCGGAATGACCATGGTCTTCGACCCGCCATAGGCTTTGTCCCACCGCCCATCGGCCTTAGCGGCGTCGACCTGTGCCAATCCATGCGCCGTCATGCGGCCATCCGCAATCAGGCGGGCGACAATCGCCACGTTAATCTGGCTCCAGATGCTTTTTCGGCCCCGCCTCGTGTAGCGCTGCAAAAAGCTTTTGTCGTCAAACCCCTTGCGGATGGCGTCGATCCAGCCCCAGCACAAAGCCACCTCAATGGCTTGGGCAGGCGTGATTGAGGGCTGCCCGGAGGCAATCTTGTGGATCTTGATCCAGACCTCGGATTCAGCGGCGTGATGCACAGAAAGCCAGCGATAAAAGCTGTTAGCGTCGGCAAATTCATGCACTTTATCGGGGTCAACGAGGATTGGGGCCATGCTGATGTCCGCAATAAAGAACGCCTACAACCATGAGTGTAGATCAGACCCAGTCCATTTTCGAGGGGCGGATTGCCAAAGGGTGCAAAGGGGCGGAAAGGCTAACGGGTTGGAGTTAGGCGGCTATGCAGGACCGAGCGGATGTTGGCCGGATGCAAGGCTTACAAGATGCTTGGACAGCTTGCGGGCCACTTCGCCTGCGCCTTCTTTCCCATGGCGCCGCTCAGCAACCGAATAGGAAATGTCGGGTAAGTTGGGCAGATGGCCGTTGGGCAAGGGCGCCAAACCCATTCCGGCCGCTGTCCGGCAGGTGACGCCCAGCCCGGCCTGAACCGCCGCACGAAGACCATCGAGGCTTGGCGTAACCAGCGCCATGCGCCACGGACGGCCGCCACCGTCAAGTGCCTGCTGCGCCGCTTTTAGGAAAGGGCATGGCGGGGTTATGCCCACCAGCGGAATCACTTCCGCCGCCGCGAGGGCAGCTTCGCCGAACCATCGCACCGGCAGGCGATGCATGGTTGCCGCACCGACCGCCTCACCAGCGTAAAGGGCGCAGTCGATGCGTTCTTCGCTCATCGCCTGTAAAAGCTCTGCAGTGCCGCCGACGACAACGCTGATCGTCCGGTCGATTGCCTCGGCACGAAGTTCGGCAAGAGTTGGCCGCAAAACGCTGTCTACGAAGTCCTGGACGATGCCGAACCTGACCGGCAGAGCTGCAGTCTGCCCCAGCTCGGCTCGCGCCGCGTCGATCCGCCCGAGGATCGCCCGTGCATGTGACAAGAGCTGGCCCCCCGTCTGATTGAGCTTCAGCGCCCGGCCATCCCGATCAAACAATGGCCTGCCGACAATGTCTTCCAGTCGCGTCATTTGCAGGCTGAGCGCGGATTCACTGCGCCCGACCCGCGCTGCGGCGGCTGCCAGAGAACCGCAATCAACCACGGCGACAAAGCTGCGCAGCAGCGGGGAAGGCAGATCAAGAATCATGAGAAAAACCCAAGACAGAACAAGCTTATACTCAATTATGCTTCTGAAAATATCAAGTAAATCCACGAGATCACAATAAATTGCAACAAGAGGATACTTTCCATGCCCTTCGTCAGACTGACCCTGATCCCTTCCCAGACCGCCGAGGTTACTAAACGGCTTACCACTGATTTGACCGCCCTTGTCGCGGCCGATCTGGGGAAGCGTTATGATCTGACCTCCGTTCTCTTGGAAACGCCTGATGCAGCCCACTGGGCGATTGGCGGTATAGCGCATGACGTGGCCGCGCATCTGGAGATCTGCGTCACCGCTGGAACCAATAGCGACGCCGAAAAACGGGCGTTTGTCGCCAACGCGATGCGCCTGTTGCGGCAGGAGATGCCTACCCTCGCAACCGCAACCTATGTGGTGGTGACGGAACTTCCCGGCACCAACTGGGGCTATGATGGCGAAACGCAGGCTGATCGTGTTATAAAAGCGCGCTGATCAAGGCTGACTCAACATGGCTAAACTCTCCATTGCCCTCAAAGCAGCGACTGTCGGGATTTCCGCATAATACGCCCCAACCTCAATTCACCACAGGCACATCCGGGGTCAAAAACCGCATGGCGACATAGCCTTCGACGCCGTCGCCCTCAATCCGGATGCGCGCCCAATCGGGCCCTTCGCGCCAGACCACCAGTGTTGCTTCGCCGCGCGCAAGTTTGCCCACCACCGCATCATCCGTTGATGGCCCGGACCGCACGTTTAGCGAATTACCCGCCACATACCAAATTTCGCCCTCGGCGGATTGTTCCGCCAGGGTTGGCGTTGCCGCTTCCGGGGCAGGGGTGGCAAAATCTGACAGTGTGAAAACGGTGTTCTCGGGTTCAATTGCAACCGGTTCTACCGCCACATCGGCAACAACGGCCAAATCGGTTGGAGCAGTGGCAACTGGGGCAGGCGCAGGCTTTGGTTCTGGCAGCGCAACCGGCGCTATCACTTCAAGGGCGACGGTTTCAACCTCTGGCACAGCTGCCGTCACAGGCACCGCTTTCGCCGCCGCATCGGCCTGCGCCAATCCCGGGCGCAGCTGCCCAAAATCACGCCCACCCAGCAGCATCACCAGAAAAAGCCCCGAACACAAAAGAAACGTCAACCGCAGCATGGCACCACCTAAATCATTAATCCCCAAACGAACTTTATCACGATTCGGTTCCACCGCAGGGGGGAAAGAGTCAGATTTCTTATCCTGTTGCATTGCAATCAACCGACCTGCCCGCGATTGCGGCTAGACCGCAATAGCCATGCAATCTACACAACATCCATGACCAAGCCCGCAGATACCCCCAAGATAGAGCCTATCTTGATCAACGAACCCTTGGCCCGCGCCATTGGCGAGCGGTATTTGACCTATGCTTTGTCCACCATCATGCACCGCGCGCTGCCCGACGCCCGCGATGGGTTGAAACCCGTGCACCGCCGCATTCTGTATGCGATGCGCGAGTTGCGCCTGACCGCGACCAGCGCCTTCCGCAAATCCGCGAAGATTTCCGGCGACGTGATGGGCAACTACCACCCGCACGGCGATGTGGCGATTTACGATGCCATGGCGCGATTGGCGCAAGATTTCAACGTCCGCTACCCGCTGGTTGATGGGCAGGGCAACTTCGGCAATATCGACGGCGATAATCCGGCGGCCTCGCGCTATACCGAAGCGCGCTTGACTGCCATTTCGGAAATCCTGATGGAAGGTCTGGCCGAAAACGCCGTCGATTACCGCGCTAATTACGATGGCACGCTGACCGAACCCGTCGTCATGCCCGCCGCGTTCCCCAACCTGCTGGCAAACGGCTCCAGCGGCATCGCCGTCGGCATGGCCACCAACATCCCGCCGCATAACCTCGATGAATTGATCCAAGGCTGCCTCGCCATGATCCGCGATCCGGCCATCAGCAACGATGCGCTGGTGGCCCTGATCCCCGGCCCCGATTTCCCCACCGGCGGCGTCATGGTGGAGCCGCGCGAAAATATTCTGGAAGCCTACCGCACCGGACGCGGGTCCTTCCGCATCCGCGCCAAATGGCATGTCGAGGATCTGGGTCGCGGCCTTTGGCAGATCATCATCACCGAAATTCCCTTCCAAGTGCCAAAATCCCGCCTGATCGAAAAACTGGCCGAGGTGATCCAGACCAAAAAGGTGCCCCTGCTGGCCGATGTGCGCGACGAATCTGCCGATGATATCCGCATCGTGCTGGAACCCCGGTCCCGCACCGTTGACCCCGAAATGCTGATGACCTTGCTTTACCGCAATTCCGATCTGGAAACGCGGTTTTCCATGAACATGAACGTGCTGATTGATGGTCGCGTGCCAAAGGTGTGTTCCTTGGCCGAGGTGCTGCGCGCCTTCCTAGATCACCGCCGCGATGTCTTGAAACGCCGCAGCCAGCATCGCTTAGAAAAGATCGACCACCGCTTGGAAATTCTCGAAGGTTTCATCATCACCTTCCTGAACCTCGACCGCGTGATCGACATCATTCGCTACGATGATGACCCCAAACGCGCGCTGATGGCCGAAGACTGGGGCAAACCCCACACCCGCGCGATGACGGAAAAAGACTACGTCCCCCCCGCACTGGGGATCGGCGATCTGACCGATATCCAAGCCGAAGCCATCCTTAACATGCGCCTGCGGTCTTTGCGGCGGCTAGAGGAAATGGAACTGCTGCGCGAACGCGACGCGTTGATGAAGGAACGCGCCGATCTGGTGGATTTGCTCGATAGTGACCGCCTGCAGTGGAAAGCCATCACCAAAGAACTCGACGCCATCGCCAAACAATTCGGCAAACATACCGAACTGGGTGCGCGCCGCACCCAATTTGCCGAAGCAGGCAATACCGAAGAAGTCCCGTTTGAAGCGATGATAGACCGCGAACCGATCACCGTGATCTGTTCCAAAATGGGCTGGATCCGCGCGCTGAAAGGCCACGCAGCACTGGACGCCGAGGTTAAGTTCAAAGACGGCGACGAAGCCCGCTTTGCCTTCCACGCGGAAACCACCGATAAAATTCTGGCGCTGGGCTCCAATGGCCGCTTCTACACCGTCATCGGCGCCAACCTGCCCGGCGGCCGCGGCATGGGCGAACCCCTGCGCCTGATGGTAGACCTGCCAAACGATGCTGAAATAGTCGATCTGATGATCTTCCGCGCGGGTGAGAAACTGCTCATCGCCTCCACCGCTGGCGACGGCTTCATCGTTCCGTCAGACGAGGTTCTGGCCCAAACCCGCGCCGGCAAACAGGTGATGACGCTGGGCGCAGGCATCAAAACCGCCCTCTGCCGCAAGATCACCGGTGATCACATCGCGGTGGTCGGCGACAACCGCAAACTTCTGGTCTTCCCGCTGTCCGACCTGCCCGAAATGGCCCGCGGCAAAGGCGTGCGCCTGCAAAAATACAAAGATGGCGGGCTGTCGGATGCCACCACCTTCACCCTATCCCAAGGCCTGACGTGGAAAGACCCCGCAGGCCGCACTCGCACAGAACCTGACCTCGCCGTATGGCAAGCCGCGCGGGCGACGGCGGGCAGGATGGCTCCGAGAGGGTTCCCGAGGGACAATCGGTTTACGTGAGGGGGGCAATCCAGTTGAGTGAGCCTCTTGGACGAGGTCAGGGTGGGCTCAATTTGTCTCTGAGGGAATTTTGATAAACTATGAAAAAGTTATGCAAGACTGCGTCCAAAACGCACCCGAGCGGCCGGAGTATTGTTCGGTTTTGAAGGCGTTGCAGCCAGTTTTATTTGGCTTGCCGCCAGTCATTGTTGCAATTGATGGCAGGGCGGGGGTTGGAAAGACTACTCTTGGAAGATTTTTGTCGTGGCGCTTCAATGTCTCGCTTTTAGAGTCGGACCTTTTTCTAGTGAAGAACCAAGGAAAATTTAGTTACAGGAACGAAGACGTCAGAGGAGTGATACAAAGCCGTCTATCAGGCGATCGGCCAATTATTGTCGAGGGTGTAGTATCGCTATCTTTACTAGCTACGATCAGTTTTACGCCTGCATTTCATATTCGCGTGAATTGTGCCAAGGCAACGGGATCATCTGAAATAGAAGAAATTTGGCGAAATTACGTTCAGGAGTTGAAGTCAACAAATTTGAAAGGGCTAGTTCTCGAACTACCGATATTGAAGTGAACGTCTCAATCAGCGACCAATTTATTATTGGGACTTCCTTTTCGCCCAAATACTCATCCTGCCACCCCCTCAAACCCGCTCCGCAACCAACCAAACCCCGCCCTCTGGCCGCAGCGTCAGGATCATCACCGGCTTCGGATCACGCCCCGCCACCGGGGCAAACCGGAACCGCGCCAGCAGCGTCGCCAAAATAATCACCGCCTCTTGCAGCGCAAAGTTGGCCCCGATGCAAATGCGCGGCCCATCGCCAAACGGCAGATAGGCAAAGCGGTCAATCGCCTTTGCATCCACAAACCGTGATGGATCAAACTGATCCGGATCATCCCACAGCATATGGTGCCGGTGCAGCGCGTAGATCGGCAAAACCACGGTATCGCCGGGCTTGATCTCGCGATCACACAACATATCGGCCTTCATCGCCGTTCGCGACAGAAACGCCGCTGGCGGATACATCCGCAGCGTCTCATCCACAATCCGCCGCACCAATGGCAGTGCAGCAATATCCGCCACTGTCGCAGCCCGGCCGCCCAACACAGAACGCGCCTCATCCCGCGCGGCGTCCTGCACGCCTTGATCAAACGCGCACAGATACAACGCCCAAGCCAGCGTCAGCGCCGTCGTCTCATGCCCTGCCACGATGAACGTCAACAGATTATCGCGCAATTCTGCCGTGGTCATCCGCCGACCCGTCTTTGGGTCTTCACCGTCCAACAGCAGATCCAGCAAATCCGGCACCGGCTTCGCCCCATCCGCCCGCCGCTGCTCAATCCCCTTATCCGCCAGCCGCTTCATCTCCAGCATCGCCTTGCCTGAAATCACCCGCGATGGCCGTGGCACCCAAGCAGGCGCGCCGATGATATCGAGCAAGGAAACCTTCGCCGCCGCCCCGATATAGGTTTCAATCGCGCGGTGAACGGCGGCGCGTTCAAACCCCTCGCCGCCCGAAAACGTCACGTCCGATATCACCTCAAACGTCGCCGTCACCATCTCGTCAAACATATCCACCGCCCGGCCGCCAACTGATGCGTCAATCCGCGCGCAGGCCCGTTCTGCCGCAACCGTCATAACCGGTGCCAGCGCCGCCACATTCCGGTGCGAAAATACCGGTGCGGCTGCGCGTCTTTGCCACAGCCAATTCGCCCCTTCGGCCACAAAAAGACTATCCCCAATCGCCGGCTCCAAAATCAACTTGGTCACCACCGATTTCGGGTAATCTTCCACCGCATCGCGCAGCACCCGTCGCAGCGTGCCGGGGTCCATCACCATATGCCAGCGTTTGCCGGTTTTGCCCGACAACATCGGTTGCCGTGTGGCAATTTCCGGTATCAATTCCAACACATTGCGCCGCCCGGCCTTCAGCGATCCGAAGATCCCCAAAGGCACCGTCGTCAGCGGCACCCGCGCGGGGAAGGGCTTGGGAATTGGGCGTTGCTCGGTCATCACATGCCTCCTGCGGCCTTCATCACAATATAGCGTGCTACCGCCCGTATCAAAGGCCCCGGCTTGCGCGGCTACCCTGAAGCGGATAGTGCTG
>JANOFE010000241.1:0-34356 GCA_031413495.1 Pseudorhodobacter sp. | reverse complement strand
ACATCCGGGCAAAATGTATAGCCAAAGTAAACCAGAGCCGGCGTTGCCAGAACCTGTTTGTCGGTGACGGTGGCCCCGGTTTGATCCACCAGCGTAAAAGGCCCGCCAATGCTGCCTCCGGCCACTTGTCCGGCCCGGCATTTTGCCAACGGATCATCGCCTGCAGACCCGAGCCAAATATAACCCGCCGTTCCGCCCAGCACCGCGGCAAGTCCTGCGGCTGCGGCCGTCGCAAATAACTTTGTCATTTTGGATCTCGCTTATGGTGGCTTACTTCGCCGCATTGATATCGCGCACGCACAGACATAACACTGCGGTCAATGCACCAAAAGGGCCGATTGCTATGGCATCCCAAACCGTTGGCCTTCAACCCGGCGCAAACCGCTCTGATTGGGTACGGCTGCGCACATTGATATTGCTGCGCTGGATGGCAATCGCCGGTCAAATTGCCGCGATCACCGTGGCCGATCAGTACTACCAAATTCAACTGCCCAGAGGGCTTTGTTATCTCGTGGTCGGTGCGTCGATTATCGCAAATCTTGTTTCGACATTCGTCTTTCCAGCCAGCAAACGCCTGTCGGAAGCAGAGGCGATGCTGACGCTGATGTTTGATTTGTCACAGCTGTCTTTGTTGGTTTACCTGACCGGTGGTTTGGCCAATCCCTTCGCCTTGCTTATTTTGGCACCGGTGACAATTTCGGCGACCGCGCTAAGGCTGCGGACCACTGTCATTCTTGGAAGCCTTGCAATCGCCATGATAACGTTTGCGGCCATCACAAATGTGCCCTTGCGGTATCCGGATGGCACCCCGCTTGAAATCCCGCAAATCTTCAAATTTGGTTTTTGGCTTTCTATAGTCGTCGGGATTGTCTTTCTTTCGCTTTACGCGCGCCGGGTGGCAACTGAAATCCGGTCAATGTCAAACGCCCTGCTTGCCACCCAAATGGCCTTGGCGCGCGAACAAAAACTAACGGATCTTGGGGGTTTGGTTGCGGCAACCGCACATGAACTTGGCACGCCTCTGGCAACGATAAAACTTGTCAGCACGGAAATGATGGATGATCTGGCAGATCAGCCAGCCTTGCTGGAAGACATCCGGTTGATCCGGGATCAGGCCGACCGCTGCCGTGATATTTTGCGCTCGATGGGGCGCGCTGGTAAGGATGACCTGCATTTGCGTCAGGCCCCCTTTGGTGCCGTGCTGCGTGAAGCGGCCGAGCCTCATATCGGGCGCGGCAAACACGTAACGTTTACCCTGCAGCAAGGTCCGGGCGGCAGTGACATCCATCCTTCCATCCAGCGTCGCCCCGAAGTTATTCACGGCTTACGCAACCTTATTCAGAATGCCGTTGATTTTGCACACTCGTCTGTCTGGATCGAAGGGGAATGGACGGATAGCAGTTTCCTGGTGCGCATTATTGATGACGGTGCCGGCTTTCCTTCGCAGATTATCGGCAGGATCGGCGATCCTTTTGTCCGCGCCCGTGCGCCCGGCCAGGAGTCGGCCTTGCGCCCTGAATATGAAGGAATGGGTCTTGGCCTTTTCATCGCCAAGACATTGCTGGAACGAACCGGCGCAGAGCTGTCCTTTGCCAATGCGTCGGATCCTTTTTTAACCGCCGCTGACCGCGCAGAGAAATGCGGCGCGATCGTCGCGCTGCGCTGGCCCCGCGATCAGCTTGCCGCAGAGGCCAATTTCGTGGCGGGTGACAATATTCCCTTTGGGCCGTGATTGGACCCATGTCTGACATATAACTGCCCATTTCTGAACGAAATTCCCTCTCAAGATTAATTGTGGATTAACTTAGTATCGTCAAGGTTGCGTCAGTCGTCATTGCGTTACTGGGATTTGCTGCATGGAAATGAATTGGGTACTTGGGCTGGGGCTGGTCGCCACAGCAATTGTTGCAGCTTTGCTTGGTATCGTTGTTCTGGCGGCCCTTCAGGGGCGTAATATGCCAACTCGAAACAGCATCTTTTCGGACGAAGCCGCCGGGACTGTCTTTCTGTTTGATGGCGACGCGCTGATTGATGCATCGCCTTCTGGACGGGCGTTGCTATCGGCCAGTGCGGTACGTGGCGGGCCGATGACGCGGTTGATGGCCTATCTGCAGCCGCGCTTTCCTGATCTCGAAAAACGCCTCATTGCTTTGTCGGGTTCTGGTCGCCTGACCCTCGCGTCAGAGGGTGATACCTTGGCTCCGCTTGTTGTGTTGGCAGAATTGCGGGGCGGACTTACCCGGATCACCTTAGCAGACCCAAAAACAGACAAGGCTATGCGCGGGGCAGACCTGATCACACAACGCGCAATGGCAGAAGAGTTGGCTCAAATGCGCGCAATTGCCGCCCAAGCCCCCATGATGATCTGGCGCGAATTGGGGGACGGTGATGTTGTCTGGGCCAACAGTGCCTATATTTCGCATGTAACCGAGCGGCTTTTGCCCGAAACAGATCTGACCTGGCCGTTGCCCCGCGTGTTTGAACGAACCGCCTCGGCACAGGGTGTTGCGGGTCAGCGGCAGCGCATTGATGGCGCGGGTGGTACAAATCGCTGGTTCGATCTGATCAGCCAGGCAGAGGGAGAGGGTCGCTTGGTCTTTGCCTTGCCCGCCGATCCCGCCGTGCAGGCCGAAGGCGCGCTGCGTGATTTCATGCAGACTTTGACCAAGACCTTTGCACATTTGCCGATTGGTCTTGCGATTTTTGATCGCCAGCGCAACCTGCAACTGTTCAACCCGGCATTGCTGGATCTTACCGGTCTTGCACCAGATTTCCTGTCTTTGCGCCCGTCACTGGCAAATGTTCTTGATGCCATGCGCGACAAGAACATGATCCCGGAACCAAAGGATTACCGCGGTTGGCGCAAAATGATGACTGAAATGGAAAATGCCGCCGCCTCTGGCCTTTATGAAGAAACATGGAGCCTTCCTTCAGGTCAAACTTACCGCGTCATTGGCCGCCCGCATCCCAATGGTGCACTGGCCTTGATGTTTGAAGACGTTTCAACCGAAATGTCGCGCACGCGCCGCTACCGGGCAGATCTGGAACTTGGCCAGTCGGTCATTGACGAAGTACCCGATGCCATTGCGGTTTTTTCACAAAGCGGCCAGTTGGTGCTGTCCAATCTTGCCTATTCCGATCTTTGGAATCACGATCCTGCCGCGTCGCTTGGCGAAAGCGGCATCGCTGCGCTGTGCAAACACTGGGCCAGTCTGACCGCGCCCTCCGCTGTCTGGGCCGAGGTTGAGGATTTTGTTGCTTCGGTCGGCAGCCGCAACTCTTGGGATGCTGAGGCGCGGCTTGCCGACGGCCGATTGATGTCGTGCCGGTTTGCCCCCATCACCGGCGGGGCGACATTGGCTACATTTCGCCCCCTTGTTCAAACTGACGGTGCTGTACCGCGCTTTGCAACGGCACGCACACGGCAATCCGCCTGACCAATCGGCTTGGCACTCCGCGTGGGGGGCGGTAGGTTGGCGGTCATGGTCCCTGAACACAGCCTTTCCCTGTTTTTGCGCGATGACGCCGCCACCGCGCGGCTGGGCATATTGCTTGCGGGCTTGGTTGGCCCCGGTGATACGCTGCTTTTGCAGGGGCCTATCGGGGCTGGCAAAACCCACCTTGCGCGCGCCCTTATCCAAGCCCGCCTTGGCCATGCCGAAGACGTGCCGTCGCCCAGCTTTACCCTTGTGCAAACCTACACGGCCCACGGTGCCGATATCTGGCACGCCGATCTTTACCGCCTGTCACGCCCTGATGACGTGTTGGAACTGGGGCTAGACGATGCCTTTGTTACCGCTATTTGCCTGATCGAATGGCCAGACCGGCTTGGCCGCTCAACCCCCGAAAATGCCCTTCACATCGCCCTGTCTGCCGAAAGCAATGGCCGTCGCGCCGTGTTATCCGGCCAAAGCCGGGATTTGTTTTTGTCACGGCTAGCATCCCTGTGGTATGGCCATGACTGATCGCCTGGCGCTGTCGCAGGTGTTTCTAGAATCTGCAGGTTGGGGCGCCGCGCTCCGCCGCCCGCTCGCCGGTGACGCATCGGACCGCCATTATGATCGCCTGACTTCGGGCGGCAAATCTGCGGTCTTGATGGATGCACCGCCCGGAAAGGGCGATGATCCCGCAGTTTTTGTGTCTATTGCGGCTTATTTGCGCGGTCTTGGCCTGTCTGCGCCGGCCGTGCTTGCCCAAGATCTGACCGCCGGCTTTTTGCTGCTGGAAGATCTGGGTGACAGACTTTTCGCCCGCGAAGTGGCCCATGACCGCAACCTTGAAGCGCCGCTTTATGCTGCCGCGACCGATATCCTTGTTCGCTTGCAGGCCGCACAGCCCGCCCCCGACCTGCCCGATCTTACCGCCACCGATTGGGCTGAAGCGGCGGGTTTTGCCCTGCATTGGTACCGCTTTGCCATCACTGGCGATCACGCCAACCCTTCGGATTTCATCGCCACCCTTGCGGGGCTGATCGATGCCCATGCCAATGGCAAACGCGTGATGATCCTGCGTGATTATCATGCCGAAAACCTGCTTTGGCTGCCCGGTCGCATCGGCCTTGCCCGCGTCGGCCTGCTGGACTTTCAACTGGCACAGCTGGGCCAGCCCGGCTATGATCTGGTATCCCTGCTTCAAGATGCGCGCCGCGATGTTGCGGTCGGCCTCGAAACACAAATGCGCCATGCCATGATCCATGCAACGGGCGCTGATGCCGCCGCCTTTCACCGCGCCTATGCAGTGCTTGGGGCCCAGCGCGCCCTGCGCATCCTGGGGGTTTTTGCCCGGCTTTGTCTTGTCGGCGGCAAGCCGCATTATCTTGCGCTGATGCCCCGCGTCTGGGGCCAGTTGCAGCGCAATCTTGCGCATCCGGCGCTTGCGCCCATGGCCAGGATCTGCGCCAATCTGTTGCCAGAACCGACCCCTGAAAATCTGACCCGAATAGGCAATCAATGCGGCAAGACCCCAGCACCCTGATGCTTTTTGCTGCTGGTTTGGGCACGCGCATGGGCACACTGACCAAAGATCTGCCAAAGCCTTTGTTGCCGCTCGCGGGCCGCACCTTGATCGACCGCGCGCTTGATATTGCAGATGCAGCAGGCATCCCCCGCAAAGTTGTAAACCTGCACTACCGCGGTGCGCAGATCGCAGCCCATCTTGCCGCGCGCAATGACGTCGCCCTGTCGTGGGAACGGGACCAGATCCTTGATACCGGCGGTGGATTGCGGGCGGCTTTGCCCCTGCTCGGTCCGGGTCCGGTTCTGACGCTGAACCCCGATGCTGTTTGGTCGGGCCCCAACCCCCTTCGCCAGTTGCAGGCCGCGTGGGATGGCGCCCGAATGGATGGCTTGTTGCTGCTTTTGCCACTGCCTTCGGTCAAGGGCCGCGCCGGTGCCGCCGATTTCACGCTTCACCCCGATGGCCGCATCGCACGCGCGGGACAGGCAGGCCAGCACCTTTATCTTGGCGCGCAAATCATCCGCACCGACGGGCTGGCAGATATTCCGGCATCGGTATTTTCGCTTAATCAAGTGTGGGACCGGATGATCGCAGATCGCCGCGCCTATGGGCTGCTTTATTCCGGCAATTGGTGCGATGTCGGCACACCACAGGGACTGGCAGAGGCCGCCGAACTGCTGGCGCGCGGTCATGTTTGACACGCCGGGTCCGCGTCTCTTTGCCCTGCCGCCGGGCGCAGACTTTCCGGCGGAACTGGTCCTTGGCCTGCGCTCGCGACTGGCTGGCCAACCGCCTCAGGCGATGGCGGATGTGCAGCTATACGTCAACACATCCCGTATGCGGCGGCGTATTATTGATCTGTTCTGTGAAAGCGGCGCTGGTTTTCTGCCGCGCATTCGCCTGATCGCAGAGCTGGGTCAGGACACTGCTATTGCCGGTGTTCCGGCGGCCATTCCGCCCCTGCGCCGAAGGTTAGAACTGGCCCAACTGATCGCGCGGCTGATTGACAATGACGCCGCCTTTGCCCCCCGCGCCGCCACCTATGATCTTGCCGACAGCCTTGCCACCCTGATGGACGAAATGCAGGGCGAAGGTGTAACACCCTCAGACATTGCAGCCCTCGATGTGTCTGGCCATTCAGAACATTGGAAGCGGACACAGGCCTTTTTGGGTATTGTCACCGACTATTTGGGCAATGCCCCCGCCCCAGATGCCGAAGCGCGCCAACGTCTGGTGGTCGAACGCCTGATTCACGATTGGCATACGCGCCCGCCAACCGGCCCCGTCATCGTGGCGGGTTCAACCGGATCGCGCGGCACGACGGCGTTGTTCATGCGGGCGGTGGCGGGCCTGCCGCAAGGCGCGTTGGTGTTGCCGGGTTTTGAATTTGACATGCCGCCTGCGGTTTGGGCAGCGTTAGACACTGCTTTGGCGGCGGAAGATCACCCGCAATACCGCTTTCGTGCTTTGCTGGATGCGCTGGACGTTCGCTTTTCTGCTGTCAAACCGTGGCGGGATGTTACCGCCCCAAACCCGCACCGCAACGCGCTTGTGGCCCTGTCCCTGCGCCCCGCCCCGGTCACAGATCACTGGCTGTCTGATGGAAAGAAGCTGTCCGGGCTCGCTTTGGCCACCAAAGACATGACCCTGATCGAGGCAGCATCGCCGCGAACCGAAGCTTTGGCCATTGCCCTGATCCTGCGCAAGGCGGCGGAAGATGGCCGTACCGCCGCCCTGATCACGCCAGACCGCAGCCTGACCAGACAGGTCACGGCGGCGCTGGATCGCTGGCGTATATTGCCAGACGATTCTGCGGGGCGGCCGCTGGCCCTGTCTGCCCCCGGCCGGTTTTTGCGCCATGTGGCCGGGCTTTTTGGCCAGCGGCTGACATCCGAAATCCTGCTTACCCTGTTGAAACATCCGCTGACCGCAACCGGCGCGGATCGCGGCTTGCATCTGAAACTTACCCGCGAGCTGGAACTGCATTTGCGCCGCAAGGGGCCGGCTTTTCCCACCGGTGACGATCTTGTGGCTTGGGCAAAAGAGGGCACGAGCATCACTTGGGCTGCGGCCTTGGCCGATGCGCTAAAGAATTTAGAGCATATTTCCACCCGGCCCCTGGCCGAACACGTCACACATCACAAATCCCTTGCCGAAGCGCTGGCGCGGGGCATTGGCCCGTCGGGCAGCGGCGCGCTTTGGGCCGAAGATGCCGGTATCAAGGCGCTGGCCGTGATGGATGATCTTGCCCGCGAAGCCGCGCATGGCGGGGATATGTCGCCACAGGATTACACAGCCCTTTTTACCGCGATCCTTAATCAGGGCGAAGTGCGCAACCCTGCCCAACCTCACCCCCATATCATGATATGGGGCACCCTGGAGGCGCGGGTGCAAGGCGCTGATCTTGTCATCATGGGCGGCCTGAACGATGGGTCATGGCCAAAACTGCCCAATCCCGACCCGTGGTTGAACCGCGAAATGCGGCAAAAAGCGGGCCTATTGCTGCCAGATCGCCAAATTGGCCTGTCCGCCCATGATTATCAGCAGGCAATTGCCGCGCGCGAAGTTGTGCTGACCCGCGCGCACCGCAACGCCGATGCCGAAACTGTGGCGTCGCGGTGGTTGAACCGGCTGACCAACCTGCTGGATGGGCTGCCAGATCAGGGCGGCAATGCCGCACTCAGGGAAATGCGGGCTAGGGGCAATGTCTGGCTGGCACGGGTTACGGCTTTGGATGATCCGGGCGAACCCGTTGATCCGGCACCCCGGCCCGCACCTCGCCCACCCGTTGAACACCGGCCGACAGCGCTGTTTGTGACCTCTGTCGCCAAACTGATCCGGGATCCCTATCATATTTATGCCCGCTATATTCTGCGCCTTTACCCGCTGGACCCGCTGCGCCAAACCCCCGACGCCCGCCTGCGGGGCCAAATCCTTCATACGGTGTTGGAACGCTTTGTCCTTGACCGCCCGGCATCTGAAACCCGGCCTGCGGCGCGCGCGCGCCTGATGCAAACTGCCGCCGATGTGCTTGCATCCGATGTGCCCTTCCCCGCCGCGCGCGCGCTTTGGCTGGCGCGGCTGGGCCGTGCGGCCGATTTCTTTTTGGCGTTTGAGGCCGATCAGGGCGGAACCCCGCTGATTATCGAAAATATTGGCGAGACAACATTGCCTGCCCTTGGCTTCACCCTGAAAGCCCGCCCTGACCGGATAGATGTGCTTGATGACGGTCGCTTGCACATCATGGATTACAAAACCGGTGCGCCGCCGTCGGAAAAACAGCAAAAGCTCTATGATAACCAACTTCTTTTGCAGGCGGCGATGGCGCAACGTGGCGGGTTTGGGGGTGCCATATCACCTCAGGTGGCGCGCATAACCTATATCGGGCTGGGGTCTAAACCGGATACCGTGAAAACTGAAATCACCGCTGAACTTACCGGCGAGGTGTGGGAAAAGCTGCAAACGCTGATCGGCAAGTACCAGACCCGCGAACAAGGCTATGCCTCCCGCCGTGCGATTTTCGACGACACTGTCATTGGCGATTACGATCATCTCGCGCGCCATGGTGAATGGCAGCAAAGCGCGTGGCCAATCCCACAGGATGTCGGCTGATGCGCAATGACGCCACTGAACGGCAGGTTCAAGCCGCAGATCCAAACGCCTCAACCTGGCTGTCGGCCAATGCGGGGTCTGGCAAAACCAAGGTGCTGATCGACCGCGTGGCGCGGTTGCTTTTGTCCGGCGTAAAGCCGCAGCACATCTTGTGCCTGACCTATACCAAAGCCGCCGCTGCAGAAATGCAGAACCGTCTGTTCAAGCGGTTGGGCGAATGGGCGATGATGCCGGACCCTGATCTGTTGCAGCAACTTTCAGCCCTTGGTGATGCGCATACCCTGCCAAAGCATCTGTCAGCGGCGCGCCAACTGTTTGCCAGTGCAATAGACACACCGGGCGGCTTGCGCATTCAGACCATCCATTCCTTTTGCGCCATGCTGCTGCGCCGTTTTCCGCTGGAGGCTGGCGTCTCCCCCCAATTTACCGAACTTGATGATCGCGCTGGCCGCCTGTTGCGCGATACGATCGTGCAAGACATGGCCGATCGTTTGGCACCTGATGTCATTGCCGCCATGGCGCGCGCCTATACCGGCGAAGATTTCGCCAAGCTGATGGATCAATCCTCGCGCCTGCAATCTGCCTTTGCCAACCCAATGACTTTGACCGAATGCCGCGCGGTGTTCGATGTGCCGCAGGGCATGACGCGCGAAACCTTGCTGGCAGAAGTGTTTTTGGGTGGCGAGGCAGAGTGGTTGCCGCAGGTGGCGGCAGTTATGGCTGCTGGGTCCGTTAATGATGTGAAGGCTGCGAAAAAGATCTTCGCGCTGCGGCTGGATATCCCTGATCACGGCACGCTCGGCCAGATGGAAGACCTGTTTCTTACGGGTGAAGGCACAAAATCACCGTTTTCCGCCAAGTTAGACACTTTGCCGACCAAGGCCACACAAGCAGCACTTGGCCCACTTCAAGATCGCCTTCACGCCCTGATGCGCCGGGTTGAAGCCGCCCGCCCCAAGCGTATTGCGCTTTCTGCCGCCGAAAAAACCGCAGCCCTGCATGCGTTTGCCGCCGTTTTCCTACCGGAATATGACCGCCGCAAAACAGCGCGCGGTTGGTTGGATTTTGATGATCTGATCACCCGCACCCGCGATTTGCTGGCAAAATCGCCCGTGGCGCAATGGGTTTTGTTCCGTCTCGACGGCGGTATCGCGCATATTCTTGTCGATGAGGCGCAAGATACCAGCCCCGATCAGTGGCAGGTGATCGAACGTCTTGCTGCTGAATTCACGGCAGGGCAAGGCGCCCATACCGGACCGCGCACAATCTTTGTTGTGGGCGATAAAAAGCAATCCATCTATTCCTTTCAGGGCGCGGATGTCGCGGCGTTTGACCAGATGAAAGCAGCCTTTTCCAAACGGCTTGCCGATGCCGGGTCAGGCTTGGTGAAGCTTGATCTGGAATATTCGTTCCGATCATCGCCCACGATCCTTCGTTTGGTTGATCTGACCTTCGATCATCGCCGCAAAGGGGCGCTGGGCGGCGACATGAAGCATCTTGCTTTTCAACCCGATATGCCGGGCCGGGCAGAGCTGTTGCCGGTGGTCCCGCCCAGCGAAAAGAAAGTTGACGAGAATTGGGAAAACCCGGTCAATCTGATCACCGATCAACACCACACGGTGCGGTTGGCCTCAGAAATTGCCAGTCGCATCTGGACGATGATCGACCGGGGCGATCAAATTCCGATCAAGGGCAGTAATCCTTTGCAATTGCGCGCCGTTCATGCGGGTGATTTTCTTATTCTGGTGCAGCGGCGCAGTGGCGTGTTCGGCCCGATCATCCGGGCCTGCAAGCAGCTTGGCCTGCCTATTGCGGGCGCTGACAGATTAAAGCTGGGCGGCGAACTTGCGGTCAAAGATCTTGGCGCTTTGCTGTCTTTTCTTGCCACTCCAGAGGATGATCTGTCACTCGCCGTTGTCCTGCGCTCGCCCTTGTGCGGCTGGACGGAAGCCCAGCTTTACGATCTGGCGCAGGGTCGGGATGGCTATCTGTGGCAGGCATTGCGGGCACGGGCGGATCTCTATCCTGACACCATGGCCATGTTGAACGATTTGCGCGACCAAACCGATTTCCTGCGCCCCTATGATTTGATCGAACGCGCGCTGACCCGGCATGATGGACGCAAGCGGTTGATGGCCCGTCTAGGGGCAGAAGCGGAAGATGGCATTGATGAACTTCTGTCGCAGGCGCTGTCCTATGAACGCAATGACGTGCCCAGTCTGACCGGGTTTTTGGGGTGGCTGGAGACGGATGATGTCGAAGTAAAACGCCAAATGGAAAGTGAAGGTCACAAGATACGGGTGATGACCGTGCACGGGGCCAAGGGGCTGGAATCACCGATTGTCATCCTGCCCGACACCGCCGATCGGAAATACCAAGACAGAGATGAGATTTACCGTTTTGGGCGTCAGGGCCCCGCCATCTGGAAAACATCAAAAGACGAAAGCCCGCCCGCAATTGAAGCGGAACGCGCCGACCGGGAAGATCGCCGCAATCAGGAAAGCATGCGCCTTCTGTATGTTGCCATGACGCGCGCCCAAAGCATCCTTTTGGTGGCAGCGGGCGGCGAGGTTTCAAAGCCCGACACTTGGTACAATATCATTCAGGCCGGCATGCAATCTGCCGGGGCGACAGCGTTGCCAAATGGCGGTCTGTTGCTTGAAAACGGCGATCTGCCCGCTGCACCGGCGGCCAAATTGACCGAAACCGAAAAACCGCAGTTGCCCGATTGGGCCAGTGAACCCGCGCCCAATGTGGCACGGCGGGCGGCAAGCCTTTCTCCGTCTGGTCTTGGGGGTGCCAAGGCTTTGCCCGGCGAAACAGACGGGCAGGACGAAGACGCCGCCCTTGCCCGCGGCAGCCGTTTGCACCTTTTGCTTGAACACCTGCCCTCGGCGTTGCCTGCCGACTGGCCTTCCATGGCCGAAGCCCTGATTTCGGATCCAGTCGAAAGGCTGGCCCTGCTTGCCGAGGCTTCTGGCGTGTTGCAATCCCAAAGCCTTGCGCATCTTTTCGCGCCCGGCACGCTTGCCGAAGTGCCGATCACTGCGGAATTTGGCACAGGTCGCCTTTACGGCACGATTGACCGGCTGATCATCACGCCCGGCCATATTCTCGCAGTGGATTACAAATCAAACCGCAGGATTCCAGATCACCCATCGCAGGTGCCCGAAGGGCTGTTGCGCCAAATGGGGGCCTATGCGCACGCGCTGGCACAGATTTATCCGGATCATCAGATTGACACCGCAATTTTATGGACACAAAGACCACTTCTGATGCCCCTTGATCGCGATATCGTGAGGGATGCCCTTGTCCGTGCCACCATCCCTTGACGTTGCTGCCCGGCATGCCTAGCTTGGTTTCCTGATCAATCATCTCAAAGGAACCCATCATGGCCACCACTGCCGTCACTGACGCCACTTTCGACGCCGAGGTCCGCAAATCAAGCGTCCCCGTCATCGTCGATTTTTGGGCTGAATGGTGTGGCCCGTGCCGCCAGATCGGTCCCGCCTTGGAAGAGCTTTCTGCTGAATATGCGGGCAAGATCAAAATCGTCAAAATAAATGTCGACGAAAATCCTGAAAGCCCTGCAATGCTTGGCGTGCGTGGAATTCCAGCGCTGTTCATGTTCAAGAACGGCGAAGTGGTGTCGAACAAGGTTGGCGCTGCCCCAAAAGCGGCTTTGGCCACCTGGATCGCCACCGCTATCTGAATTTTTTCACACGGCAGAAGGGCGGTCCTGTCGGGCCGCCCTTGTTATTTGCACCAGCCATGCCGTCTAAGCCGCGTCCGGATCTGATCTTCAGCGTCCTGTGCGCCCCCGTTGATGGTGTGGTGCTTGAAGAACCAATACAGATACCTGGCAAAATCGGGTGGCCCTGCTTTTGCGCAGGCAAAGGCGGCCAAAACCCCCTGTCGCGGCACAGATCCCGCGATATGGTGAAAGTCGATGCGCGCAAACAGCACCGCCGGTTTGCCAAGCAAATAGCCCTTCAGCGCAAGGCCAGAGTTTTGCGTTACAACATAATCACAGCCTTGCAGCAGCGCTACCGCATCGCCCTCGATCAGCCGAAACCGCGGAAAGCGGCTCTGCAAGGCGGCAAGTGCGGCCATCTCATCGGCATCATAGCTTTCCTTTGGATGCAGCGTCGCCCAGATTCTTCGCTGCGGTTCCGCCACAAGCGTCGCCTCAATCATGGCCAGCGGGCTCATGGATTGAAATGACCTATGCCGCGAAATGCGCCCTTGAAGCGGCATGAAAACATACCCGTTCCGGGTGACAGGCCCGTCGCCCAGAGCCCGCAACCGCAATCGGTTGGCAAAGGACTTTGCCGCGACAGGGTCTATTTCGGTCGGGTCAAACACCGCTTTTGCGACATCAAACTCCCAGCGTGCCGATGTGGCCTCTATCTGCCAGAACGGATAGTGATAGGCCCGCCGCAGGGTTAAACCACCCGTCACAGCGGGTTCCGCCATATGAAACAACGCCCGCCCTTCGCGGCCCATGGCCTTTGCCAGTTCTGCAGGGCTTTCGTCATGAAGCGCCAGATGCCACCCCAATGGTGCCACGGCCGCCGCAATACGGTTGACGATGTTCACTTCGCCCGCCGCCGCATCTCGGCGCATCACCTCTGGCAGGTAAAGATGCAGCAGGTCCGCCTTCGCCACGTATCGCCCTTTTTTGATGTGCCGCACCCTCTGTGGGTGGACAGAAAACTGTCGCTGCGCCCGACGCGGATATTTTTACCGAAATTTGCGCACAAGACTACACCGCTTGTGCGCGCCCGGCGCCACCGCCATATAGAGACATTGCTGGAGGGTCGGATGGCAGACGATAAATTTCCCGGTTGGCACGGCACCACAATTCTGGCGGTGCGTCGTGGTGGTGAAGTGGTGGTAGCGGGTGACGGGCAGGTCAGCCTTGGCCAAACCGTTATCAAAGGTACCGCCCGCAAAGTGCGCCGCCTGTCCCCTGCTGGCCATGATGTGGTGGCGGGTTTTGCCGGCTCTACCGCCGATGCCTTCACCCTGCTGGAACGGCTGGAGAAAAAGCTTGAAGCGATGCCCGGCCAACTTGCCCGCGCATCGGTGGAGCTGGCGAAAGACTGGCGCATGGATAAATACCTGCGCAATCTGGAGGCAATGCTGATCGTCACCGACGGCACCGATCTGTTCGTCATCACCGGTGCGGGCGACGTGCTGGAACCCGAACATGACGTGGCTGCCATCGGGTCCGGTGGTAACTTTGCCCTCGCCGCCGCGCGCGGTCTGATGACCACCGATCTTGGGGCCGAAGATATCGCCCGCCGCGCCATGGCAATTGCCGCCGATATTTGTGTTTACACCAATGGCAATCTGACGGTGGAGACGATTAGAAAGTAGTCAGCGCGAAGTAACCTTCTTTTGTGCTTCCACATAGGCGCGCAAAACAGCGTTGATCCGGGTCTGATAACCAGAGCCACCTTCCTTGAAGAATTCCAACACATCAGGGTCTACGCGCAATGAAATGGGTTTTTTATTCAACCCATCCACCATCACGGCGCTGGCCCAGTCAACTTCGAAATCATCTTCTTCCGGACCTTCGAAATCACCTTGGTCCTTAAGTCGGTCCCAGTCCGTCTGGCCCTTCGTCGCTCTGATTTGTTCCAGGGTATAGCTCTTGATATTTTTCGCGCTCATTCTTCCGTGCCACCCTTGCAGTGATAATCCGGATTTTATCGTCCCGGAGCGTGAAAACCACGCAGATCATTTTTGGCCCGAGCGGTGCGACAGCCTTCTGCCGCGCCTCTATCTCGCTGCGTGCGGGCAATAGCAAAACCTTGCCACCAAAGATTTCAACTGCGTCGATGAAGTCAATTTCGTGCTTGGAAAGTGTTGCCAAGCGTTTCTGCTCGTCCCATTCGAACATTTTGAATAACCGCAAATATGCGACGGAATGGCACCCTGTCCTCCATCAGTTGTAAAATACAGCACCTAGTTGGCGCGCGTGCATCACGTGAGCGGATTATCCTTACGCGATTCCTTCATTAATTATGTATATACAAATTGTCAATACACATCTTCCTCTCTTGGTTTACGCCTCCAAACCACTTATCTCTACTTTGCTTAGCAATTCATTTACGGTGACCGACAAAAATGACCGACCTCACCCCCCGCGAAATTGTCGCCGAACTCGACCGCCACATCATTGGCCAGCGCGACGCCAAACGTGCCGTGGCAGTGGCCCTGCGCAACCGGTGGCGCAGAAAGCGCTTGGCCGATGATCTGCGCGATGAGGTGTATCCCAAAAACATCCTGATGATCGGCCCCACAGGCGTTGGCAAAACCGAAATCTCGCGACGCTTGGCCAAACTTGCAAAAGCGCCGTTCCTAAAGGTCGAAGCCACGAAATTTACCGAAGTTGGCTACGTTGGCCGTGATGTCGACAGCATCATCCGCGATCTGGTCGATACCGCCATGAATGATACCCGCGCCCGCATGCGGGACGAGGTGAAAGCAAAGGCAAAAGCCGCTGCCGAAGACCGGGTGATCGAGGCATTGGCGGGTAAGGACGCGCGCGACCAAACCCGCGAAATGTTTCGCGGCAAGTTAAAGCGCGGCGAGATGGACGATACCATGATCGAGCTGGACATCGCCGATAGCGCCCCCGCTTTCCCGCAAATGAACATGGGCAGCGGCGGCATGGATATGCAGGGCCTGCAAGACATGTTCGGCAAGGCGTTTGGCGCGCGCACCACCCGCAAACGCGTATCTGTGCGTGACAGCTATGATCTTCTGATCGGGCAAGAGGCTGATAAGCTGCTGGATGATGATGCGATAAAAGCCGCGGCACTGGACGCTGTGCAAGAAAACGGCATCGTTTTTCTGGATGAGATCGACAAAATCTGCGCCCGCGCCGATGCGCGCGGTGCCGATGTATCGCGCGAAGGCGTGCAGCGCGATTTGCTGCCGCTGATCGAAGGCACCACGGTTTCCACCAAATACGGCCCGGTCAAAACCGACCATATCTTGTTCATCGCATCCGGCGCGTTTCACACCGCCAAACCGTCTGATCTGCTGCCAGAATTGCAGGGCCGCCTGCCGATCCGGGTAGAACTACAGCCGCTGACCGAAGCTGACTTTGTGCGCATCCTGTCAGAAACCGAAAATGCCCTGACCCTGCAATATTCTGCCCTGATGGGAACCGAACAGGTTATTGTTAGTTTTACCACCGACGGCATTGCAGCCCTCGCTGCAATTGCCGCCGAAGTGAACCGTGCAGTTGAAAATATTGGTGCAAGGCGGTTGTACACCGTTATGGAACGAGTTTTTGAAGAGTTGTCCTTCTCCGCTCCCGAAAGGGGCGGAGAAGCGATTATCGTGAACGCCGCTTTTGTTGAGGCCAATTTGGGCGCATTGTCGCGGTCCGCTGACCTAAGCCGGTATGTGCTGTAACGACAAAGCCTGGCATTACGACTGTTTTTATTGCAGAAAAAGCGCAGGTTAAGGGGCAATACTTGGCAAGATTTCTACTGTTGGTCTTTCTGCTTGCCGCCTGCACCCCGCGTGGGCAGATTTTGCTTGCGCCACAGGCGGCCGCCGTGGGCGATGTGCAAACCGTTTTCGTTGGCACCACGCGGCTGATTGATCCTGAAACCAGGCGCTATGGCACCCAGCGGTCCGAGGTGATGCAATTTGCCCGCTATGACGTGTCTATTCCGCCAAACCGGGTGCCGGGACAGATCAAATTTACCCGCAAGGGTGCCAAGCCAAACCCCAAAACCGATTTTCTGACCACGTCAGAGGTTCTGCATACTTCAAGTGACAGATTTCGTTCAGATATTGCCAAAGCTGCGCTGAAGGGCCCGCGCGGCGGCCGGGAAGCGGTCATATTTGTGCATGGTTTCAATAATAATTTCTCCGAAGGTTTGTACCGGATTGCGCAGCTTTCGCATGATCTGGAATTGCCCGGTGCAATGGTGCATTATTCTTGGCCGTCGGCGGCCAACCCGCTTGGCTATGTCCGGGATCGTGATTCAGCCCTTTTTGCCCGCAATGGGCTTGAAGATCTGATCCGCGAAGTTGCCGCCGCTGGGGCTGACCGCATCTTGCTGGTGGCGCATTCGATGGGCAGCGCCCTGACGATGGAGGCGATGCGCCAAATCGCCATTCGCGGCGACAAGCAGCTTTTGTCCAAAATCGCCGGCGTGATTCTGATTTCGCCCGATCTGGATGTCGATGTGTTTCGGTCGCAAGCGCAGACCATCGGGGCGTTGCCACAGCCCTTCCTGATCTTTGGCTCCAATCGTGACCGGCTGTTAAACCTGTCTGCCGTCCTGACCGGAGAGCCGGAACGTCTTGGCAATCTGACAGACCTTTCTCGCGTGGCCGACCTGAAAGTGACCTACCTTGATGTCACTGCAATCAAAGGCGGGGCAGGCCATTTTGCTGTCGGTAACTCGCCCGCGCTGATCAGCCTTCTGGACCGCATAGGCGAGGTGGATTCCGCCTTTGAAACCGACAGTCGCAGCCGCATTGGCCTATTGCCGGGCGTTGTGCTGACCGTACAAAGCGCCACCCGTGTTGTGTTGGCCCCGGTGACGGCAATTGCCTATGAAGTTGGTCGTTAGCGGGTTAATATTGGGTGAATAAAAATGGTCTATGTATTTTAGATCAATAGGTTAAACTTTGTATCACGTGTGTTATCCCCGCGTTCTTCGCAGATAAACATACAAAGCCCCCGCCCCGCCATGCTTCAGATGCGCGTCTGAAATCTGCAAAATCAGCCCGCCCAAAGGCGGCGATCGCAGCCAATTCGGCACCTGATGTTTCAAGACTCCGTACCGCTGCGGGATCGGCCCGAAATCAGGGCCGGGCTTGCCTTTTCCGGTGATCACCAAAACCAGCCGCAGCCCGTCAGAATGCGCGTTCAAAATGAACCGGATCAGTTCCGGATGCGCCTCGGCTACCGTCATCCCATGCAGATCTATCCGCGCCTCTGGGATCAGCTTTCCCTTTAACATGCGGGTGAAAGACTTGGCATCCATCAAAATGCCGGGGCCGGGAAGGACGTCATCTTTTCGGAAGGCCGCAGCCTTTTCCCCCAGCCGAAACCGCGGAATTGCCGCATGTTTCTTTGGTTCTGCAAGGACAGGATCAATCACAACCGGATGCGGCAATGCCACTCCATGCAAAGGCCGCGCCGTGCGTGCAACGGCCTGCCAAAGATCCAACTCTTCGGGGTGAAGATGGCGGCGTCTGGCCATTCAGATCATCCGTCCGGCAGCATCGCATAGGCGCGATCAATCGGCAAAAGCACCACCATCCGGCCTGCGTCTTTCACCGCGCCCGCCGCTTCACCAGCATCCACGCCGGTGCCGTAGAATATATCTGCCCGCTGCGGCCCCTTGATGGCCCCGCCGGTATCTTGGGCAATCATCAGCGCCCGGATCGGGTTTTGCCCATCCTTTTCCACCCACACCGGCGCACCAAGCGGGGTAAAGTCGGGGTCCACCGCCACCGACCGCAGGGTGGTGATCGACCGCCCCATCGCCCCAATGGGCCCCTTTTCAGCGGGCAGGTCGGGCAGTTTCTTGAAAAACACGAAAGACGGATTGAACGTCAGCAATTCCGCCCCCAGACCCGGATTGCGCCGCACAAAGGCACGGATGGACTGCGCCGAAGCGTCACTTTCTGCCATCAACCCGCGCCGGATCATTTCTTGGCCGATGGATCGGTAGGGTTGACCGTTTTTGCCGCCATAGCCCACACGCACAACCCGGCCATCCGGCATTCGAATGCGGCCTGATCCCTGGATCATCAAGAAATACACCTCGACCGGATCATCAAGCCAGGCAATTTCCAGCCCGCGCCCCCGCAACAGGCCTTGGGTTTCTATCGCCTCGCGGCTGTGCCAGATCGCACCTTCGGCAAGTTCGGGTGGTTTGCGATAGATCGGATAGGCAAAATGCGGGGTGCGGACCGGGGAGCCTGCCAATTCAGGTTCGTAATAGCCAGTGAAAAGGGCGGCCTGATCGCCAATCACAACCGGGCGGAAAAGCAGTTCAAAAAACTCGCGCGCGCCTGCCGATGTCTGGCTCGCATCGACCGCCAGCTTGCATAGCGGTGCCCAATCAGCGGCGTCAAGCGCGGCGCAGGTTTCCAAAAATACCGTGAGTGCAGCTTGATGATCGTCGGCAGCCCACCCGTCGAGGTCAGCAAAGGACAAAACCTGCGCCGGGACGGGGCCCGCGACCATCACAAGCGCCGCGAACGCAAGGCTTTGCCACGCGGCACGCATCAGTCCCCGGTGGCGCTGAGGTGCCAGTTGGGGTCATCCGCCCCCATGCGGCGCGAAAATGTCCAGATATCACGCTGCTTTTTGATCGCTGTTGGGCTGCCCTCAACAACCTCGCCCGCTTTGTTGCGGACAACAGACGTCAATTCCCCCAAAAAGCGCACAGAAATGTCTGCCTCACGGGTGTCTGCGTCAAAAGTGGCCTCGCTCAACACCAATTCGCGCAAGCCGACAAAGCTTGCCTCGACTGTCAGCCCGTCACCTTCGCGCTGGGCGACAGCTTGGGAAAACGTTTCAAACACGTCGGGTGACAAGAAGGGCTTGATGCGGTCCATCTCGCCTTTCTCGAACGCCATCAGGATCATTTCATAGGCACCACGCGCGCCTTGCAGGAACGTGTTCACCGAAAAGCCCGGTTCAGCGGCTTTCATCGCTGACAAAGCCTTGGCCGACGGCGATCCGTCTGGCACATGATCCGTGATGTCGCGGTCAGGACCGCCTTCAATAACCTCAAAATCGCGCTTCGCCCTTGGGCGCACGGCGTCAATCGGCAGGGGTGGTTTTTCAAACCCATCGCGTGTGCCCAAAACAGAGCGCAGTTTTATGATCAGAAAAATGGCGACCCCGGCCAGCACAAGCAGTTGGATCAGTGACGAATTCATTTTGTAACCTCAACGACGGCGGGTTGGTAACTTTGCCCTTGCACGCTTATGTAGGGTAGGGGGGCGGCCAAGTCTACCGCTGGCCCAAAAGAAGCATCGTCAAAGGAGTTGGGCCATGTGGGTTTTCGCGTTGTTCCTAGCGGTTCCGCTGATTGAGATTGGGCTTTTTGTCACAGTTGGTGGTTGGCTTACACTTTGGCCGACACTGGCCATTGTGCTGGGAACCGGTTTCTTGGGTGTGGTCGTGATGCGTCAGCAGGGGATGCGGGCGATGTCCGACATGCAAAGTGCGGTGCGCGGCATGCAAAACCCGATGTCGCCGATGGCGCATAGCGCCCTGATCATGATGGCCGGTTTCCTGCTTATCTTGCCGGGTTTTCTGACCGATACTTTGGGTCTGCTTTTGTTGATCCCGCCCCTGCGCCAGGTCGTGATCAGTCGATTTGCGGGCCGTATCGGTGCATTTCAACAGCGCGGGCCGACCACAGATTGGCGCGATGGGCCCGGTTCCAGTACCAACGCAGAGGTCATTGACGCGGAATATAGCGAAATAGACCCCGAACGCCCCAATTTGCGCGGCACGTCGCGTTGGAGTGAGGATTGAGCGCTGCGGACAAGCCTGCTAGGAGAGGCCGCAATTCATTGTTTCAGGAGTAGGCAGGATGGCCGAGGATACCAATGGCGCGGCACCAGCCGCCGCACCGCAGATCAAAATGCAAGTGTTGGCGCAGTTCGTGCGCGATATGTCATTTGAAAACATGGTGGCCCAAAAGGGCCTTACCGGAAATGATGTGCAACCCGATATTCAGGTTGGCGTCAGCCTTGATGCCCGCAAGCGCGCGGCAGACCATCAATTTGATGTGATCACCAAATACAAGATCACCTCCACCAACAAAGCCAACGGCGACACGCTGTTTTTGCTGGAATTGGACTATGCGGGCATTTTCCATGTCGAAGGCGTGTCAGACGACCAAATGCACCCGTTCTTGCTGATTGAATGCCCGCGCTTGTTGTTCCCGTTCGTGCGGCGGATCATCTCAGACGTCACCCGTGATGGCGGCCTGCCTGCGCTGAACATCGACACGGTGGATTTTCTGGCACTGTACCGGCAAGAATTGGCCCGCCGCGCCGAAGCACAAAAGCCCGCAGTGATGCAATCCTGATCAGCCGCGCTTAAGCCAAATCGCGGTGTCGCCCATGCCTACCACAAAGGCGGTGTGGGTGGCGGCCTCTGCGGGCGATAATCTTGGTGCAAGCGGTGTTGGTCTTGGGCGCGGTCGCCATCCTTGTCCGGTCTCTGCCGTTTCTGACGCTGTGTTCTGTGCAGCTGTGGCAAGCCCAAAATCTGGTTGCCGTCCGCCAACCAGCTCCAGATAGACTTCGGCCAGAATTTCACTGTCCAAAAGCGCCCCATGCTTTTCGCGCATAGAATTGTCGATGTTAAAACGGCGGCACAGCGCATCAAGCGACGCCGGCGATCCGGGAAATTTCTTCCGGGCTATCAACAGGGTATCAATCGCGCGCGCGGCGGGCAGCGGGGCCAGGTTGACCGCAGACAGTTCGGCATTCAGGAATTTCATATCAAAACTGGCATTGTGAATGACCAGCGGCGCATCGGCGATAAAATCAAGGAATGCCTGCGCAATGGCGGGGAAAATCGGCTTGTCCCGCAGGAAATCATCGCCCAGACCGTGCACTTCGAACGCCTCTTTCGGCATCGGGCGTTTTGGGTTGATGTACTGGTGATAGGTGCGCCCGGTGGGCATGTGATTGAACAATTCCACCGCGCCAATTTCCACAATGCGGTGGCCTTCGGTCGGCTCAAACCCGGTGGTTTCGGTGTCCAGAACCACTTCACGCATTTTGACGGCCTCGAATATGATTGATCAGTGCCAATACGCCCTGATGTGCGGCCTCTAGCCCCAAAGTTTCAATGATATGCGTGGCGCGGCTGCGCTTTTCGGCATCCGGCATCTGGCGGGCCAGAATAGTGTCTAACATTGCTTCCGTCATACCGGCGCGGCACAGCACACGGGCACGCTGCAGGGCGGGCGGGGCGGTAACCAGCAAGGTTGCATCCATCTCTGCATCATAGCCCTTTTCGAAAAGCAGGGGGATATCGAGCACCAGAATATCTGCCTTGGCCTGCCGCAAAAAATCTGCACGGTCAGCGGCGACCAGCGGATGAACAATCGCCTCGATCTGGGCCAAGGCTTGCGGATTTCGGGCCATTTCCTGTTTCAGCACGGCCCGGTCAACCGCGCTATTTGCAATTGCGGCTGGCAGCCAAGACCCAATTGGGCCAACAGCGGCACCCCCCGGTGCATAAAGGCGGCGCACCGAAGCATCGGCATCCCAGACCGGGATACCCGCAGCGGCGAAAAACCCCGCAGTCGTGGTTTTCCCCATGCCGATGGACCCGGTCAGGCCAAGGCGGAAGGGTGTCATGCGCCAATCACCGCAGCGCGGGTGGCTGCGTCCACCTCTGGCCGTTTGCCAAACCAGCGCTCAAATCCGGGGGCGGCCTGGTGCAGCAACATGCCAAGACCATCAACCACGGTGCAGCCGATTTCTTCGGCGGCAATCAGGAATGCGGTTTGAACCGGCGTATAGACCAAATCGGTGACCAGAGCATGCGGCGACAATGCATCCAGCGGCACCCGGAAATCGGGCTTACCGGTCATGCCAAGCGACGTGGTGTTGACGACGGTCGCCGCCCCGTCAAGCATATTTCCTGCCTTGACCCAATCATGCACCGTCACCCGTGCGCCGAAATCAGACCGCAGCTGATCCGCCCGCAGGCGGGACCGGTTGGACAAGCGAATTTCGGGCACGCCCACCTCTAGCAGGGCCGCAATTACGGCGCGACACGCACCACCGGCCCCGAACACTGCCGCAGGCCCGGCTTGCGGCACCCAATGCGGAGCGTTCTGGCGCAGATTTGCGATGAAGCCTGCACCATCGGTGTTATCAGCGTGAATGCGGCCGTCTTTGCGAAAAATCAGCGTATTCGCCGCCCCAATCAACGCCGCGCGGTCGGTGACAATATCGGCCAGTGCCAGCACGGTTTCCTTGTGCGGGATTGTCACGTTCAGGCCGACAAACCCCAGATGAGGCAGCATGCGCAGCACCTCGGGCAGATCAGCCTGCGAAATGTCCATCGGAATGTAATGGCCTTTGATGCCGTAGCGGCGCAGCCAATAGCCGTGCAAAGCAGGGGATTTGCTATGGGCAACGGGCGAGCCGATGACCCCAGCCAAGGGAATACGCGGATGATCTGTCATGTGGTAATGAAGCCTCGTTCCCCAAGATAGCCAAGCAGCGGCAGCAGCGGCAGGCCCAGAATGGTAAAGTAATCGCCTTCGATGGCAGAGAACAGCCTTATCCCTTCTTCCTCTAGCTTATAGCCGCCGACAGAATGACTGATGCTTTCCCAATTCCGGCCAACATAGGCGGTCAACCAGTTATCCGACATCATCCGCATGGTCAGGCGCACTTCGCCGACATGACGCCAAACGGGTTTGCCTGCATCATAAAGCACAACAGCTGACAGCAGTTTGTGCGACTGGCCGCGAAAGGCAACCAACTGTGCAAGCGCCTCAGCCGGGCTTTCTGGCTTTCCCCAAGCCTTGGCCTGAAAATCCAACACCTGATCGCAGCCAAGCACCAAATCAGACCTATGCCGATCCGCAACTTTGCGGGCTTTCATTTCTGCCAAAGCATCCGCAATGTCGCGAGGGGTGGCCGCTTCGGCCTCCAGCGCGGCGCGCATTGCCGCCTCGTCGATGCGGGGGCTTATTTGGGAAACGGCGATGCCCGCCGCCTGCAAAAGCCGAAGACGGGTTTCCGAAGATGAGGCAAGGATCAGCGGTCTGGTCATGGGGATGATGCTGTGGATAGGCTGGCTTTGTTCTGTAGGGCAGTCTTAGTGGCGCAGTCATGGAGCGGTTAAGGTGCCCGTTTGTCAAGATGCACAGACGTGTTGTCCACCTGAGGATGGGGGTTTATTTGGCCTGGGGAAAGGTGCAAATGCGACGGGCTGCGGACAAAGATATACCGGTTTTGCAGACGTGCAGGTCAGATTAAGATATTGAAATATATATATTATCATGCATTTTTTGGAGATATATTCTGGTGGTACAAAACTTGTCCACAGGGTTTGGACTGGGGATAGAATAGGGGGGAAAGTGCTGACTTCAGATATCCACTGTCCCTACATCATCAATCTCTTTAAAGACTCTTTTTATTAAGAAGAAGCCAAAGAACAAAGGCGGGTATGGAATGATAGGGTTGCTGTCAGATGTCTATCCTTGGGTGAAGGCCCTGCATATCATTGCCGTTATTGCGTGGATGGCCGGACTGTTCTATCTTCCCCGGCTGTTTGTCTATCATGCTGAAAAGTCGATCAGCGGTGACGATTTTGATGCGCTGTTCCAAGTGATGGAACGCAGATTGCTGAAGGCGATCATGAATCCCGCAATGATTGCGACCTGGTTGTTCGGGGTGCTGCTTGTATGGACACCGGGCATTGTTGACTGGTCGATGATCTGGCCCTGGACCAAGGCGATATCGGTTTGTCTGATGACATGGTTTCACATCTGGCTTGGCGTCCGGCGCAAGGATTTTGCGGCAGGGCGGAATGTATTGACCGGGCGCAGATACCGGATGATGAATGAAGTGCCCACGGTGCTGTTGATCATAATTGTCACGTCGGTGATCGTTAAGTTTTGAAGGGCTGTTCAGACGGTTGACATTTTGGTGAGCGGCGCTTAGCTGCGACGCAAGCAGGCCGTCCGGCCAGACGCTATTTCCACATTTTATAGGATGCGACCGCCATTTGGGCAGGACCGCACAGGATACATCCCCATGACCGTTGAACGATTGAACTTGGCCGAGCTGAAAGCCAAAACGCCGGCAGACCTGCTGGCGATGGCCGAGGAATGGGAAATTGAAAACGCGCCGTCGATGCGCAAGGGCGAGATGATGTTCTCGATCCTGAAAGAACATGCCGAAGAGGGCTGGGAAATTGGCGGCGACGGTGTTCTGGAAGTGCTGCAGGATGGCTTTGGCTTTTTGCGATCGCCATCGGCAAACTATCTGTCAGGACCGGATGATATTTATGTATCGCCCGAGATGATCCGCCAGTTTTCCTTGCGCACCGGCGATACGATTGAAGGCGTTATTCAGGCCCCACGTGAAACGGAGCGCTATTTTTGCCTGACCAAGGCGACGCGGATCAATTTTGATGATCCGGAAAAGGCGCGCCACAAAGTGCATTTCGACAACCTGACGCCGCTTTACCCGGATGAGCGGTTCAAGATGGAGGTTGATGATCCGACGCTGAAAGATCGCTCTGCACGGATCATTGATCTGGTGGCCCCGATAGGTAAGGGCCAGCGCGGGTTGATTGTGGCACCACCGCGAACGGGTAAGACCGTGCTGTTGCAGAACATCGCCCATTCGATTGCGACCAATCATCCGGATTGTTATCTGATCGTATTGCTGATCGACGAACGGCCCGAGGAAGTGACCGATATGCAGCGGTCTGTTAAGGGCGAAGTTGTATCATCAACCTTTGACGAACCGGCAACGCGGCATGTGGCAGTGGCGGAAATGGTTATCGAAAAAGCTAAGCGGCTGGTGGAACACAAACGTGATGTGGTCATCTTGCTGGACAGTATCACACGTCTTGGGCGGGCGTTTAACACGGTTGTACCATCATCAGGCAAGGTGTTGACAGGCGGCGTGGATGCCAACGCGCTGCAACGGCCAAAGCGGTTTTTTGGCGCGGCACGCAACATTGAAGAGGGCGGGTCACTGACCATTATCGCGACCGCGCTGATTGATACTGGCAGCCGGATGGACGAAGTGATTTTTGAAGAATTCAAAGGCACCGGCAACAGCGAAATCGTTCTGGACCGCAAGGTTGCCGATAAGCGCGTGTTCCCAGCGATGGATATTCTGAAATCCGGCACCCGGAAGGAAGATCTGTTGGTCGAAAAGTCTGATCTGCAGAAAACCTATGTTCTGCGGCGGATCTTGAACCCGATGGGCACCACGGACGCAATAGAATTCCTGATTGGCAAACTGAAGCAGACCAAATCAAATGCTGAATTCTTTGATTCCATGAACAGCTGATAAATTAACTATATCAACGGGTTACTATAGGTATGGTGACGATTTTTGCACCTGCCACTGCGCGTGGCAAGGCGGGTATTGCGGTTGTACGGCTGTCCGGCCCAGAAAGCCATGGTGCCGTAGCCGCCCTTTGTTGCCGACTGCCGCCGATGCGCCAAGCGTCGGTGCGCAGGCTGGTTTGGCAGGGCATTCCTATTGATGAAGGCATTGTTTTGCTATTTGAGGCGGGACATAGCTTTACCGGCGAGGCTATGGCCGAACTGCATCTGCATGGCAGCACTGCGGTGATTTCGGCAACGCTGCAGGCCCTTTCCTTGCAACCTGGGTTAAGAATGGCGGAGCCTGGCGAATTTACGCGCCGCGCGCTTGAAAATGGCAGGTTGGATCTGACGCAGGTTGAGGGACTTGCCGCGTTGATTGACGCTGAAACCGAGGCGCAACGAAAGCAGGCGTTGCGGGTGTTGTCAGGCGCTGTAGGCAAGCGGGCCAATGGCTGGCGAGCGCAGCTGATCCGGGCCGCAGCGCTTTTGGAGGCAACGATAGATTTTGCTGACGAAGATGTGCCGGTCGACGTGACGCCGGAGGTACTGCAAATCATTGACGCTTTGCTGCATGATCTTCGTTTGGAGGCGGATGGCGCCGTGATGGCCGAACGGATTCGTGACGGATTTGAGGTGGCCATTGTGGGCGCCCCGAACGCGGGTAAATCAACGCTTTTGAATGCGCTTGCCGGACGTGAGGCCGCGATCACATCTGCGATTGCCGGCACCACGAGAGATGTCATCGAAGTGCGGATGGATTTGGCGGGGTTGCCGGTAACATTGCTTGATACGGCCGGACTACGGCAGACGCAGGACGAAGTGGAAAGCTTGGGTGTTTTACGTGCGGTTGCGCGTGCTAACTCTGCCGACTTGCGTGTTTTTCTGTTGGAGAACGGTGTGTTGCCTGCTGGCCTGTCGCCGTGCGATGACGACATTATTGTGAGCGGTAAGGCAGATCTTCCTGCCTTTGGACAGCACGGCATGGCCGTTTCGGGCCTAACCGGACAGGGCCTTGACGCTTTGACCCAAGAAATTGGACTGAGGCTAGAAAAAAGGGCCAGTGGGGCAGCAACCCTGACCCACCAGCGACACCGCGCTGGTGCGATGGCCGCAGTTTCTGCTTTGGAAGCCGCACTTTTTGAGATACGGCTTGGCAGCAGCAGGGTGGAGCTGGCCGCAGAAAACTTGCGGCTGGCGACCCGGTCGCTGGACGCACTTGTTGGGCGCGTAGACGTTGAAAATTTGCTGGATGAAATCTTTTCCAGCTTCTGTATCGGAAAATGAGGCTGTTTCACGTGAAACATTATGATGTCGTGGTGATTGGCGGTGGCCATGCCGGAACAGAGGCGGCCGCCGCATCGGCAAGGATGGGAGCGAAGACGGCGCTCGTGACGCTTTCGCAGGCGGGCATTGGCGTAATGTCGTGTAACCCGGCAATCGGAGGGCTTGGAAAAGGGCATCTTGTGCGCGAAATTGATGCGCTGGATGGGGTTATGGCGCAGGCGGCTGACCGGGCGGGAATTCAGTTTCGGCTGCTTAATCGAAAAAAAGGGCCAGCCGTTCAGGGGCCAAGAGCACAAATTGACCGTAAGTTATACCGTCAGGCAATACAGGCAGCGCTGTCGGCGCAGCAGAATTTGGATATTGTTGTTGGCGAGGCAATTGATTTTTTGCGGATTAATGGTCGCGTGGCGGGGGTTACCTTAGAGGGCGGCGCAGAGATCAGGTGCCATGCGGTCGTGCTGACAGCGGGCACTTTTTTGAATGGGCTTATTCACATCGGTGACAGCCGCAAGCCGGGTGGCCGTACCGGGGATGCGCCGTCACTGCGGCTTGCGGCCCGCTTGGCAGAGCTTGATTTGGGGCGCGGACGGCTCAAAACCGGGACGCCACCGCGGCTTAACGGCACGACGATTGATTGGGCGCGCGTTGAAATGCAGCCGGGCGATAGCGATCCGACACTGTTTTCATTCCTGTCGGCGGGCACTTTGGTGCGACAGGTTTCTTGCGGAATTACCCACACCAACCCGCTGACTCATGAGATCGTAAGGAATAATCTCAATAAATCAGCGATGTATGGCGGCCACATCGAAGGCGTTGGTCCCCGCTATTGCCCATCAATTGAAGATAAAATTGTGCGATTCTCAGAGAAATCTGAACATCAGGTGTTTCTGGAGCCAGAGGGTCTGGATGATACAACTGTCTACCCGAACGGAATTTCTACATCGCTTCCGGCAGAGGTTCAGATTGCCTATGTCCGCACAATTCGGGGCTTGGAAAATGTTGGCATTCTTCAACCCGGCTATGCGATAGAGTATGATTTTTTTGATCCGCGCGGGCTTAGTCCGGCGATGGAAGTGCGCGCAGCGCCCGGACTTTATTTTGCCGGCCAGATAAACGGAACAACCGGCTATGAAGAGGCGGCAGCGCAGGGGCTTGCAGCTGGGCTGAACGCTGCTGCTGCGGCACTTGGTAAAGAGCCAGTTCATTTCAGCAGAACCAGCAGTTACATTGGTGTCATGCTGGATGACCTGACGTCGCGGGGCGTAACAGAACCGTATCGCATGTTCACATCGCGCGCGGAGTTTCGTTTGTCGATGCGGGCGGACAATGCCGACCAACGGCTTACGCCGCTTGGTATTGCTGCCGGATGCGTTGGTGAGCGGCGAAGGGTGGCATTTGACCAAAAAGCATCGGCTTTGGCGTCTGCCCGGGAAGCGCTTGATAGTGTTATGTTAACGCCGCACCAGATTATGGCTGCGGGGCTAAAGCAAAGCCAAGATGGCGTTCGGCGCAGCGCGTTTCAGCTTCTTGCATTTCCGGATGTTGATATAGCGGCGGTGGAGGCGTTTTGCCCGGCGTTCGCTGCATTTGGGGGTGATATAAAAGATCAGACCGCGAAAGACGCGCTTTACGCACAGTATCTTGGTCGGCAGTCCGCTGATGTGGCGGCTTTGCAGCGTGATGAAGGCATAAGAATTCCCGCAGATATCGATTATTGCGCCATCGCGGGCCTTTCGACGGAACTGCGCCAAAAGCTAAGCCGCCATAGGCCGGCCGATATTGCAAAGGCAGGAAAAATCGAAGGCATGACGCCAACTGCGGTTTCATTGGTGCTGGCGTTTCTTCGCCGGGCTGATCGGCGCAGTGCGGCAAAATGACGGCAGATCTTGTTCTGGCGGAATTGAATGTTTCACGTGAAACAGAGCAGCGGTTAAGGGACTTTGTTCTGCTTCTCGAAAAATGGAATGCCGCAATCAATCTGATTTCCAAGTCAACGATGGGCCAGGTATGGTCTAGGCATATCCTTGATTCTGCTCAGATATTCAGTTACGCCAGATCGGCAAACCGGTGGGTTGATCTGGGCAGTGGCGGCGGCTTTCCTGGCATTGTAGTGGCAATACTGGCGGTCGAATTTGCGCCCAACATGAAAATCATCTTGGTTGAGGCGGATCAAAGAAAGGCCGCTTTCCTACGGCAAGCCGGCCAGACGCTTGGGCTGTCGATCGATGTAATCGCAGATCGAATCGAATTGATAGCATCCCTAACGGCTGATGTGGTTTCAGCGCGGGCCTTGGCACCGCTGCCACAACTTTGTGTTTTTGCGAAAACGCACCTTGCCCCAGATGGCGCTGCGATTTTTCTGAAGGGCAAATCTTGCGACGCAGAAATCGCCGATGCCCGCAAAGATTGGAATTTCTCACTTGAATCCCACGCCAGCATAACCGATCCATCGGCTGTCGTTCTGGTGCTGAAAGAGATTTCCAATGTCTGACCCAACCCGCCAAAAGCAGCCCCAGATTATTGCGATCGCCAACCAAAAAGGCGGTGTTGGCAAAACCACAACAACCATCAACCTCAGCGCAGGTCTGGCAGAGCTGGGTGCAAAAGTGCTTCTTGTTGATCTTGATCCACAGGGAAATGCGTCGACCGGCCTTGGTATCGGGGCAGAGCGGCGCAAACTAACGACTTATGACCTTATCATAGACGAAGCGCCCTTGGCTGATGTGGTCCTTCAGACGTCAATCGACGGTGTTTTTATCTGTCCGGCAAACAGCGATTTGTCGTCTGCCGATATGGAACTTGTTTCGAACGAAAAGCGCAGCTTTCTTTTGCACGATGCGCTTCGTCAGCCCGCGATAGATAAATTTGGCTTTGATTTCATATTGATAGACTGTCCACCATCTTTAAGCCTACTGACCGTCAATGCAATGGTTGCCTGCCATTCTGTGCTGGTGCCCCTGCAGAGTGAATTTTTTGCGCTCGAAGGCCTGTCCCAGCTTATGTTAACGATCCGCGAGGTCAGGCAGACCGCAAATCCCAACCTGCGCATAGAGGGCGTCCTTTTGACCATGTATGATGGCCGCAACAACCTATCGCAATTGGTCGAGGCCGACGCTCGTCAAAACTTGGGCGAGCTGGTGTTCAAAACGATGATTCCCCGCAATGTCAGGGTAAGTGAGGCGCCGTCCTATGCGCTCCCCGTTCTCAGCTATGACACGCTTTCCAAAGGCAGCGAGGCGTACCGCGCACTCGCACAGGAACTTGCCGCACGTCACCCGATAGAGCGCCGCGAAAAGGAAAAAACACATGGATAAAAAAGCAGAACGTCGCGGCCTTGGGCGCGGTCTTTCGGCCCTGATGGCGGATGTTAATCTTGACGCTCAGATAAACGGTGGTGCCGGTGCCCGACGTGCCGATCTCATGATCCCGGTCGAAAAGCTGGTGCCAAATCCATTGCAGCCGCGCCGGGATTTTCCGGCCGAAGGCCTGCAAGATCTTGCGGCGTCGTTGCGCCAGAAAGGCGTTATCCAGCCCCTTATTGTGCGCCCGGTAGCGGGTACGGACCGCTTTGAAATTGTCGCGGGCGAACGTCGCTGGCGGGCCGCCCAAATGGCGCAGCTTCACGAACTTCCGGTCATCGTGCGCGAGCTTGACGATACAGAGGTTCTTGAGGTTGCCATTATTGAAAACATTCAGCGCGCCGATCTGAATGCCGTCGAAGAAGCGCTGGGATTTCGCCAGTTGATGGATCGGTTTGGTCACACCCAAGAAAAGCTTGCCGAAGCGCTGTCCAAAAGCCGCAGCCACATTGCCAATCTATTGCGCCTTCTCAACCTACCCGATGATGTGCAAGCCTTTGTTCGTGAGGGAAAAATCTCCTACGGTCACGCCCGCGCCCTGATCACGAGCGCGGATCCCTCTGCCCTTGCAAGACGGGTGATAGCGGCGGGGCTGTCGGTGCGCGAAACGGAACGCCTGGCCAAGGCTGTTGCTTGCAAGCCTGCACGTGGCAAATCTGGCGGGTCAAGCACCGATGACAAAGACGCCGACACCAAAGCACTAGAAGCTGATCTGTCCGCCAATCTGAAGATGTCGGTGCGCATTAACCACGAACGCGGCGGCGAGACCGGGATCTTGAGCATCCGCTATAACACGCTCGATGATCTTGATCTTCTGTGTCGCGTCTTGTCTGATCTGCCGCGGGATGGGTCTGTCTAAGCGGCCAGCTCTCGGATAACGGCATTTAGAACCAACCTGCCCTTTGCGGTCGCTGCAAGACTTTGGTTGGTCCGGCGCAACATGCCCATATCTTCTAACTCATTGATTTTATTAGTATCCATACTTTGCCCCGCAAGGTTTCGATACCGATCAAGATCAATTCCCTCGCTCAGCCTTAGCCCCATCATCAGATATTCCAGCGCGCGTTCTGCGCCCGGCACCATACCACGCGGGGCCTCGCCGGTGCGGCCGGCCTCAACCTGCGACAGCCATTGCCCCGGCGCACGCGGTGCATCAGTTGCCCACCGCGTGCCGTTTAGCGTCAGTCGCCCATGCGCGCCGGGGCCGATGCCAATATAGTCACCGCCGCGCCAATAAATCAGGTTATGGCGTGATTCCATGCCCGGCGCTGCGTGATTAGACACTTCATAAGCGGGCAAACCTGCCGCCCCGCAAATCTCTTGCGTCAGGTCATACATGTCGGTGGACAGGTCTTCATCAGGCAGGCCCTTCAGCCCACCCCTTGCAAACCGGTCGCCAAAGGCCGTGCCATCCTCGACCGTCAGCTGATAAAGCGACAGATGATCAACCGCCATAGACAGCGCTTCGGTCAACTCGCCGCGCCAGTCGGCAAGACTTTGGTCTTGCCGCGCATAGATCAAATCGAAACTTACCCGGTCAAACGCCTTGCGCGCCACATCAAAGGCGGCTTTTGCCTCGGTGACAGAATGCATCCGCCCCAACTTGCGCAAATCATCGTCATTCAGCGCTTGGATGCCCATTGAAACACGGTTTACCCCAGCGTCGGCATAGCCCTTGAATCGGCCCGCCTCCACCGATCCGGGGTTAGCCTCCAGCGTCACTTCCCAGTCGTTGGTTTGCGGCCATCGCGCCCTGACCCGGTCAAGAAGGGCACAGACCAGATCGGGGTCCATCAAAGATGGCGTGCCGCCGCCAAAGAACACCGATTGCAAAACACGGCCTTGGGTTTCGTCCGCCAAACGGTCGATCTCGGTCAGATAAGCGCGCGCCCATCTGGCTTGGTCAATTTGCGCTGAAACATGGCTGTTGAAATCACAATAGGGGCATTTTGATTGGCAAAAGGGCCAGTGCAGGTAAAGCCCGAAGCCGCCATTGCGCCAGTCATCCATCATCATCCCTTAAAGGCCGTAACCTCAACCTCAATCTTCATTTCCGGCTTGATCAGTCCCGCAATCACCATGGTCGCCGCTGGCCTTATCTCGCGAAATGTCAGGCCAAGCACGGGGATCAGATCGTCTATAAGGCCCGCATCAGTGACTGTGTATTGCACGCGCACAATATCCTCCATGGCAAAGCCCGCCTGATCCAGCACGCCGCGAATGGTGGCCATACAGTTGCGGGCTTGATCCGCAATGCCATCTGGAATTTGCATCGTGGCGTAATTGTATCCGGTGACGCCCGATACGAAACACCAGCCGCCTTTCACAATGGCACGCGAATAGCCCATGGTTGCCTCAAACGGCGATCCGGTTGAAATTCGCTTCATGCAAAACACCCCGCTACCAGTTTCCGAAAGGCATCGGCCCTATGGCTGATTTCGTTCTTTTGCCAACGATCCATTTCGCCAAAGGTCATCTCAAACCCATCCGGCTGAAAAATCGGGTCATAGCCATGGCCCTGATTGCCGCGCATGGGCCAAACGATCTGACCTGCCATTTCGCCAGCAAATACTTCGTCATGCCCATCCGGCCACGCCATCACCAGCGTGCAGCAAAACCGCGCACGGCGGGGAAAAGGGGCTTTGGCGGCCTGCAGCATGGCCCAGGTCTTGCCCATCGCCATTTCAAAATCACGCCCCTGCGGTGTTTCCGCCCAGTCAGCAGTGTAAACTCCGGGTGCATTGTCCAGCGCCTCTACCTCTATCCCCGAATCGTCTGACAACGCAGGCAGTCCCGTGGCGCGTGCCGCGGCATGCGCCTTTATCCGCGCATTTCCTGCAAAGGTGCTTTCCGTCTCAACAGGTTCTGGCAGCCCCATATCGGCGGCGGATACCGCCCCGACGCTAAATGACGCTAACAGCCGCGCAATCTCTTCCAGTTTGCCCTTGTTATGGCTCGCCACAAGCAGCGTTTTGCCTGAAAACCGCCGTGTCACCCCAAGGCCGCCTTCTGTGCTGCAACCAAAGCGGCCGCCCCGGCTTCGGACAGGTCCAGCAATTGGTTCATCTCCTCGCGCGAAAACGTCGCCCCTTCAGCCGACATTTGCACTTCGATCAAGCGGCCACGGCCCGTCAGAATGAAATTGCCGTCGGTTCCGGCTTCTGAATCCTCGGCATAATCCAAATCCAACAAGGGCTGCCCGGCATAGATACCACAGGACACCGCAGCCACATGGTCAATGATCGGATCAGACACAATAGCGCCTGTTTTCAACAGCTTATTCATCGCCAACCGCAAGGCAACCCAGCCCCCGGTGATGGATGCACAGCGCGTGCCGCCATCGGCATTCAACAAGTCGCAGTCAAGCACTATCTGCCGCTCGCCCAGCGCAGACCGTTCCACACCCGCCCGCAACGCCCGCCCGATCAGGCGCTGAATTTCCTGCGTCCGCCCAGTTTGCTTGCCCGCCGCCGCCTCACGCCGGTTGCGGCTGTTGGTGGCGCGCGGCAGCATACCATATTCCGCCGTCACCCAACCAAGCCCGGTGTTTTTCAAGAACGGCGGCGCTTTATCTTCAATCGTTGCCGAACACAGCACATGGGTTTCGCCGACCTTGATCAGGCAAGACCCTTCGGCATGTTTCATCACCCCAACTTCGATTGAAATTGGGCGCATTTCTTCAAGTTTCCGGCCAGAGGGGCGCATGTCAGTCATCCTTTGGGTAAATTTGCGCCAGATACGCAAGCAACGCCATGGGATGCAACCCTGATTGACGAAGGCAGCCCCTGATCCCTAAGGTACAAGGCCGCTAAGGATGCACGCATGTCGGATACGCCCAACCTAATCAGTGAAATGAACGACCGCTCGCGCGAGGTGTTTCGCCGTGTTGTCGAAGGCTATCTTGCGTCTGGCGATCCGGTCGGGTCCCGCACCCTGACCCGCACAATGACCGAACGCCTAAGCGCAGCCACCATCCGAAATGTGATGCAGGATCTGGAGATTTTGGGCCTGCTGGACAGCCCGCATAT
>JANOFE010000240.1:0-1462 GCA_031413495.1 Pseudorhodobacter sp. | reverse complement strand
CCGTCATGCCGTTCATCCTCTCAAGGACGACGCCGCTCGCCCCGTTGTGTGCCATCGCCACTGCCGCGACTGCGGAAGCGGCAAGCGCCATAGCGCCTGTCCATTGTTTTGCCATCTGCCTGACTGCTCTCGGTTTGTTGTTTTTGATTGACCACCGCGCACCGCACGTCAGGCGGTTCGCGAACTGCGCACATTTTTTGGGTCAGGATTAAAACGACAGAGCACTCGACTGGGCCTGAAACGGCACCATCGAACCATGGCTCTCGCCCAGGCTGACCTTCAGATCAGCAGGCGTGGAGGGGGCAGACTGACAGAGGGGCCCCCGAAGCGAAACTGGGTCTGGGCCAAACGCGGTCGCGACATCACTGCATGGCTGGGGATGAACGCAGTCACTGCGCCGATTGGCAACACGAATGCAGTACATGCCAGCGCCGGATGGCAAGACAGCGATATGTTCGTCGATCCGGCACTGCCGTCTGACATCTCTACCGAGGTCGGGGAGTGATGATCAACCGGGGCGAACGCCGATGCAGACTGGCCAATAGTCAAACCGCAGAGCAGCACGATCGTGAAAGACCATGCCCATAGAAGACGCACGATCCCGCCCGGAAGCAGGAAGTTCAATGCGGTCCGTTTGGTGGGCGTCTTCAACATGAGGTTAGATCAACTTGACTTGCGTCCCGACCGGAACTCGGTCGAAGACTTCTTCAATATGCTCGTTGTAGAGGCCGATGCAACCGTTTGAGGAACGGCGCCCGATTTTCCGCGTATCGTGGGTGCCGTGGATGCGGTAATATTGCCAGGACAAATAAAGGGCACGCGTTCCAAGCGGGTTGCTGGGGTCGCCGCCTGGCACAAATGCGGGCCACTCGGGATTGCGTTCCCGCATCGATGGCGTCGGTGCCCATCTTGGATTGACGCGCTTTTCGACGACTTCGGTATAGCCCCTGCGGGTCAGATCATCGGAAAGTGGGACAGAACTCGGATACAGGAACATCTGACCGTCACTGGTCCAGTGCTGAAGAACTTTCGCAGTCGTGTCTGAGATGATGATCCCGAGACCCAAAGCATCGAAATGGTCCTGCCACTCGTGGACCCTAAACGACGAGATGTTATTGCGAACCGGGCCATCGGTGTCTTGGGAGGCAAAGGCGGTCTTTCCGACAAGAAAGGGCGCTGACAGTGCTCCTACAACAAAGCAACGTCGACTGAATCGCATGGTCTGCACCTCGGTTTTTTATCGTGATGCAGCCTTCCAACGTGGGAAGGTCAAACCGGTTTGTCAGATCAAATGGTCACAAACTGGTGATAACGTGGCGATTTCGCCGCGCCGCGCGAAAATAGCAGAGGTCACTGCGATGTGAACATCACTTCAGAGCACATGTGTCGCTATGTATGGTGATGCGAAAGTTACTCGCCATTCTTTGCAGCGCTGTTGTGCTCGCGTCTCTTTTTGGGGAGG
>JANOFE010000239.1:0-5601 GCA_031413495.1 Pseudorhodobacter sp. | reverse complement strand
TCGCCCAGCAGCACAGATTCGATCAACCCGCCCGGCACCGCGCCAAAAAACGCCTCTGCTTTTGGCAAACCGCCGCGCCGATAGATGAAATACCCCGCGCCGTGCGCCACCGGAATATAGATCAACAGCGCCAAAAGACTGATCCACCACCCTGGCATCTGGCGCAACACATCTGGCGTAAACGCAGCCCCAATCGCCACCCCGATGATCGGCACAAACAGGTTGCGCAAAGGCTGTGGAAATCCAACACCAACACCCGCCACCCGAACATTCAGCATGGCCGCCAACCCAACCGCAAAGATCGACCCCAAGAGCAACCCCAACGGCAGATGCAAACTGCGCGCGATCAGCCCCCCCACCGTGCCAATCACGATAGTCAAGGCAAGCCCCGGCAACACCTGCCTCATCCCCGCCCCCGCAGCTTTTTCTTCGCCCAAATACTCATCTTTTCTTCAAATGTCACCAATGCGGCGGCTTCTGGTCGGCCAGCGCAATCCCTTCGCCTGCATCCGCCTCGCGCCCGGCCTCGCGTTCCATCAGCAGGTGGTTCAGCCGCACCAATCGGTCTATTTCCGCGCCATGCCGCGCCACCACATCCGACAAATCCTCAACCGCGCGCATCAGATGCGCCAGCCGTTCCTCAATTGCCGCCATCCGGTCCATCCGCACCTCATAGTCTTGCCGCCCCACTCTTGCCGCGACTGGCCCCATCCGTTACACGGCGCGTTGACAAAAGCGAAGGGCCACCCCGCCATGGCACATGAAAAACCAAGCCGCCGCCCGCAGGCCGAAACGCCCAAAGGCTTTCGCGATTATTTCGGTGCCGAGGTGCTGGCCCGCAAAGCCATGCTGGATAAAATCGCCGCCGTCTACCACACCTACGGCTTTGATCCCTTGGAAACATCGGCCGTCGAAACGGTCGAAGCACTTGGCAAATTCCTGCCCGACGTTGACCGCCCAAATGAAGGCGTCTTCGCTTGGAAGGAAGATACCGACTGGCTGGCCCTCCGCTATGACCTGACCGCCCCGCTGGCTCGCGTCGCCGCCCAATACCGCAACGACCTGCCATCACCCTACCGCCGCTACGCCATGGGCCCGGTCTGGCGCAACGAAAAGCCCGGTCCGGGGCGGTTCCGGCAGTTCTATCAATGTGATGCCGATACGGTGGGTTCGGCAAGCGTCGCCGCCGACGCTGAGATTTGCATGATGCTCGCCGACGCGCTGGAAGCCGTAGGCATTGAGCGCGGCGATTATGTGATCAAGCTGAACAACCGCAAAGTGCTGAACGGCGTGATGGAGGCCGCAGGCATCTTAGACCCTTCTGATCCAGTGAAGTTTGAGGCAGAGCGGGGAGTTGTCCTTCGAGCGATTGATAAATTTGACCGTCTGGGCATGGAAGGGGTTGGCGCGCTTTTGGGGGCTGGTCGTCGTGACGAAAGCGGTGACTTTACAAAGGGTGCAAACCTTAGCCAAGCGCAGGGCACAATCATTATGCAATTCCTGAACGCAGGAACCATGATGTTCAGCAATCAAGCTCGAAGCAAAGCGAATAGGATGATACAAACTGGCCGACCACTAGCGTTTGTCGGTGGCCCTTCGGCAAATAAGTCGGCGCTCAAATACTTGGCGATGATCGTGGGAGACTCGGTCGTAGGGCAAGAAGGCGTGACAGAGTTGGAAACCATCGCTGACTTGCTTGCAACCCAAGGCTACGGCCCCGACCGAATCGTCATCGACCCCGGCGTCGTCCGTGGCCTCGGCTACTACACAGGCCCCGTATACGAGGCAGAACTCACCTTCGAAATCCTCGATGAAAAAGGCCGCAAGCGTCAGTTCGGGTCCGTCGCGGGTGGCGGGCGCTATGACGATCTGGTCAAACGCTTCACCGGGCAAGCGGTGCCCGCCACCGGCGTCTCCATCGGGGTGGACCGCCTGCTGGCAGCCCTCGCCGCCAAGGGGCGCGGTGCCACCGATACCGCTGGCCCGGTCGTCGTTACCGTGATGGACCGTGACCGCATGGCCGATTACATGGCCATGGTCGGCGACCTGCGCCGCGCCGGCATCCGTGCCGAGGTGTATCTTGGCAACCCCAAGCAATTCGGCAACCAGTTGAAATACGCCGATAAACGCGGAAGCCCCATCGCCGTGATTCAAGGCGGGGATGAGGCGACAAAGGGAACGGTCATCCTGAAAGACCTGATCCTCGGCGCCAAAATAGCGCAAAACGCGACGCTGGAAGAATGGAAAGACCGCCCCGCACAGGTCGAAGTGCCGCGTGACGGTCTGGTCGCCGCCGTGCAAAAGATGCTGGCGCAATGAGCCGGATTTTGCAGTCGCAGTACCTGTTCGCCTTGCCCGATTTGACACGTGTTAAATCGGGTCGCGACTGCCCGGCGGGGGCAGGCGCGCCTTGCGCACCTACCCGGGCAGTAGCGCCCCGATTTCCAACCGCCTGCACCAAGCTGCACGTCCCTTGCCCAACTGCGTCTCGCCTTATGGGCAACGAACCGGTCAACTCTGCCCCGCAGAGTTGCCTTTTCGGTTCAAAGGCCACCTTTGCTGGCGTAGGGGCAAGGGTGTTGCAATGACCCAAAAATCCGCCATCCGCGCCGAGGCCGAGGCGCTGTTTGCCGCCTTTCAAGCCGCAGGTGCGATCCCGGTTGAAGCTGACGTTCTGCTTCCCGCAGGCGCGTTGCTGGACCTTTACGGCGAAGACATCCGCGCGCGCGCCTACGTCACAACAGACCCCCTGCGCGGCGAGATGATGCTGCGCCCGGATTTCACCCTGCCCGTGGTGCAGGCCCACATGTCCAACGGCGCGGACCCAGCCAGATATACCTATCTGGGCGAGGTGTTTCGCAAACAAGATCACCCCGGCCAACGCGCGTCCGAATACCTGCAAGTCGGCTTTGAAATCTTTGATCGCAAATCCCCCGAAGCAGCCGATGCCGAAGTATTCGCGCTGTTCGCAACCCTGCTGGCCCCGCTGAACCTGCAGGCTGCAACCGGCGACATCGGCATCCTGATGGCGGCCGTCCGCGCCCTGAACACCACCGACGGCCGCAAAGCCGCCCTGCTGCGCCATGTCTGGCGACCAGACCGGTTTCGCGATCTGCTCGCGCGGTTTTCGGGTCGCACGGCGCAGCCAAAGGCGCGTAAAACCCTGTTGGACCGCCTGAAAACCGCCTCACCCGAGGCGCTGTTGGCCGCCGCTGGCCCGCTGACCGGGTTGCGATCTGAGGCCGAAATCACCACCCGTGCCCGCGCGCTGGTGGAAGATGCCGCTACCGCCCCGATTTCGATTGCCGAAGTGTCGGTGCTGGACCGCCTGCTCGCCTTAGAAGCCCCAGCCACGCTCGCTTTGGCAGACCTGCGCGATCTGGCGCGCGCGATGCCCGCTATCGGCGCAGCGGTAGACCGCTTTGCCACCCGCCTTGATGCGTTGTCTGCACGCGGTGTTGATGTCGCCCGCCTGCCGTTCGAGGCCAGCCACGGCCAAAGCACGCTGGAATATTACGATGGCTTTGTCTTTAGCTTTCATCACCCCGACCCTGCCTTGCCTCCCGTTGCATCTGGGGGTCGGTACGATGCGCTGACGGCAGTGCTAGGGCAGGGCCAATCCATTCCCGCCGTCGGCGGGATCATCCGCCCCGGCATGGTCGCTACCCTGAAAGCTGGTTCAAAATGACTCTGAAAATCGGTGTCCCTTCCAAAGGCCGCTTGATGGAGCAAACCTTTGACTGGTTCGGCGCACGCGGTATCTCCATGCGCCAAACCGGGGGGATGCGCGAATATGCGGGCGCAGTAGACGGGATCACAGGCGTCGAACTGGTACTCCTGTCCGCCGGCGAAATCCCACGCGAACTGGCCGCAGGGCGCATTCATCTGGGCGTCACCGGATCAGACCTTGTGCGCGACCGCTTGGTTGATTGGCAAACCCAGGTGGCGGAACTGGCGCATCTTGGCTTTGGTCAGGCCGACCTGATCATCGCCGTGCCCAATGCCTGGATCGACGTGGACAGCCTTGATGATCTGGACGCCGCCGCCGCCGCCTTTCGGGCGACCCACGGCTTTCGCCTGCGCATCGCCACCAAATACCACCGCCTCGTGCGCGATTTTCTGACCGCGCAAGGCGTCGCCGATTACCAGCTTGTCGATAGCCAAGGTGCCACCGAAGGCACCGTCAAAAACCTGACCGCCGAGGCGATTGCCGATATCACCTCCAGTGGGGCCACCCTGCGCGATAACCATCTGAAGGTGCTGGGCGGGTCGGTGATCCATCAAAGCCAAGCCGTGCTTTATGCGGCAAAGGCGGCGGATTGGGGCAACCAGCAACGTGCGACACTGGCCAATTTGGCGCACCTGCTGGCGTTCAAGCCGCCGTTCTAACGCGGATGTGATGGCGCGCGGGGCTATCGGAAAGGCGGCCGACAGTGCTAACCTTTGATCACACCAATCAAAGGATTGCCCGATGAAAACCTTTCGCCTTGCCGCCGCTGCCGTTTTCCTTGCAGCTCCATCTTTTGCACAAGACTTGGCAGCGGGTGACGCAATCACCGCCGCAATTTCCGGCAACACGGTGCAGGGATCAATGGTATCCTCTGGCGCCTACACCGAATTTTACGGCGCGGATGGCGTGATCAAGGGCAAGGATTACGCTGGCAAATGGACCATTGACGCAGATAAGATGTGCTTTGACTATGGCGAGGCCGTCACCTGCTACAGCGTTCGCATCGCGGGCGATCAGGTCACTTGGGTGGCAGATGGCAAAGATGATGGTACGGGGACCATTGTTCCGGGCAACCCGAACAATTTCTGATGCCTGACGCGGCCTAACGCAGCCCAATATCTGCCAAAGCGCGCGCCAGTTCTGCTGGCAAAGTCTCTTCCTTCGCGCGCCCTTTCGGCAAATCACGCGGGCTTTCCAACGGCTCCAGATAGCGCCAGCCCTGAAATGGGCGGCGCGGGGCGGGGGCGGTCCGGATCACCTCGGCATCCAGCACAAGGCCGCAGCGCCGGATGCCATCGGCACCGAACACTTCTTCCAGCCGCAAAATACGTTGCCGGGCCAGAACCACGCCCTTGATCACCCAGTAAAGCGACCCGCCCGCCGTCACCTCTGCCTCGCGTTTCGGCCACATGCGGGTGACATGCATGGCCATACCTGCAGGCCAGCGGGGTCGCTGACTGCGCTGCCAGTCAAGCAAGTCTTCGACCGAGTCTGCGCCGACGCACAGCTTCAAGATATTGATGAATTCTGCCACGATTCCCCCATCGCATTGGCTTAGGACAGTAAGCCGATTATGGCCAAGTTCAAGTTGACGCACCAAGCTATCCGAAGTTGACCAAAGCAGATGTTGGGCATATCTTGGGTCTTCGCTCGACTGGCATACTATCCAGAGGCCCGCAACTTAAAGGAAGCCCCATGTCCGCATTCGCCGCCCCAATTGCGGAAACCATCTGGGATATGAAATATCGTTTGAAATCTGCAGACGGCACGCCAATTGATGCGACCGTCGAAGATAGTTGGCACCGCATTGCAAAGGCGCTTGCAGCACCCGAATCTGATCCCGCGCTTTGGGAAAGTCGTTTCTACAAAGC
>JANOFE010000238.1:0-16975 GCA_031413495.1 Pseudorhodobacter sp. | reverse complement strand
CCGCTTTGCAGGCGCAGAATGTGCAGGTGGTTGGCCTGTCGCGGTCAAACGACGGGTTGGATGTGACGGACGAGGCCAGCATCATCCGGGTGTTAGGCGCGGCAGGCGGGCCGTTTGACACGGTGATCGTGGCCACAGGTGCGCTGGAAATTGACGCGTTCAAACCCGAAAAATCCCTTCGCGCGCTGGACCCCGTCGCCCTTGCCGCACAGTTTGCCTTGAATGCAATCGGGCCTGCCTTGGTGCTGAAACACGCGCTGCGGTTGATGCCGAAAGACCGCCCCGCGCGGTTTGCGGCACTGTCGGCGCGGGTGGCGTCAATTGGCGATAATGCGCTGGGCGGATGGTATTCCTACCGTGCCGCGAAAGCCGCCTTGAACCAGCTGATCCATTCGGCGTCGATCGAGGTGGCGCGCAATTACCCACAGGCGGTGGTGGCGCTGTTGCACCCCGGCACTGTTGCGACCGGGTTTGGTGCAGCCTATATCGGCGCGCATCCTACCGTCACGCCAGAAACAGCCGCGGCGAATGTGCTAAGGGTTCTGGGCGGATTGACCCCCGCCGAGACCGGCGGCTTCTTTGATTGGGCGGGAAAGCGCATCGCATGGTAGCCCCGCGTCTGATTTTGGTGCTTGGCGATCAGTTGACCACGACTGTTGCCTCCCTGCGCGAGGCAGATATAGTGCGTGATGTGGTGGTGATGGCCGAAGTGCAGGAAGAAGGCAGTTATGTGCCGCATCATCCGCAAAAGATTGCGCTGGTGCTGGCCGCGATGCGTAAATTCGCGGCAGGTTTGGCGGCAGACGGCTGGCGCGTGGCCTATTCGCAACTGGACGATCTGCAAACCGGGCCCAGCATTGGTGCCGAACTGCTGCGCCGCGCGTCCGAATATGGCGCGACCGACATCATCGCCACCCGCCCCGGTGAATGGCGGCTGATTGCGGCGTTAGAGGCGTTGCCCCTGACCGTGCGCCTGTTGCCCGATGACCGGTTCATCTGTTCCGACGCTGAATTTGCTGAGTGGGCGGAGGGGCGCAAGCAAATGCGGATGGAGTATTTCTACCGCGATATGCGCCGCAAGACCGGGCTGATGATGGACGGCGATAAACCCGCGGGCGGCCAGTGGAATTATGACCATGACAACCGCAAACCCGCGACGGCCGATTTGTTTCGCACGCCGTCCCTGCGGTTTGAACCGGATGCGCTGACGGAAGCGGTGCTTGCGCTGGTGGCCGGGCGCTTTGGCAATAATTTTGGCACGTTGCTGCCCTTTGGCTGGGCCACTGACCGGGCAGGGGCGCTGCAAGCCCTTGATCATTTTGTAACCCACGCGTTGCCCAGCTTTGGCGACTATCAAGATGCCATGCTGATGGTCGATCCGGTGCTGTCACATTCGCTGTTGTCACCCTATCTGAACATCGGGTTGTTGTCGCCGCTGGAGGTGTGCCAACGGGTAGAGGCGGCGTGGCAGGCGGGCCGTGTTCCGATCAATGCCGCCGAAGGGTTTATCCGCCAGATCATCGGTTGGCGCGAATTCGTGCGCGGTATCTATTTTCATCACGGGCCAGACTATGCCGCCCAGAACGGGCTGGCGCAAACCCGCGATCTGCCGCCGGTCTATTGGGGTGCGCCCACCAAGATGGCCTGCATGTCACATGCGTTGGCACAAACCCGCGACATGGCCTATGCCCATCATATTCAGCGGCTGATGGTGACGGGCAATTTCGCGCTGTTGGCCGGTGTTGATCCGGGCCAGGTGCATGCGTGGTATTTGGCCGTTTATATTGACGCCTTTGAATGGGTCGAGGCCCCGAATGTCATCGGGATGAGCCAACATGCCGATGGTGGCGTTTTGGGGTCAAAACCCTATATATCTTCGGGCGCGTATATCGACCGGATGTCGGATTACTGCAAACCCTGCGCCTATTCGGTTAAGGAAAAGTCAGGCCCGGATGCCTGCCCGTTCAACCTGCTGTACTGGCATTTTCTGGACCGTCATCGCGCCAAGTTTGAACGCAACCCCCGCATGGCACAGATGTACCGGGTGTGGGACAAAATGGATGGCGACCACACCGCCCGTGTTATCATCGACGCCGATGCATTTTTGGCCGCAATGGACAGCGGGGCCCGCGTTTAAGCCCGTTCAACCGCCATCGGTGGGTGCCGGTGCCGCGCCTTCGGCCGGGACTGCGTCTGTTGCCGCGGGGGCGGCCTCTGCTGGTCCGGTCAATCCGCCGCCGGTCCATTCGCCCGCCGCTTCATCGCCCGACGCATAGCGCATCACACCCTGGCCCTGCCGCTTGCCTTTGACAAACAGCCCTTCGTACACATCGCCGTTGGCATAGGTGGCAACACCCGCGCCATCAATCTCGCCCGCCGTCCAGTCGCCTGTGTATCTGAATCCGTCCGGCATGGTGATTTCGCCTTTGCCGTCGCGCTGTCCATTGACGAAATTACCCACATAAACAGTACCATCGGCATAGGTGGCGGTGCCGGTACCCTGACGCTGCCCCTCGCTCCACGCGCCCTCATAGCGGTAGCCATCGGGATAGGTCATAACACCTTGGCCATGCGGTTTGGCATCGGCAAAAGCGCCTTCATAGACCAAGCCATTGGCATAGGTGGCGCGGCCCTTGCCTGCGATGGCCCCGGCTTTCCAGAGCCCGTCATAGGTGGACCCATCCGCATAGGTGATCTTGCCGGTGCCTTCGGCCTGATCCGCCTTGAACTGACCAACATAAACCGATTTGTCCGGGTAGGTGACAGTGCCTGTCCCCTCGATCTGCCCGGCAACCCAAGTGCCGTCATAGACATAGCCGTCAGCGCCGCGAAACACGCCTTTGCCTTGCCGTTTGTCGGCGGCGAAATCGCCTTCATAGAGATCACCGTTGCCGTAAGTGACGCGGCCCTTGCCCGTGCGTTGGCCGTTGACCAACGGCCCCTCATAGACGTCGCCATTGGGCTGGGTCAGTTTTCCTATGCCGTTGATCTGGCCTTCGGCCCAGTCGCCGACATAGGTCAGGCCGTCCGGCATCGTCAGGGTGCCTTTGCCGGACCGCTGGCCCCGCACCAGAGTGCCGTCATAAACCGCACCGTCAGGGTAGGTGATCTTGCCTGCGCCGTCTTTGACACCTTTTACCCAAGTGCCGTCATAGCGGTAGCCACCGGGATTTTCGATCACCCCCTTGCCTTCGTGCACGCCGTCAACGAAGGCACCTGTATAGACCGCCCCACTGGCATAGCGCGCGACGCCGGTGCCGGTCATTTTGCCGTTCGCCCAATCGCCGTCATAGGTGCCGCCATCGGCAAAGGTGATCTTGCCGCGGCCCTGCGGCTTGCCTGCGGCAAAGTTACCCTCATAAAGCGATCCGTTGGGAAAGCGGGCTTTGCCTGCGCCCTTGATCTCGCCTTCAAACCATTCACCGGAATATTCGTATCCGTTGGCCAGCTTGTAGGTGCCTAGCCCGTGTTGGCGGCCATCTTTGAAGGTGCCTTCATAGATCGAGCCGTCGTCATATTGCTTGGCGATCACCTCACCGTCGGACTGCGCCATGACAGCACCTGTCAGGGCAAGGCCAATGGCCGCCGCCAGAAGTACCGTCCGCGCGATGCCTGTGCGAAACCGAAATGTCACCAGAATGCCCCTTGCCCTGATCCTGCGCCAATTGCCCTTGGGCCAAGCCCCGACTCTGCGCACAATGTTTCGCGCAAGACTACCTGTGCCCCAAGGGTGTGACAAGCGGGCGGTGCGGCCCATGCTGCAATCGGCTTTTCCTTGCTGGCATCTCTGCTAGAACCACGTTTGTAGCACCTTTGCCCTTACCTGCGGAAAGACCCCGAGATGCCTGATACATTCCGCCTGAGCCTGGCACAATTGAACCCCACGGTGGGTGACATCGCGGGAAACGCTGCCAAAGCGCGCGATGCCTGGGCCAAGGGGCGCGACGCAGGCGCCGATATGGTGGCGCTGACCGAGATGTTCATCACCGGCTATCAGACGCAGGATTTGGTGATGAAGCCGGTATTTGCCCGCGCGGCCATGGCGGCGGTGGATGCTTTGGCGCTGGCCTGCAAGGATGGCCCGGCGCTGGGCATCGGCGGGCCACATCTGAAGGATGGTAAGCTTTACAATGCCTTTTACGTGCTACAAGGCGGCAAAATCCTGACGGTCGTGTTGAAACACACCCTGCCCAACGACGGCGTATTTGATGAAAAGCGGGTGTTTTCGCCGTCGGATGTGCATGGCCCTTACCGCATCGGTCCGCTGCGCATTGGCAGCCCGATTTGCGAAGATGCGTGGCATTCCGAAGTATCTGATACGCTTGCCGAAACCGGGGCCGAGATTTTGCTGGTGCCCAATGGCTCGCCCTATCATCGGGGCAAGCCTTCGGTTCGGATGAACCTGATGGTGGCCCGCGTGGTAGAAACCGGCTTGCCGCTGGTTTATCTGAACATGATCGGTGGTCAGGATGACCAGGTGTTTGACGGCGCATCGTTTGTGCTGAACCCCGGTGGGCATCTGGCGGCACAATTGCCGCAGTTTGACGAATGTGTCACCCATATTGATTTCACCAAAACCGCCGAAGGCTGGCGTGCTGACCCCGGGCTGATGGCCAATATCCCAACGATCTGGGAGGCGGACTATCATACCTGCGTGATGGCGACGCGCGATTATCTGGCCAAGACCGGCTTCAAAAAGGTGCTGCTTGGTTTGTCGGGCGGCATCGACAGCGCCATTGTTGCCACCATCGCCGCCGATGCGATTGGCCCTGAAAATGTGCGCTGCGTGATGCTGCCGTCGGAATTCACCAGCCAACATTCGCTGGATGATGCTATTGAGGTGGCCCGCAACATCGGTTGCCGGTTGGACACGGTGCCAATATCGGGCGCGCAGGCGGCGGTTGGGAGTGCCTTGGCGCATCTGTTCGAAGGCACTGAACCGGGGCTGACCGAAGAGAATATCCAAAGCCGCCTGCGCGGGTTGATGCTGATGGCGCTGTCGAACAAGTTCGGTGAAATGCTGCTGACGACAGGCAATAAGTCTGAGGTGGCAGTGGGGTACTGCACCATTTACGGCGATATGAACGGCGGCTTTAACCCGATCAAGGATATGTACAAAACCCGCGTGTTTGAAACCTGCCGTTGGCGTAACGCGCACCACCGCGATTGGATGCTGGCCCCAAAGGGCGAGATGATCCCGGCGCGTGTGATCAGCAAACCACCCTCGGCAGAACTACGCCCGAACCAGCGCGATGACGACAGCCTGCCACCCTATCCGGTGCTGGATGCGATCTTGGATGGCTTGGTGGACCGCGAGGTTTCGGTGGCCGATCTGGTTGCCGAAGGGTTTGACCGCGCCACGGTAAAACGCGTGGAACATCTGCTTTACCTAAGCGAATACAAACGCTTTCAGGCGGCCCCCGGTACGCGGTTGACGCCCAAAGCCTTTGGGCTTGACCGCCGCTATCCGATTGCCAATCGTTGGCGCGATGACAGTTGATCCTGCTTTCCTGTCCCACATGATGTCATGGAAATGTGCGGTGATTTAAGTTATACTGGCGCTCCAGTCAAAATGGAGAATGCCATGCACCGCCTTGCTGCTTTCCTCGTCCTTATCGTTGTTTCAACGCCGTTGTCCGCCGAAACCACCCTGCGGGTGATGAGTTACAATATCTGGGGGGCGGGCGGAAATGAGGGGAAGGGCATCGAAGAAACCGTCGCCGTGATCAAGGCCGCCGGGGCCGATATCGTGGGACTGCAGGAAACTAAACTGGAAGGCGATGATTGCACCGCCGACAATTGCCCGGCGTTGGGCGACAGCATCGCACCCGCCTTGGCCGCGGCCCTTGGCTGGCATGTCTATGACCAGACCCAAACCAATGGTGCCCTGTGGGCCAATGCGGTGATTTCACGGTTTCCGATCGGTCCGGCGTCTGCCAATGATCTGGGAGTGTCGATAGACGTGGAGGGTCGTCAGGTCTGGCTTTTCAACATCCACCACGATGATGAACCCTATCAGCCCTACCAGCTGTTGGGCATTGAATACGGGCCTGCCCCTTTCATCAAGACCGAAGCCGAAGCGATAGATTTTGCCACCCAAACGCGCGGTGCCGCAATGGATTTGCTGGCCGAAGATATGAAAGCCGCCGATACCGCCGCCGCCGTTTTCGTGACCGGTGATTTCAACGAACCCTCGCATCTGGATTGGACAGACGCCGCCATTGCCGCAGGCAACCATCCTGTCAAAGTCGAATGGCCCACCACAAAACGTCTGACCGATGCCGGGTTTACCGATGCTTACCGGGCAGCAAACCCTGATCCGGTGGCCAAGCCCGCCTATACATGGACACCCACATATGATGAGGCGGCGACCGATGATCATCCCGACCGCATTGATTTTGTCTTTGCCAAAGGTGCGGGGCTGGCGGTCAACGGGGCCTTGATCGTGGGGGAAGACGGCCCGCGCAGTGACATCAAGGTTATGCCATGGCCGTCAGATCACCGTGCCGTTGTGGCCGAAGTGACATTCTGAACCACCGCGCCAACAGGTAGGGCTTGCCTGACTGGCCTTGATCGGTGTGCCAAGTTAGGCTTGCGTGGTACGGCCATGGGGGACGCAATGGACATAACCACACTGCAGCGCGGGCAAATGGCGTTGATCGGCGCGTTGGCGGGGATCAGTTTTTACCTGCTGAGTGAAATTGTGAACACGCAGTTTCTTGGTGACCGGGCCTTTCTGGGGCTTGTTACCTTTGCCACCACGTTTTTCACAGGGCTGCTGGCGATGGCGGGACCGCTGACAATTGCGCGCGCGGTGGTGTCTGCGGCGGCATTGGCGGTGCTAACCAGTTTGTTGTTCCTGTGGGCAAGTTTTCGGTTCGACAGCTTGGACACTTACTTTTTTGGCCCATTCCCGATCTTGGCCACGGCGGTCATCGCCACCGTGCCCTTGCCCTTTATCATTGCCGCTGCCGGCCCCGGATGGCGCGATTATCCCGCCCTGTTTTCATCCGCATGGACCATCGTTGTGCGGTATGCCGCCGCCTGGACCTTTGTTGGTGTGGTCTGGGGGGTTATTTTTCTGTCAGACCTGCTGCTGTCGATTGTCGGGCTGAACCTGATCGAAGATCTGATTGCGATTAAAATCGTGCCTTTCGTCATCACCGGGCTGACCTTGGGTTTGGCGCTGGCCGTGGTGCAGGAATTCAAGGACTATGTCTCGCCCTTTTTGATTTTGCGGCTGCTTCGATTGCTGTTGCCTGCCGTACTTGTGGTGATGATTGTCTTTGTTGTGGCCCTGCCCGTACAGGGCCTGTCGGGCCTGTTTGGTGGGTTGTCGGTTGCCGCTATCTTGCTTGCGATGACAGCCGGGTCGGCCACGCTGATCACCACGGCGATTGATCAAAGCGATGCCGAGGCCACACAAAGCCCGTTTCTGTCAGGGTCCACACAGGCCTTGGCACTGATCCTGCCCATTCCGGCGGGGTTGGCCGCCTATTCGGTATGGCTGCGCATAAATCAATATGGCCTGACACCTGACCGCCTGTTTGCCGCCCTGATGGCGGTTCTCGCGCTCGGCTACGGCTTGCTTTACGCGCTTGCGGTGATGCGCCGGGCGGGTTGGATGGCGCGGATCAGGCAAGGCAATGTCTATATGGCCTTGGCGGGTCTTGCGGCGGCGGTGATGTGGCTGACGCCAATCCTGAACGCCGAACGTATTTCCGCCAAAACCCTTGTTGCGCGCTACCTGTCCGGGGCGACACCAGTGGCCGCGTTGGATGCAGCCCAGCTGGCGGATTGGGGTTTTGCAGGTGCCAGCGCCCGCGCTACGCTGGACGCGCTGGCCAAAGAGCCGGGGCAAGAGGCACTGGCCGCAGCCCTTGCCAGCGCAACGACGCCGACCCAGGCAGAAATTGACGCGGACCCAGCCACAGCGCTGGCAAACCTTATCGCGGTGCTTCCTTTGCAACCCGCCACAGCAACCGCAGACCGGGACCGTTTGCTGGCGGGTTTGCAAAGCTATGACCTGGTAAGCTGGCTTGCCGCCTGCCGCACCCCGATGCCGGACGGAAAACCCGGCTGCGTGATGGTCATTGCTGATTTCAGCCAACTTTACCCCGGACCAGAGGCGATGGTGGTCTTGCGGGATGCAGGCGATGCCATGCGCTATGAGGCCTTGGTGCAAGTGGGCCCGCTGGTGGAACGCAGATCCCTGTCAACGCTTCAGGGCTATTTGCCCTATGATGCGGGCGGCGCGCGGATCATCGCACAAATGCAGGCGGCCCCGCCGGTTTTGTCAGCTGTTCCGCTTCGTCAAATTACTGTCGGCGGGCAGGGGATCACGATTTTCCCCTGACACCTTCGTTAACGCTTTTGGGGTGGCGTAAGGGATTTGTTAACCTCTTGCCGCTACCCTTTGGACAGTAACAAAGGCGAAGGTCATGCACGGTCTTATCAACCGATCACTACAGTGCTTTTTGCGCGATACCTACGGCCCTGCGGTTTGGGTGTCGGTGGCGCGCGACGCGCGGCTTGGGTTTGACAGCTTTGAAGCCATGCTGACCTACGACCCTGCGTTGACAGATGCTGTTATCAATTCTGCTGCCGGTCAGCTGGACCGCAGCCGCGAAGCGGTGTTGGAAGATCTGGGGACCTACCTTGTCAGCCACCCAAATGTCGAAGCATTGCGCAGGCTTTTGCGCTTTGGCGGGGTGACTTTCGTAGATTTTCTGCATTCTCTGGAAGACTTGCCGGGGCGCGGGCGCATGGCTGTGCCCGATCTGGATTTGCCCAGCTTTTCGCTGTTGGATGACGGCAATGGCCAGTTTCTGTTAAAATGTCGCGCCCCAGTGCAGGGTGGGGGCCATGTTATGATGGGTCTGCTGCGGACGATGGCGGACGACTATGGCGCACTTGTTTTGCTGGAACATCAAGGGTTTCGCGACGGTGCCGAAGTGATTTCCATCAATATTCTGGAACAAAGCTTTGCTGCCGGGCGGCGCTTTGATCTGGCGATGAAGGTGGGCTGACGCATGGATGGAACGTCCGTCGATCATGAGATCAATCTGCAGGTCGCAGCCCTTGATCGGTTGATGCCCATGCATCTGTGCCTTTCGTCAACGGGTCAGATTGTCAGTGCAGGGTCCACTTTGGCAAAACTGTTTGCGGGCAACAGCGTGGCGGGCTGCGGCCTTTTTGATCTGTTCGAGGTCCGTCGCCCCGGCGGCATTTCGCAGATGTCGGCGCTAAAGCTGCATGCGGGTCAGCGGCTTTATCTTGGCCTGCGTGCCGACCCGTCGCTGTCCCTGCGCGGCATCGCTGCACCCTGTGCCAACGGGCAAGGATTGCTGTTGAATTTGTCCTTTGGCATCAGTGTGATTGATGCGGTCCGCCATTATGCGCTGACCGATGCAGATTTCGCACCCACCGATCTGACGGTGGAGCTGATGTATCTGGTCGAAGCAAAGTCAGCGGTGATGGACGAATTGCGCAATCTGAACCTTCGGTTGCAAGGTGCCAAGGTTGCTGCAGAAGAACAGGCTTTGACAGATACCCTGACCGGCCTGCGCAACCGCCGCGCCCTTGATCTGGAATTGGCGCAACTGACACGCCAGGCGATGCCGTTTTCTTTGATGCACATCGACCTTGATTACTTCAAAGCGGTCAATGACACTTTGGGCCATGCGGCGGGCGATCATGTGTTGTGCGATGTGGCAAAGGTACTTTGCGCTGAAACCCGGTCTGGCGATACGGTTGCCCGCGTTGGTGGCGATGAGTTTGTCATTGTTTTACCGGCCATGACAGATGCCGGTTTGCTGGGGCAGATTGCGCAGCGCATCATTGCGCGCCTGAACGAGCCAATGGAATTTGAAGGCCAAGCCTGCCGCATTGCCGGCAGCATCGGCATGACCCTGTCCAAGTTGTATGGCACAGTTGATCCGCACCGGATGCTAAACGACGCAGATCAGGCGCTTTACGCGTCCAAGCGCGCGGGCCGGGCGCAAGCCACGCTTCATACCGACGACTTGGCCGGAATACCCCAGAAAGACTGTTAAACTGCTGTGCCGACTTCAGGGCCGGAAGGATTGTGAGGTCGCCATGCGATCCGGGCCAGGGGTGGAATTACAGCCGGTCATCCGTCGATCTGTGATCCCATAATGGCAATCGCCTCTTGATAGACGCTGGCGGCATTCCATTCTTTGATGACGGCGTAGTTGGGTTCGCCTTTTTGGTACCCCGCCCCGGGACGCCAGCCTTTTTGCGCAAGGAAATTTGCAGTTGAGGCCAAAGCATCGGTTTGATTGGTCAGATCAACCCGCCCGTCACCATTGCCATCCACGCCGTATGCCAAAACGTTGCCGGGCAGAAATTGGGTATGGCCGATCTCGCCATGTTTGGCCCCGATGGTCTTGGTGCTGATGGTGCCCCGGTCGACCAGTTCCAACGCGGCGAGCAGGTGGCCGGTAAAAAACTCGGTTCGACGGCAATCATAGGCCAAAGTCGCAATTGCCGATACCACGTTGGTATCGCCCATGAAGCCGCCAAAACCCGTTTCCATGCCGTGAATCGCCAGCACAACACCGGCTGGAACGCCATAACTGCGTTCGAGACCAGCATAGAAATCAGCACTTTTGGCTTTGCGTTTGCGGCCTTGGGCAACAATTGTGTCGGCACCGCGCACCTGCAAGAACTTGGCCAGGGTATATTTGAAGCTTTTCTGATTGCGATCTGCTGAAATTGTCTTTGCTGAATAACTGCTGCCCAAAAGCGCCTCTTGCCCGCGGGTGCCAATCCCTGTCTTTCTGGCTTCTTTTGCCATGCCAGACTTCCAGTCTTCATAGCCCGCAGAGGTGTTGCCGCAAGGTGCAGCCATCGCGTGATTGGCTGTCATTGCCATGCAGGAAAGCAAGATTGCCGTCAGAAAGAACTTAACTGTCACCGGATCACCCCCAGAAATGTACATTCGTATAGTTTATTCCACCCGACGATGCTTGCAATATCGCAGTCGGATACGCAAGAAATCAGGCTTGGACGCAAATCAAATTTTTAGGAAAAGATGGCAGTCCGTAGGGGAGTTGAACCCCTCTTCCCAGGTTGAAAACCTGGTGTCCTAACCGATAGACGAACGGACCACTATCTGACGGGCTGTTTAGTGGGGCAGTGGCCGAACCGCAAGTGAAAAAAACGTGTTTTTGCGGACCTTTCAGACGCGAGCTGCATCTTCCAGTCGAAGTTGTGGTTTTGATCTGCCGCCATAGGTATTGATCTCTAGCTTGCCTGCCAGATGGAAGCGTTGATGACCTGCATTTTCGAGGGCGGGGCCAAGCGGGCCGTCAAATGCGCCAAAGGCAATGGCCTCCAGTTTCGGCCCCCCCGCATCGCCAAAGCTGAGGCGCAGATGGTTTTCGCCGATCCGCCGACCAGTGACGGATTGATCCGCAAAGGCAAAGCGGGGGGCGGGGGCGGAGGCGCCGTAAGGGCCAGCCTGATCGAGATGTTCCACCAGTTGCAGGGTGGCGGCGGACGGCATCAATAGCCCGTCAAGGCGCAAATCGGCGGGGCCTGCGTCGCCCGCGCCTTGTTTTGCCAGCAGTTCGCCCAGCCGCGCCATCGCGGCGTCCAATTGACCCCGCGCCACCGAAAGTCCTGCCGCCATTTTGTGCCCGCCGCCGCGCAACAAAAGACCCTCAGAGGCCAAACGATGCACCGCCGCACCCAAATCAACACCAGAGATCGACCGACCGGAGCCCTTCCCTTCATCGCCATCAAGCCCGATCACTACGGCGGGGCGATTTGTGGCCTCTTTCAGGCGGGCGGCCACGATGCCCACCACGCCGGGGTGCCATCCCTCGCCCGCGGCCCAGACCAACGGGCCGTCAAACCCGCGCGCCTCGGCCTGTGCCATCGCGCTTGCACGCACGGCGGCTTCAATATCGCGGCGTTCGGTGTTCAGCACATCCAGCCGCTCGGCAAGCGATGCCGCTTCATGCGGATCATCTGTGGCCAAAAGTCGCGCGCCCAGATCGGCCTGCCCGATGCGGCCACCGGCATTGACGCGGGGGCCAAGCAAAAACCCAAGCGCATAGGGGGTGGGGGCCTGATCCATCCGCGCCACATCGGCCAGCGCACGGATGCCCACCCGGTCGCGCCGCGCCATGACTTTAAGCCCCTGACGCACAAAGGCCCGGTTGACGCCGACCAACGGGGCCACATCGGCCACCGTGGCCAAAGCCACCAGATCGAGCATCGACATCAAATCCGGCCCTTGCAAGCCCGTGGTCCGCAACTGCCGGTTCGCCTCGACCAGCATCAGGAACACGACGCCCGCCGCACAGAGATGGCCCAGCGATCCGTCTTCATCCTGCCGGTTCGGGTTCACCACCGCATGCGCAGGCGGCAGGGACTCAGCCCCAAGGTGGTGATCCAGCACGATCACATCGGTGCCTTTGGCGGCAGCGATCGGTTCATGGCTTAGGGTGCCGCAATCCACACAAATAATCAGATCATGCTGTGCTGCAAGGGCGGCCATGGCGGGCACATTGGGGCCGTAGCCTTCATCTATCCGGTCAGGGATATAGAGCGTCGCGCGGCCCCCCATGGCACGCAGCCAGATGATCAGCAGGGCGGCGGATGCGCCGCCATCAACATCGTAATCGGCAAAAACGGCGATGCGTTGGCCTGAGTTGACCGCCAACAAAAACCGAGCGGCAGCGATGGCCATATCTTTCAGACGCAGGGGGTCGGGCAATAAATCGCGCAAAATCGGGTTCAGAAACGCGGCAGCATCGGCCGGGTCCACCCCGCGCGCCGCAAGGGTGTGACACAGCGCCAATGGCAGCCGGGTCATTTGCGCCATCGCCTCGGCACGGCGGTGTTGATCGTCCGGCGGGCCAACCCAGCGCCGCCCGGTCAAGGACACCTCAACGTTCAGAAAGGCGGCGCTTTTCATGGCTCTGACTTGCCCCAATCGCCCCGCAACTGCAAGCACCCGTCGCGGCCCAAGGATTTTCAGAAAATCGTTGGCAAAAGTTTTCCGAAAACTTTTGGTTTGGGTGGGTGTTGCGCGGGGTTACTTTACCGGGCTGCGGTAGGTCATACGCCGCACCGACCGGGTTTTTGACCGCATCAGGATGGTTTCGGTGGTGACAAAACCTGCGTCAATCTGAATGCCCTGCAGGATTGATCCCTGCGTCACCCCGGTGGCCGCAAAGATCACATCAGCCGTCACCAGATCATCGCGGGTATAGATGCGGTTGAAATCGGTGATCCCGGCGCGGCGTGCCCGGCCACGTTCGTCTTCATTGCGAAACAGCAACTGGCCATACATCTGGCCACCCATGCATTTCAGCGCCGCCGCAGCCAGCACCCCTTCGGGGGCGCCGCCGGATCCCATATACATATCAATTCCGGTCACTGCCGCCTCGGCACAGTGGATAATGCCCGCCACATCGCCATCTGTGATCAGCCGGATCGCGGCCCCGGTGGCGCGCAGTTCTGCAATCATCGCTTCGTGCCGGGGGCGTTCCAGAACACAAACGGTGATGTCCTGTGCGGTGCAGCCTTTGGCAGCGGCAAGTGCGCGCACCCGTTCAGTCGGGCTCATCGACAGGGTCACAGTGTCCACCGCAAAGCCGGGGCCGATGGCCAGTTTTTCCATGTACACATCGGGCGCATGCAACAGCGTGCCGCGCGGGGCCATCGCGATAACGGTCAGGGCGTTGGGCATGTCTTTGGCGGTCAGCGTGGTGCCTTCCAGCGGATCAAGGGCAATATCCACTGCCGGGCCATTTCCTGTGCCAACTTTTTCACCGATAAACAGCATCGGGGCTTCATCGCGTTCGCCTTCGCCAATGACCACGACACCGGCAATGTCGAGCAGGTTCAACTGATCGCGCATCGCATTGACGGCGGCCTGATCTGCCGCCTTTTCGTCGCCGCGCCCGATCAGCCGTGCGCTTGCCAAAGCGGCCGCCTCGGACACGCGGGCAAGGCCAAGCGATAAAAGCCGGTCCTGAAATTCTTCAACAGTGGCCATGGGGCGCGATCCTTTGATGTGCAATGTGCTTTCAAAGCCCTCCTAGCCTGCCGTTGGGGCGCAGGGCAAGCATGGTGGCGCTAACAGAGATCAGACCTCTTCGATGCGGATCGCCACTGGATCGCCGACCAGAACGCCGGTCGCCGAAAACAGGCTCATGGCATGGGCCACGTCATCGCGCGTGGCCTTGTGGGTGACGATTAGAACAGGGGCATGCGCGCCTGCGTGGCCGTATTGGCGCATCCGGTCGATGGAAATACCGGCCTCGCCCAGTGCTGTGGCGATTTTGGCCAATGCGCCGGGCTTATCCAGCAGCGTCATGCGCAGATAAAACGGTGCAGGTGTTGCGGCGGCAGCGGCAATCGGTTGTGTCAGGCTGATCGCCGGGCGGCCAAAAGTAGGCATACGGATGCCGCGCGCAATGTCGATGACATCGCCCATCACCGCACTTGCGGTGGGGCCTGCGCCCGCACCCGCACCGCGCAGCACGATCTGGCCCACAGCATCGCCTTCCAGCACCACCATATTGGTGCCGCCCTGCAACTGGCCAAGCGGGCTGTCGGCGGGCACAAGACAGGGCGTCATGCGCTGTTCCAATCCGCGCCCGGTCATCTGCGCCACCCCCAGAAGTTTGATTTTGAAGCCCATATCCGACGCAAGACGAATATCGTCGATGGAAATCGCACCGATGCCTTCCAGTTCCACCGCGTCAAAGCTGACGCGGGTGCCAAAGGCGATGGCGGCCAAAAGCGAAAGTTTATGCCCCGCATCAATGCCGCCAACATCAAGGTTAGGGTCGGCTTCCAGATAGCCAAGCTGGCGGGCCTCCTCAAACACGGTGTCATAGGGCAAGCCTGCGCTTTCCATCCGCGTGAGAATGTAATTGCAGGTGCCGTTCATCACGCCCATCACGCGGCGCATGGCGTTGCCTGCAAGCCCTTCGGTCAAGGCTTTGATCACCGGAATGCCGCCCGCAACCGCCGCTTCAAAGCGGATAACGCGGCCCTTTGCCTCGGCGGCTTCGGCAAGGCTTTGGCCGTGATGCGCCAGCAGCGCTTTGTTGGCGGTGACCACATCCTTGCCTGCGGCAATGGCGGCCAGCGTCGCGTCACGGGCCGGGCCTTCGGACCCGCCCATCACCTCGACAAATACATCGACATCTTCGCGCTTGGCCAAGGCCACAGGATCGGCTTCCCACGCGTAGCCCGACAAATCAGCATCGCGGTTTTTGGTTTTGTCGCGGGCCGACACGGCTGTGATCACGACGGCCCGTCCCGCGCGTGCCGCGATCAGATCGGCATGGCGCTGCACGATTTGGGCAACGCCGATACCAACCGTGCCAAGCCCGGCAAGACCAATTCGCAATGGGGCAGGCATGGGATACTCCGTCATCGAACTGGTTGGCATCGAACTGGTTGGCATCAAACTGTCTGGCATCGAACGGGTTTGCATCAAACCGATTGGCGGTGTGTTAGCGGGTTGCGCCCGCTCTTGCAACGCAGGGCATCACCGGGACGCCGCACCCCGCGCGCGAAGCTGTGCTGCACGGGCAGCCAGATCTGCCGCAGTGGTGTCATTGGCCACGTCTTCGCCCGCTTGCGCCAAAAGGTCATCCAGCGGCAAAAGTTTTACGTCTTCGCCGGAAGCTGGCAGTGCAGACCCCGATTCCAGCCCCGGAAAGCTGGCGCAGGCGGCAAGCCACAGCAGTGCCGCACAGGCGATCAGGGTCGGTTTCGGCAGTGCCATGCGTTCACTCCACGTCGCTTTGGCAGATAACCTACCTCTGCGGCCGGGGCGTGAGCAATCCCATTCACGCGTGGCACAAGGTTTGGACGGGTGGCTACGCACCCAAGCCCAAATTCAATGTGCCGGTTTGATGAACGTGCCGTTGCGCAATTCTGCCATGGCTTGTTGCAATTCCGCTTGAGTGTTCATCACGATCGGGCCGTGCCATGCGACGGGTTCCTGAATGGGCGCGCCAGAGATCAGCAAAAACCTGATACCGTCTGGCCCGGCCTGAACGGTGACCTCATCGCCGGTGCCAAACTGAATCAACGTGCGGTCGCCGGACAGATCGCGGATATTGACCTCTTCGCCGCGCACCTCTTTTTCCAGCAACACACCGCGCGGGCGGCTGGCATCACGAAAGGTGCCAGTGCCTTCGAAGATATAGGCAAAGGCCCGGCGGTAGGTGTCGATCTTGAACACTTTGCGGGTGCCCGGTGGCACATAGATATCCAGATATTGCGGGTCGGCGGCTATGCCATCGACCGGGCCGGTCTTGCCCCAGAACGACCCCACGATCACCTTCACCACGGTGCCATCATCATCCATGATCTCTGGAATATCGCGGCCTTTGACATCTTGATAGCGCGGTGCTGTCATCTTCAGGCTGCCGGGCAGGTTGGCCCACAATTGGAACCCATGCATCTGGCCCTTGGCGTTGCCCTTGGGCATTTCCTGATGCAAAATACCGCGGCCCGCGGTCATCCATTGCACATCGCCGCCCCGCAGGGTGCCGACATTGCCCAGACTGTCGCCATGATCGACTGAACCGGCCAGCACATAGGTGATCGTCTCAATCCCCCGGTGCGGATGCCAGGGAAAGCCGCGATAGAAATCTTCGGGCCTGTCATTTCGGAAATCGTCGAACAACAGGAACGGGTCCATCTGTTCGGGGTTTTGAAACCCGAACGCACGGTGCAGATGCACACCCGCGCCTTCCATCGTCGGCATGGCTTGGGCTTGGTGAATAACCGGGCGGATCGACATCGGCGCGTTCCTTGTAATTACGTGTTGGTCGCAATTTAAGGCTGATTGCGGGGCCCATCAATGGTCACCTGTTGCAGAGCGACTGTGCGAAAACGCAAAAAGCCCCCGGATCGGTGATCCGAGGGCCATTTTGTAGGGTGCAATCTGCATCAGGTCGCGTTGCAGGTG
>JANOFE010000237.1:0-5573 GCA_031413495.1 Pseudorhodobacter sp. | reverse complement strand
GACAGCGCCACCGACCACAAGGCCTGCATCAAGCCGGCGCGATCTTCCGGGGCGACCGCATCTTTTAGCGCGCGGGTAAACCGCACGGTATCGGGGGCCTCGCCTTCCATCACCTCGGCGTCGCGGCGCAGTTTGGCGGCGGCAAACGGATCAAGCCCGAATTGCAGGCCTAGCACCCGGTCGATCCGATCCACCTCGGCCTGATCATAAAGCGCGTCGGCGCGTGCCACCCGCACCAGCAACGTGGCCAGCGACAATTGTGCATCCGCCACCGGCAAACGGCCGGGGTTCGGGGCGGTCAGGCGGCGAAGGAGTGCATCAAACATCAGCATCAAATAGCCGTTGCAACCCGCGCTGCCAATGCCAAGCGCGACGATTGCATGACGATTTTGATCACTTCCCCTTCAAAGCCGCGCGAAGATATCCGTCAACCGCGCGGCTTCGTCCTCGATCCCGTAGGGCGCATTGATGATGAACATCCCCGACCCAACCATCCGATGACCCGCCCGAATAGGGGCAAACCGCACTTCATGGCGCAAAGCCCCTTCATGTTGGTCCACCAATGCTGCCAACATGGGCGCATGCGGTGCAATATCCAAAATCGGATACCACAAGCAAATCACCCCCACATTCCATTTGCGGTGCAGCTGTCCAATCGCCTTGGGGATCGTGTCATAATCCGCCTTCACCTCGTAGGACGGATCAATCAGCATCAGGCCCCGGCGCGGGGTGGGGGGGCACACCGCATGGGCAGTGGAAAACCCGTCATTTTCGTAGATATGCGCGCCCCATTGCATCAGGTTTTGGCGCAGGTGCTTGACTTCGCCGGGGTGCAGTTCGGCCAGATGCAGGGTGTCGGTGTCGCGCAACGATAGCGCCGCCACCAGCGGCGATCCGGGATAGGCCATCGGGCCATGCAAGGCGCGCACTTCGGCCAGACGGTGACGATAGGGATGATCGACCGGCAACCGCTGCTCTACCTGCAGGATGCCTGCTTCCGCCTCGCCGGTTTTCAACGCCTCATCCGCGCCCAGATCGTAAAGCCCCCGCCCGGAATGAGTCTCGATATAGCTGAGCGGTTTGTCTTTCTGGGTCAGGTAATCCAGCATCCTGCACAGCATCGCATGCTTATGCACATCCGCCAGATTGCCTGCGTGAAAATGGTGTTGATACGACAGCATATTCCTTCGGTAATGCCGAAAGGCGCTGTTTGCAACGCTTGCACCTTCCATAGATACGCCGAAGTTTGCGCTTTCATGCATCGACATGGAACAACTATCCAATTTCTGCGTTGAAATCTGGCCCCAGCCGCCTTACCTAACCGCAAAACCGTATGAACAGGGACATCAATGGAAATTTTTACCCCCGAAGGGTTTGCCGCCCTGTTGCAGGTTATGGCGATTGATCTGGTGCTGGCCGGTGACAACGCGATTGTCATCGGCCTTGCGGCGGCGGGTCTGGCAAAAGAACACCGCGCCAAGGCCATTCTGATCGGCATTATCGCCGCCACTGTTTTGCGTATTTTCTTTGCGCTGATCACAACCCAGCTTTTGGCTGTTGTGGGGTTGCTGCTTGCGGGCGGGCTGTTGCTGCTTTGGGTCTGCTGGAAAATGTGGACGGAACTGCGCAACGGTCACAGCACCGAAGTGCGGGCCGAAGAAGCGCTGACCGAAACCGATATCAACGCCGATGGCACCATTGCGGGTGGCGGACCAACCAAGACTCTAAGACAGGCGGCGGTGCAGATTATCATTGCCGATGTTTCCATGTCGCTTGACAACGTCCTGGCTGTTGCCGGTGCAGCACGCGACCATCCGACGGTTTTGATCATTGGTCTGGTTTTGTCGATTGCGTTGATGGGCCTTGCTGCATCTTTTGTCGCGCGACTGCTGAACAGGCATCGCTGGATTGCCTATGTCGGTTTGGCTGTGATCCTGTATGTGGCACTTGATATGATTTGGCGAGGCTGGGAAGAAGTGCAGCCCATCGTCACCGCTTACTTGGCCTAAACTGCCGGTATCGACAAAATCAATGGCGTGCCGATCTGGCGCGCCATTGTTAAGCCGCAATTTCAGGGTTTGTTTTCCTACGCCAATGACGCAAATTGGACGGGTTGGTAGCGGAGTGTGTGGCCATGGCCGAGTTTCTTGAAAGCATCATGCGGGGCATCCAAAACCCGCTGACCACGCCGCGAAAATCCCCCATCCGGCCGGTCGATGTGTCGCTGCCCGACGTGCCGGCCATTCGGGCGCAAACCGGGCTATCGCAAGCCGATTTCGCAAAATCCATCGGGGTAAAGCGCGCGACATTGCTGAATTGGGAACAAAAACGCCGCGTTCCAGACGGCCCGGCCCGCGTTTTGCTGGCCCTGATCGAGCGTGACCCAGGTCTGGTTCAACGGGTTCTGGCGGGGCGGTAAGGCCGATTAAAGGGGCAATCCTTACCCCCGCACCACATCCTTATGAATGATCACATCCGTCTGCAGCTAGCGGTCGAAACCGTCCGGCGCAGGCACGATCCTCATTTCTTCCCATATGTTGCATCATGGTCCGATGCGATTGTGAGAAAGCGCATGAAATTGCCGTCGCGGTACACCGTCGCCCGACGTGATCTGTTGATCCGCAGCGAATAAATCGCAGACATGCCCTTTGGCGGCGTCACACTCGTGATCTTCTCCCAGTGCAGACCTTTATCACTATAGACTTGCTCCCACCGCATGGCGCGGATTTTGCGAAGTGTATCAACGGCTTGGTGACGCGCGTCTTTTTCAAGACCAAACAGGTTCTCTTGGAAGATCGCGTTGTTCAGGTCAAGTTCAACTGTTTTTTGGTCATTTGCCATTCTGGGCGCGGTCTAGAATTGCGTCGGTGTTGTGAGAGGTGGCTTTTGCGGTAACCGCCGCAGTCATCGCTGCTTCAAGATCGTGCGCGGCTTTGGGCTGATGCAGCCATGCTTCTGAATCAGGGATCACGCGCGCCGTGCGCACCAGCCAGACGCCTTCGGCCTGTTCTTCAACAATCATGTGGCGGCCAGCATATTTCTTACCAAATGAAATTTGTCCATTCGCGCCAACCGTTTTCAAACTAACGCGTTCTGAAATATCACCCATTCTATCCTCCTTGGTCGAATAGCAACCTAGCAATTGTGCAGCACGAAATCAAGGTTTTGGTGCGCAAAAATTGGCTACCCCCGCACCACATCTTTATGAATGATCACATCCGTCTGCGGATAGGCTGTCAAGATCGCCCGGCGCAGGCCTGCGCCAATATCATGCGCCTCGCGCAGGGATTGATTGCCGTCCAATTCAATATGCAGGTTCACAAACACCCGGCTGCCCGCCATGCGGGTTTTCAGGTCGTGATAGCCGTGCACGCCGGGCCAACCCGCCGCGATAGCCGCAATGCCTGCAACAATCGCCGGGTCTGCCCGCCTGTCCATCAGCGCGTCAAACGCCCCTTTGCCGATGCGCATTGCCCCCAGCGCCAGCAACCCCGCTGCGCCCAAGGCCACCACGGAATCAATTTGCCCCAGCCCAAACTGCCGGGATGCCCAAAGCGACGCGATGGCCCCGATGTTGGGCAGCAAATCCCCCAGATAATGCAATCTGTCCGCCTGCACCACGCGGTTGCCGGTGCGGCGCGCCACACGCCCCTGCCACAGCACCAGCGCCAGCGTCAGCACAACCGACACCGCCATCACCAGCATGCCGCGCCCTTCGGCCTGCAGCACCCCTGCCACAGGATAGATCAGCCGCACCACCGCCGCCCAGGTGATCACCCCCGCCGATATCAGGATGAACAAGGCCTGCCCCAAAGCCGCCAGATCCTCGGCCGAGGTATGGCCAAAGGCGTGATCTTCATCCGCCGGTTTTGCGGCATAAAGAATTGCCGCCGCCGCCCCCAGCGACACCATCAGATCCATCGCAGAATCCGCCAAAGATGCCGCCACAGACAGCGCACCTGTGGCCCCAAATGCCCACAGCTTTAACGCCACCAACAGGCCCGCCACGCAGACCGATGCAAAGGCCGCCGACAGGTTCAACCGCACCTCAGACGCCATAAGGTGCCCCCCTATTGCACCAGTTCATCCGCTTCGACCCCCCACAGATCGGCCTTCATCACCCAGCCTTTGTTGCCGTCCACCGTGACCCGGCACCAATCGGTGCTGCATTCCAACAATCGCCCGATCACACCGCGTTCGGCCTGAAATGCCACCTCTGAGGCGCGGTCTGCACGGCCACGAAACTCTGCCATATCGGTGGCCACCAGAACCGACCTTGCACCGGACAGCATCGCATATTGCACCCAGCCGCCCTCGCCAGTCGCATCTTCGACCCGGCGCCAATGTTCGTATTCGGCGGTTATCCGCAGCGGCATGCCCGCCCGCGTGAACACCCAGTCGATGCGGTGCGTCAACCCCGGCCCACGCCGTGCATTCACCTCGGCCTTCTTCAGCGTCACATAGCGTGGCAACGGCAGGTTCGTCACCGCGCCGCGTGCCGCAACCGCCGCCGTTTCCGCCGCCACACCACCGGCTATCGCCACCAGCACCGCCGCAATCCATATGCTTTTCATCATTGCCAAGCTGTCCTGTTCACCAAGGCCTTGTATCGCGCCCCGCTTACCGTAACCTTGCCAGTATTGACCACGCTTTGGAAGTGCACGGAGACAGAACATGCCCACAACCCGCCTGAATGTGGTTGTCACAAGGCGGCTTCCGCCTGCGGTGGAAACCCGCATGAAAGAACTGTTCGATGTGGAATTGCGCGATCCCGACACCCGCATGACGCGCGAGGAGATCGCCGCCGCCATGACGCGCTGCGATGTGCTGGTGCCGACGCTGACCGACGCGATTGATAGCGCGATGCTGGCGCAGGCAGGGGAGCGGTTGAAACTGATCGCCAATTACGGCGCGGGGGTGGACCATATTGATGTGGCCTCTGCCCGCCAACGCGGCGTCCTTGTGTCCAACACCCCCGGCGTGGTGACGGAAGACACCGCCGACATGACCCTTGCGCTGATCCTGTCGGTCACCCGGCGCATCCCCGAGGGCCTCGCGGAAATGCAGGCAGGCGAATGGCAAGGCTGGTCGCCCATGGCGCATCTTGGTGGCCGGATCGGGGGCAGGCGGCTTGGCATCCTTGGCATGGGCCGCATCGGTCAGGCCGTCGCCCGCCGCGCCCGCGCTTTTGGCATGCAAATCCACTACCATAACCGCAAACGCTTGCGCCCCGAGGTGGAGGCAGACCTAGAGGCCACCTATTGGGAATCCTTGGACCAAATGGTCGCCCGCATGGATATTCTGTCGGTGAACTGCCCCCATACGCCCAGCACCTTTCATCTGATGAACGCCCGCCGGTTGAGGCTGATGAAACCCACCGCCGTGATCGTGAACACATCCCGAGGCGAGGTGATTGACGAAAACGCCCTGACGCGGGGCCTGCGGTCGGGTGAAATCGCAGGTGCGGGGCTGGATGTGTTCGAACACGGCCATGAGCTAAACCCCCGCCTGCGCGATCTGCCCAACGTTGTCCTGCTGCCGCATATGGGATCGGCGACCTTGGAAGGCCGGGT
>JANOFE010000236.1:0-9706 GCA_031413495.1 Pseudorhodobacter sp. | reverse complement strand
ATGTCTGAAGGGGTGATCGACCCGCGCTTGATCCTTGGCATTGGTGCGGCGGCGGAAGATGATATTGCGACGCGCCCATCGCATCATGATGGGCATGACGACCACGAACATGATGATTTTGACACTGTGGTGATGGATCTGGGCGAGGTTGCCGATCCCGATGCGTTGCAGGCGGCGATTCAACGGCTGGCGCGCGAGCAGCATATTTTGCGGGTAAAAGGCTATGTGGCCGTCACTGGCAAACCGATGCGGATGCTGGTGCAGGCGGTGGGCGAACGGGTGCGGGTGCAGTATGACAGGCCGTGGGGCACAGACGCACGGCAAACCCGGCTGGTGGTGATTGCGGAGCATCATCATGTGGATGAGGCCGCAATCCGGGCTGTCTTGGAGGCATAGTCACATGCACATCGTCTACCGCGAAAGCCATGGGCTGGAGGAAACGGAGGCACCGTTCGACCTGGGGCAAACCCCGGCCGATTTGGTGGTGATGTCGTTTTCCGACAGTGACCTTGGCGCTTTCGCGGCAGGATGGCAGCGCGGGCGGGCAAGTTTGCCGACGCTGCGGTTGGCGAATTTGGTGGCCCTGCGGCATCCGCTGTCGGTGGATACTTATGTCGAACAGACACTAATCGGCGCAAAAGGCATTCTGATCCGGCTGATTGGCGGCGAAAGTTACTGGCCCTACGGCTTGATGCAGGTGCAGGATATCGCACGGCGTCGGGGAATTGCGCTTGCCGTTCTGCCTGCCGATGGGCGGGAAGATGCTCGGTTGGACGAGTTATCCACGTTACCCGTATCGACCCTGCGAAGGCTGTCATCGCTGTGTGACGCCGGGGGCGCGGTGGCAGCAGAGGCGGCTTTGGCGCAACTGGCGCTGGCAGCGGGGCTTTATGCGGGCCCGGTGATGGGCGACAAAACGGTGCGCGATTGTGGCTGGTATGATCCGCCGCGCGGGGTTGTTGCAGGGCCAGATGGCGAGGGGCCATTTGTAGCGGTGGTGTTTTATCGTAGCTATCTGACCTCGGCGGATTTAAGCCCCGTGGATGGCTTGATTGCAGAATTGCGGGCGCGTGGGTTGAATGCCATCGGGTTGTTCGCGCCATCGCTGAAAGCACCGGGCGCGGATGCTTTTTTGCGTAGCGCTTTGGCCATGTTAGACCCTGTTTCCATTGTAAATGCGACGGCGTTTTCGGCGAAAGGCACCAACGGGGATACACCGTTGGATGGCACGGGTTGCCCGGTATTTCAGGTGGCTTTGTCGACCGCGCGGCGCAAGGACTGGGTGGCGGCGGAACGCGGGTTATCGCCTGCGGATTTGGCGATGCATGTGGTGTTGCCCGAAGTGGACGGGCGAATATTTGTGGGGGTGGCGAGTTTCAAGTCCCCCACAAAACGCGATCCGGATTTGCAGTTTTCGCGATTTGCGCATCGGGCGGATACGGGGCGGATTGCAGCGGTGGTTGACCGCGTTGCGGGCTGGGTTTCACTTGGGGCTACGGCGGTGCAGAACCGGAAGTTGGCGGTGGTTTTGTCGACCTATCCGGGTAAGGCACACCAGTTGGCGCATGCGGTAGGGTTGGATGCGCTGGCATCAACCGAAGCTATTTTGGCAGATTTGTCTGGCGCGGGCTATTCCGCGATGGGTGGCACCGATCTTGGCCGTTCTCTGGAGCAAGAGACAATTTCTTGGCCGCTGTTTGCATATTTGGCCGCATTAGACACTCTCCCAATCGGTCTGAAGGCGGATCTCATGGCAGCTTGGGGTGCGCCGGATACCGACCCGGACTGCCGACTCGGGGCCATACAGTTCAAAGCCCTTCAGCGGGGTAATGCGCTGGTCGCCTTGCAACCCGAACGCGGCGATGTGCTGCGGCGGGATGATGACTATCATGATCTTTCGCGTACACCTCGACACGCCTATGTGGCGTTTTATCTGTGGCTGCGCGCGCAAGGGATACAGGCTTTGGTGCATGTGGGGGCGCATGGGACCTTGGAATGGTTGCCGGGCAAGGCGGTGGCTTTGTCTGCGGATTGCTGGCCCGAGGCCTTGTTAGGGTCGATTCCTGTGATTTACCCGTTCATCGTGAATGATCCGGGTGAAGCGGCGCAAGCCAAGCGGCGCATCGGCGCGGTAACACTGGGCCATGTGCCGCCGCCGATGGTGAATTCTGCCCTGCCCGAGGCGATGCACCGGCTGGAGCGATTGCTCGATGAATATTCCACCGCCGATGGGCTGGACCCCGCGCGGCGGGATCGGTTGATCGCGTCTATCCGCGCCGAGGCGGACGGCGTGGGCGTGGCCGCTGATCTAGGGCTGCGCGACGATGCGTCAGCTGCCGAAGCGATAACCCGGATCGACCGGTTTGTGTGTGACATCAAGGAAAGTCAGTTTGGCGATGGCTTGCATGTGTATGGGAAGGCGGCGGGCGAAATGGAAGGGTTGCTTGCCGCGCTTGCCGGGCGGCGCGTTGCCCCCGGTCCGGCGGGGTCGCCTTACCGTGGCCGTATCGATGTGCTGCCGACCGGGCGCAACCTGTTTTCGGTTGATCCGCGCGCGGTGCCAAGCCGTGCGGCCCATACCCAAGGCGTGAAGCTTGCCGAAGAACTGCTGCGCCGCCACCTGCAGGACCACGGTGATTGGCCGCGCGGCTTGGTCATGGATTTGTGGGGATCGGCCACCATGCGCACGGCGGGTGAGGAATTTGCCATGGCGCTGCATCTGGCGGGTCTTTCGCCGCGCTGGGATGACGGATCAGACCGTGTTTCGGGGTTTGAGGTTGTGCCGCTGGCTTTGCTTGGCCGCCCGCGCATTGATGTGACTTTGCGTGTTTCGGGCCTGTTCAGAGACGTTTTTCCGGGTTTGGCGCAGATATTTGAGGCGGGTGCTGCGGCCTTGGCACAGCGCGAAGAAGCGCCCGAGGATAATCCCTACACCCTGCAAACCTACCGCGTGTTTGGGCCAAAGCCGGGGCTGTACGGTATGGGCATGACCGATGCGTTGGAGGATTATTCGGCTGAAGGCCGCGCTGCGGCGGGCGAGGCGTGGTTAGCTGCATCAGAATGGGCGATAGATGCGGGCGGGGCCGTGCATAACGCACGCGCGGCGTTAGAGGCGCGGGTGCTCAGCGCAGATGGTTTTGCCCATGTGCAGGATTTGGCGGAAACCGACGTGCTGCTTGCATCGGATTACGCGGCGCATGAGGGCGGCTTTGCGGCGGCGGTTGCACGGTTGGGTGGGCAAACCCCGGCGCTGTATCATCTGGATGCGACGCGGGCAGACAGGCCACAAGCGCGGACCGTGGCTGAAGAAATTGCGCGCGTTGTGCGGGCGCGGGCGGCAAATCCGGCTTGGGCTGATGGCATGATGCGGCATGGGTTCAGGGGCGCTGCTGAGGTGGGGGCGACGCTAGATCATCTTGCGGCATTCGCGCATCTGACCCGTGCTGTGCCCGCGCATCTATTTGATTTGTATCATGATGCGACGCTGGGTCGCGATGATCTTGTGGCGTTTATGCAGCGTGAAAACCCCGGAGCCTTGGCTGCGATGCGGGATCGCTTTGCTGCATTGCACGCAGCGGGGCTTTGGGTGACACGGCGCAATTCGATTGCTGTGGCGATGAGGGCGGAGGCATGAGTGCGGCGATCATCCAAGGCCCTATCGTTCAGGGCCCGATCATTCAAGGCTGGTGCCCCGGTGCTCTGCGACCCATGCTGTCAGGTGACGGTTTGGTGGTGCGGATCAGGCCGCGCGGCGGGCGTTTGTCGGCTGATCAGGTGGCAGGGATCGCAGCCCTTTCGGCAAAACATGGCAATGGGCTGATTGATCTGTCCGCACGTGCGAACCTGCAGCTGCGCGGCGTGACGGAGGCTGGTTATGACCCGCTGATGGCGGGGTTGCAGAGCTTGGGCCTGCTCGATCTATCAGCCGAGGCAGAGGCGCGTCGCAACATTCTGGTGACACCATTCTGGCAGGACGGCGATGGCGCGCAGGATATTGCGCAGGGGTTGGCGCAGGCTTTGGCGGCGGATGATGCGCCGGATTTGCCGGGTAAGTTTGGCTTTGCAGTGGATACCGGCGCGGTTCCAGTGCTGGGGTCGGCGTCGGCTGATATTCGGATAGAGCGGGTTTCTGGTGGTTTGATTTGCCGGGCTGACGGCGATGCCAATGGTATTCCTGTCACGCCAAAAACGGCGGTTGAGGCCGCTCTTCGCCTTGCCCATTGGTTCATGCAAAGCGGTGGCGCGCCCAAAGGGCGAGGCCGGATGGCGGCGCATTTGGCTAAGGGAGAAGAAAATTTTTCGCATGAAGAATTTTCGGTTACCGCTTCGCAGTATCCTATAGCCCCTGCCCCTGCGCCGGGGTCTTATTCCTTAGGATATCTTGTGGGATTGGAGTTTGGTCAGATCACTGCGGTGGCGCTGGCAAGGCTTGGTGCAATGCGGCTAACGCCTTGGCGGATGCTATTGCTTGAGGGGGTGCATGTCGCCCCCGATCTGCCGGGCCTGATCAGCCGCGCCAATGACCCGTTGCTGCGGGTCGTGGCCTGTACTGGTGCACCGGGATGTCCGCAGGGTTTGCAAGCCACACGCACCTTGGCGCGCAGGCTTGCACCTTATGTGCCGGACGGGTCCTTGTTGCATGTTTCTGGCTGCGCCAAGGGCTGTGCGTTGCCCAAGGCCAAAGCCATTACTCTGGTTGGGCAAGCCACTGGATTTGGTTTTCTGCGTTATGGGTTGGCAGGGGATACGCCAGAAAAAGACGGCCTTTCAACGGCTGCGTTGCTGTCAGGGCCAAGCACGATTTTCGGGGGACAGCATGCCGCATCTCTATGAAACCGACGGCGCGGCGATTTACCTTCGGTCTTTTGCCACCATCCGAGCCGAGGCTGATCTGGCACGTTTTACGCCCGAAGAAGAGGTCGTCGTGGTCCGCATGATCCACGCGGCGGGGATGGTGGGGCTGGAGGCTTATGCGCAGTTCACCCCTGGCATGGCAATTGCCGCGCGGGCAGCGCTTGAAGACGGGGCGCCTATCCTGTGCGATGTGCGGATGGTGTCAGAAGGCATCACGCGAACCCGGTTGCCTGCAGATAATGCGGTGATTTGCACGTTACAGGATCCGCGCGTTGCCGGACTTGCGAAGGCCATGGGCAATACCCGCTCGGCGGCGGCGGTCGAATTGTGGCGGCCGCACCTATCCGGGGCGGTGGTGGCGATTGGCAATGCGCCGACGGCGCTGTTTCATCTGCTGAACATGTTGGAAGATGAAGGTTGCCCGCGCCCTGCCGCGATCATTGGCTGCCCGGTCGGTTTCATTGGGGCGGCGGAATCCAAAGCGGCGTTGATGGATGCTCGGCCTGTGCCATCAATGGTGATAAACGGGCGGCTAGGCGGATCGGCGATCACCGTGGCGGCGGTGAACGCGCTGGCCAGCCGGAAGGAGTAGACGTTTGGGCAAGATCATCTGCGCAGGCCTTGGCCCCGGCGACCCGGACCTGATTTCGATCAGGTCAGATCGGTTGATCCGCGCTGCGCGGCATGTGGCCTATTTCCGCAAGGCGGGGCGGGCTGGCCAAGCACGGGCGATTGTGGACGGGATGCTGGCCGCGGGCGTTACCGAATATCCGATGGAATATCCGGTGACCACTGAGCTGCCGTTCGACAGCCCCGCCTATAATGATGCTTTGGCAGGGTTCTATGATCTGTGGGCAGACCGTCTGGCCCATCTTTCCCAATTTGATGATGTGATCGTGCTGTGTGAGGGCGATCCGTTTTTCTATGGCTCGTTCATGCATTTGCACAGCCGCCTGCAGGGCCGCACAGTGGTGGAAGTTGTGCCGGGCATTACCGGCATGGCGGGCTGCTGGCATGCCACTGGCACGCCTATCACCTGGGGCGATGATGTGATGACGGTGCTGATGGGCACGTTGCCAGAGGCGGAATTGGTGCGCCATATGCAAACCGCCGATGCGTTGGTGGTGATGAAAACGGGCCGCCATTTGCCGCGTGTGCGTCGGGCGCTGCTGGCGGCGGGGCGGCTGGAGGATGCGTGGTTGGTGGAACGCGGCACCATGCCCGGGCAGCGGGTTTTGAAATTGGCCGATGCAGACGCCGCCGATTGCCCCTATTTCGCGATCGTGTTGGTGCATGGGCATGGGCGCAGGCCAGAGACCGGGGGGGCCGAATGACCGGCTGGCTGGTGGTCGCTGGTCTGGGACCGGGGGATGCAGGAATGATCACGCCAGAGGTGTCACTGGCGTTGGCGCAGGCCACCGATGTGATTGGGTATTTCCCCTATGTCGCGCGGGTGGCCCCGCGTGATGGCTTGACACTGCACGCATCGGACAACCGGGTTGAACTGGACCGCGCAGGTTTGGCGCTTGATCTGACGCGCGCGGGGGGGCGGGTTGTTGTGGTATCATCCGGCGATCCGGGCGTGTTTGCCATGGCGTCGGCCGTGTTCGAGGCGCTTGAAGCCCGACCGATGGACCACGCCCTTGATATTCGCATTTTGCCCGGTATTACGGCCATGCTCGCAGCAGCGGCGCGGGCGGGTGCGCCTTTGGGGCATGATTTTTGTGCGATCAATCTAAGTGATAACCTGAAGCCTTGGGACTTGGTCGAGGCACGTTTACGCGCGGCGGCAAGGGCCGATTTCGCAATGGCGTTTTACAACCCGCGTTCGGCCAGCAGACCGCATCAGTTTGTGCGCGCGTTGGAGGTTTTACTGCAGGAATGCGGGCCGGATCGGTTGATCACCTTTGCCCGCGCAGTGACGACGCCGGACGAATATATTCAAACTGTGACCCTGGGAGAGGCTACACCCGATATGGCCGATATGCGCACAGTGGTGATTGTCGGCAATTCGGCTACGCGGCGGGTGGGTCGGTTTGTTTACACACCAAGGCGGGCAGAATGATCCAACCATTCCAGTACATCGGGGATGCTTCTGGCCATTGGCCTGTCGGCAATAGCAGGCCGCGCAATCAGGATCACTGGCAGATGCAGCCGCCGCGCCGCCTCCAGTTTTGCCAAAGCGCCACTACCGCCAGAGTTTTTGGCGACTATATGGGTGATGGCATGGGCGCGCATCAATTCCATATCGGATTCCAAGGTAAACGGCCCACGGTCCAGCACCACTTCGGCATGCGGCATCGGCAGCGCGGCATCCGGCGCATCCACCAGGCGCAGCAAATAAAAATGGTCGGGGCGGGTGGCAAAGGCAGGAAGGGTTTGTTTGCCGATGGCAAGGAATATGCGGGCAGGCTTTGCAGGCAAGGCAGCCACGGCAGCCTGCGTGTCAGCGACATGCACCCAAGTATCGCCCGGTTGCGCGCGCCATGCTGGGCGTTCATGGGCCAAAAGGGGCGTATCGGTCAAAGCACTGGCTTCAACCGCGTTCCGGCTGATCTGGGTGGCAAAAGGATGCGTGGCATCGACGATATGGGTGATTTGCGCGTCAATAACATAATTTGCCAGACCCTTTACCCCGCCGTAACCACCGAGGCGCGTGGGCAGCGGTTGCTCAACGGGGTTTGCGGTGCGTCCGGCATAAGAAAACACGGCGTCGATGCCTTTGTCGGCGAACGCATGGGCAAGGGCCGTCGCTTCGGTTGTGCCACCCAAAAGAAGGACGCGCATTGTGGGTGATCCTTGGCTCTCAATCATCGGTTTGGACGAGAATGGACTGGCTGGCCTTACCGATGCAAGCCGTGATGCGCTGGCGGCGGCCGAATTTATCTTTGGCGGTCCCCGGCACTTGGCGCTTATTGGTGCCGCGGATCGTGGCAAGGCGTGGCCCGTGCCGTTTGATGTAGGGGCTGTGCTGGCCCTAAAAGGGTCTAACGTTGCCGTTTTGGCGTCTGGTGATCCGTTCTGGCATGGCGTGGGTGGCAGTCTGGCCAAGCATCTTAATCCGTCGGAGTGGCGATGCTTTTCCGCGCCATCGACGTTTTCGCTGGCTGCGGCGCGACTTGGGTGGCGGATCGAGGATGTTGCCTGTTTAGGTCTGCACGCTGCCCCTTTTTCGCGGCTTTTGCCACATCTGTCAGCCGGGCGTAGAGCAATCTGTCTGTTGCGGGATGCTGGGGCAGTTGGCGCTCTTGCCGATTGGCTGGTGCAGCTGGGCCAAAGTGAAGCGCGGCTTTGGGTCTTAGAGGCGTTGGGCGGACCCGCAGAACGGGTCCGACAGACGCGGGCCGATAGTCCAAAACTGAGAGACCTTAGCGCTTTGGTGGCAGTGGCGATTGAACCCGTTGGCGCAGTGATAACAGATTTACCCGCAACATCCGGCCTGCCAGATGCCAGCTTTGCCCATGATGGCCAGATCACCAAATCCCCAATCCGGGCGATGACATTGGCTGCACTGGCCCCCCGTCCGGGTGAATTGTTGTGGGATATTGGGGCCGGATCAGGGTCTGTTTCGGTGGAATGGTGCCGGGCCGGGGGCCGCGCGATTGCGGTCGAGGCGCGCAGCGACCGGGTCGCGAACATTCGGACAAACGTAGATAGTTTCGGGCTTGGCGGGCAGATGCAGGTTGTCGAGGGCGCGGCCCCGGCAGTGCTGATTGGTCGTGCGCCGCCCGACGCGGTTTTTGTAGGTGGCGGCGCGTCAGACGCGCTTTTGCGGCATATATGGGATGCCTTGCCTGACGGCGGGCGGATGGTTTGCAATGGGGTGACGTTGGAAACCGAAAGCCTTCTCGCCCAATGGCACGGAGCGAAAGGCGGGGCCCTATTGCGGATAGACCTTGCACAAGCGGCCCCCATGGGGCGTATGCGCGGGTGGGCTGCGTCACGACCCGTGGTGCAATGGAGTGTGGTAAAATGAAGGTTGCAGGGCTTGGTTTCAGGGCAGAGGCAAGTTTGGCTTCCCTGCGCGCGGCGCTTGCGGCGGCGGGTGGTGCGGTTGGCGTGACTGCGCTGGCGACCAGCGAAGCAAAGGCGCGGGCTGCCGTGATGGTGGCCTTTGCGGCAGAGCTGGGGTTGCCGATTTTTGGAGTATCGGCGGCAGATGTAGCCTTGCAAGTCACGCTTACGGATTCCGCCCGCGTGCGCCAAAAAACCGGGGCTGGATCTTTGGCAGAAGCGGCTGCTTTGGCTCCAATAGGGTCTGATGCACGGCTTCTGGCCCCGCGCGCCGTATCGCCTGACCATATGGCAACAGCGGCAATTGCGATAGGAACGTCACCATGACCGTGCATTTTATTGGCGCCGGGCCGGGTGCGCCGGATTTGATAACCCTGCGGGGGCGGGATTTGATCGCGAAAAGCCCCGTTTGTCTTTACGCCGGGTCTTTGGTGCCTCAGGCGCTGTTGGCACACTGCCCCCCCGGCGCGCATATTGTAAACACAGCGTCCTTGTCGCTGGACGAAATTATTGCCGAAATAGCTACTGCCCATGCGGCGGGCCATGATGTGGCACGGTTGCATTCAGGTGATCTGTCGGTGTGGTCGGCGATGGGTGAACAGTTGCGCCGCCTTCGTGCGCTTGGCATTCCCTATGACGTAACACCGGGTGTGCCGTCATTCGCGGCGGCGGCAGCGGCGCTGGCAGCAGAACTGACCCTGCCGGGTGTGGCGCAATCGGTAGTGCTGACCCGCACTTCGGGGCGGGCGAGCGCGATGCCAGAGGGCGAAGATTTGGTGAATTTCGCCAAAACTGGCGCAACGCTGGCCATTCATCTGTCGGTGCATGTGCTGGACAA
>JANOFE010000235.1:0-6924 GCA_031413495.1 Pseudorhodobacter sp. | reverse complement strand
GACAGAAGCACTGGCAGTTCCAGCTCCCGCAAAATGCCGGTGGTGGCCCCGCCCAATACAAAATCGCGCATCCGGGAATGGCCGAATGCGCCCATCACCATCATGTCAGCCCCGATTTCTTTAGCATGGTTCTGCAGCACGTGCGCAATCGGATGCCGTTGGCCCTGCACCAGCGCCACCGCTGCCTTGATGTTGTGCAAATCAAGATACTCGGCCAGTTTCAGGGCTGGATTTTTCTCGGGCAGGGTTTTTTCGTCAGTCACCACAGCAATTGACACAGTTTTGGTAAGCCGCAGAAAATCACGCGCATCCGCAAGCGCACGGGTGGCGACGCGGCTGCCATCCCAGGCAATCATGACGTGTTGATACTGCGATGGCGGCAAATCTTGCGGCACCAATAAGGTTGGTCTGCCAGAGGCGAACATCAGGGTTTCAGCCGTCGCCTCCATCGAAACATCATTGGCGCAAATGCCGGTGACAATCAGATCATGATACCTGGCATAAGTTTCTGCGGCAGCACCGATCGTACCCAAAGCGCAATCCAAATGGGTACTGCGAAATCTGACGCCAACCGATTCGGTGGCTTTTTGCATTGCGTCAATTAGTTCCGCACCCTTGGTATGGCACTTTGCCGTTACCTCGCGCACCATGCCGTCAACACTGATGATCATGTTTCCGATCAGCGAAGAGGCCGGCGGAAACGTGGCGTAGAGAACCAGCCCATGCACGTCAGCGTTCAAATGGCGGGCGACGGTCGCGACATGGGCTGCAAAGTTGGCAGAGTTTCCGTCAGGATAAGTGTGGATTGGCACAAGCATTTGAAGGGTCATCTAAAGCATCCTTAACTTAAGCTGCGGGGAATTTTAGGGAGCGGCGTGAGTTTAGTTTTCCTGCCCAAATCTCGGTTAACGGTACGAATGACGAGTGCCACCCCGACACAATAATACCGTGTGTCAAAACGTCTGCGGGTGGGTTGATCCAAATCAATATTTCTGCTGCTATTGCGCCACCGCCTCCAACGGAGCCCGGTTTTGACCTGAGCGCAGCGTGAATCTCCACACCGGCTTGAGCAGTTCTAACGCAACAAGAGTAAGACAGCCCGCACCCAGTGGCACCACCAGCCATTGCGCATCCAGCGCGCCAAACCGGAATAAATCCCGTGCCTGAGCCCAGAAAATTGTCACCGCCAGCAGCACCGCCACGATGGGCAGCACATAAGCCAGTGCACGGTTTGGCCGGATGATCGCAGAGATAATTGATGAGGAGACAGAACGATCCACAAAAATCAGCGCCACGACGCAGAAAACCAGCGAATGAAAGGTCAAAGCGCGGACCTGATCGGTATCAAATCCATAGTCGGGGGCTAGAAACAGGATTGTGGTGACCACGCCCAAAACAAGCGCGCCCTGCGCGAGGCTCCAGATAATCGTGGGGGTTGAAAACAACGCCTCTGCAACCGGGCGCGGCGGGCGGTCCATAACGCCGTCTTCCTCACCTTCCGCCTCGAACACCAGCGAACACACCGGGTCGATGACCATTTCCAGAAAGGCAATATGCACCGGGCCAAACAGCAGCGGCATCCCGAACGCCAGCGGAATCAGCGCAAGGCCCGCGATCGGCACATGCACGGCAAGGATAAATGACATCGCCTTGCGCAGGTTGTCATAAATCCGCCGTCCCAGCCGGACGGTGGTGACGATGGACCCGAAATCATCATCCAGCAGCACGATGCTGGATGCCTCGCGCGCCACATCGGTGCCGCGCCCGCCCATCGCCACGCCGATGTCGGCCGCCTTTAATGATGGTGCGTCGTTTACCCCGTCGCCGGTCATCGCCACAATCGCGCCACTGGCCTGCAACGCCGTGACGATGCGCAGTTTCTGTTCAGGCAGGATGCGGGCAAAGACGGTGGCGGTTTGCACGGTTTTCGCAAGATCAGTATCGGACATTGCGGCTAGTGCGGTGCCGTCGATGACTGTATCCCCGCCAATCCCTGCATCCGTTGCAATCGCCAAAGCGGTGGCGGGATAATCGCCGGTGATCATGATCACGCGGATACCGGCGCTTTTGCATTGTGCGACGGCCGCGGGGACAGACGGCCGCAAAGGGTCAGCCAGACCCACCAATCCCAAAAACCGATAATCGAAATCATGTTGGTCCGCTGGCAGGTCTTTGGCGGCAAAACCAGCCTCTGCCACACCCAGAACACGCAGGCCAATGGCGGCCATGGTATCCACTGCCGCGGTCATCTTTGCCCGCGCAGAACCATCCAAATGGCACAGATCAGCAATCGCCTCAGGGGCACCTTTGGTGGCAACCATATGGCCACCTTTCCCATCAGACCGGTCCCAAACCTGTGACATCGCCAGCAATTTGGACGACAGCGGATAGGAGCGGATGAGCCTGCGGCCATCGCCCGGCAATGTCTCACCTGTCCGCAAATCCGCCTTTGCCAGCGCGTGAAAGGCCTTTTCCATCGGATCGTAAGGTTCCGGCGCGGACGCCATCACGCCCGCAGCCGCCAATTCGCGAAATGCATCCGGCACCGGGTCATTGCCGATTGTAAACGCCTGCCCGCCCGGTAGATGCAGCGCCGCTATTGTCATGCGGTTTTCAGTCAAAGTGCCGGTTTTATCGGTGCACAGCACTGATGCCGCGCCCAGGGCCTCGATGGCAGATGCCCGTCGGGTCAGCACCCGCGCCTTGGAAATCCGCCATGCCCCCATCGCCATGAACACGGCCAGCACCATCGGAAATTCCTCGGGAAGCATTGCCATGCCCACCGCAATGCCCGCCAAAACTCCGTCCAGCCAATCGCCGCGCAGCCAGCCATACAGGCCCACCACCAGCAGCGCAACCGCCCCGCCGATCAGCGCAAAGGCCAGCACAAGGGTACGCATCTGGCGCTGCAGGTGCGGCGTGCCGGTTTCCAATTGGTCGAGCGACGTGCCGATCTTGCCGATCTCACTGCGCGCACCAGTCGCTGTCACTTCGGCCAAGGCGGTGCCCCGCACGATTAACGTACCGGAATAGACCAGCGGTTGATCGTCGCCTCCCGGCCTCGCGGTGGCATCCGCCGCCCCCACGGCCTTGCGCACCGGCACCGCCTCGCCGGTTAGCAGGGATTCGTCCGCCGACAGATCCGCCGCCTGCAAAAGCCGCGCATCCGCGGGCACGCGGTCGCCCTCGGCCAGCACAATCACGTCACCGCGCACCACTTCGGTGCCCGCGATGCGCAGCCGCGCGCCGCGCCGCACCACCAACGCGCGCGGGCTGGTCAGATCGCGCAATGCCTCCAGAACCCGCTCGGTCCGTGCCTCTTGCACGGCAGTGATGCCGATCGACATGCAGGCAAAGGCCAGCAAGATCAGCGCCTCGGCCCGGCTTCCGAGCAGCAGATAGACCACGCCCCCCGCCAGCAGCAGCGCCAGCATCGGCTCGCGCAGCACGTTCAGGATGATCCGAAGGGGCGAGCGCCGCTTGGCACGGGGCAGGGCGTTGGGGCCGTCGGCGGCAAGGCGGGCCGCGGCTTCGGCTGTGGTCAGGCCACGCATGGGGGCTGGACCTGCTTTCAGGTTCGCCATGTGTCAACTCCCTTGGGGCGGACAGAAAGATTGCGAACCCCATAATGCGCGATCCAAGGTGTCAGCAGATTGATCTGCATCAACGCGGGTCCGGTCCAATCGTCTTAAGTGTGTCGTTCAGGCGTGTCGCTGGAAAAAAGGAGCCTCCATATGGCCTATAAATCGCTCTTGACCATCGTCAGTAGCCCCAGCGCAGTTGCGTCTACACTTGCGGCTGCGATTTTGCTTGCGCGGCGGGAAGATGCACATCTTGAAGTGCTTTGCCTGGGCATCGACCATTCCCAGGTTGGCTATTACTATCCGGGGGCAGGGCCTGTCTATAACCTTGACGACTTTGCCCGTGCAGGAGCGGAAGTGGCCAAATTGCAATCGTTGGTCGCAGACCGATTGAGCGCCGAAGGACTGCGCTTTTCAGTAGAAACGGCGATAGCGCAGATGGGTGGTTTGACCGATCTGATCGCCCGACAAGCCCGCTTCAATGATCTTGTTATTCTGCCCATTCCTTACGGCAAACATGCAGCCAACTACGCTGATCTGCTTGTTGAGGCAGCGCTGTTTCAAGGCCGCGCACCGGTGCTCGTTGTGCCCGTGAACGGCCTGCCCGAGGCGTTGGGGACGACGACGCTGGGCCAGCAAGTCGTTGTGGCTTGGAATGAGAGCGCCGAGGCCTTGGTGGCCATCCGCAAAGCACTGCCGCTGCTGCGTGCCGCCAAACAGGTGACCATCGCCATTATAGACCCGTCGTCCCAAAGTGCGGACCGGTCCGATCCCGGCGGTGCGTTGTCACAAATGCTGGCGCGGCACGGCGTTCACGTCGAAGTGGCCGTGCTGGCCAAAACCATGCCGAAAATGACAGATGAGCTAAACCGCGTGGTGCGTGACCGCGCAGCCGATATGCTGGTGATGGGGGCTTACGGTCATTCGCGGTTTCGCGAGGCGATTCTGGGCGGGGCTACACGCGACATGCTGGAATTGGCGGAAGTTCCGGTCTTCATGGCCCATTAGGGTTGTCTTGCGGTAAGCAAACGATCCTAGACCTGCATTCCCGTAAACTCATCCGTACCAGCTTCACCATGCAGTCGGTCGATATCGGGCACCACCACATGCCGCAAACCCTGCAGAACTATTACGCCGTCTTGCCTTAGTGCAGTGATTTGTCGGCTGACCGTTTCAAGCGTCAAGCCAAGGTAATCAGCCATCGCCGCGCGGGTCAGCGGCAGCTCGAATGATCTTTGTTTATTGTGCGCGGGCGCCGCCAGATCAGCATCGCGCCGCGCGATGATCGCAAGCAGGCTGGCAATCTTTTCGCGGGCCGTCTTGCGGCCCAGCAGCAGCATCCATTCGCGCGCAGCGTCCAATTCATCCAAAGTCATGGCCAGCAGACGGTGCGCGATATGTGGCGTGCGGATCATCATCGCTTCGAACTGTTTCTTGCGAAAACAGCACATCAGCAGGTCAGTGACGGCGGTAACGTTATACGGCGTGGTATCGCGGCCCGGCCGCCCGACAAAATCTGATGGTAGCATCAAGCCCACCATCTGCGTGCGCCCATCTTCCATGGTTTTGGTCAGGGTGGCGACGCCGGTAACCACCGAGGCCACAAAATCCATTCGGTCCCCGGCCCAGATCACCGTCTGCCCGGCCTCGAAACTGCGATAGTATTTTATTTCTTCCAGAAGCCGCAGCTCGTCCGGTTCGCATTGCGCACATATCGCGCGATAGTGGATCGGGCAATTTGCGCAATTTTGGTGCGGCTTTAGGGCTTCATGCAATGCCATTTCAGCCCCTTTGTAAACGTCCAACATCATATAACGCAAAACTGTAGAAAAAGTTCTGCGAAATTTGAACATAATCGAAATTCTTTGATCTGCCATGTTTTGCAAATCGTGGGCCTGTCAATCGTGGCAAGTTTGCGTCGGTCGCATACCACCCAATACTCATCGAAAATAGTCACTTGGAGTCGATAAACCCCACAACCTTGATCCAGATCAACGTGGCTGGGTGCAGTGCCGGGCAGTGTGAATACAGTGTTGTCTGAAGCGTGTCGCCTGGCACGATTCAATCCCCCGCGTGGTTCCATCCCGGATCCCCATCTTTGGCAAAGTGACCGCATCATGCCGCTGTCCGCGAAATCACCGCCCACCGATACCCCGCCAAAAGGTTTTCGCTTTCCGTCGGCCTTCACCATTTTGTTCGCGCTGATCATTCTGGTGGCGGCACTGACCTGGATCATCCCGGCTGGTCTCTATGGCCGTGTGCCGTCCGAGGCGCTGGGCAAAGATGTACCGGTGGCGGGCAGCTACAAGCCGACTGATGCTAATCCGCAGGGTGTGTTCGATGTCATTTTGGCCCCCATCGCTGGCTTCTATGACCCCGACAGCTATTCCGCCAACGCCATCGACGTGTCGCTTTTCGTGCTGATCATCGGCGGGTTTATTTGTGTGGTCACGGCTACCGGGGCGATTGACGCAGGTATTGCGCGGGCGATGGTCCGGCTGAAGGGGCGGGAAAACTGGATGATCCCGTTCCTGATGGCGTTGTTTGCGCTTGGTGGCACGACCTATGGCATGGCTGAGGAAACGCTGGCGTTTTACGTCCTTCTGATACCGGTTCTGATCGCAGCAGGTTACGACGCCGTGGTGGCGGTGGCGGTGATCATGCTAGGGGCGGGTGTGGGGGTGCTAGGGTCTACCATCAATGCGTTTTCCACGGTGATCGCGTCGGATGCGGCGGGGGTGACCTTCGCCGATGGGCTGGCGCTGCGACTGATCATTCTGGGCCTGTGCTGGCTGGTCACGGTCGCCTTCGTCATGCGCTATGCCGCAAGGGTCAAAGCGGATCCGTCAAAATCGCTGGTTTTTGACAAAAAGACGGCAAACGAGGCGCATTTTCTGGGCGGCAAGTCCACAGGTGTGACCGCGTTTACCGGCCTGCATCAGATCGTGCTGATCCTGTTTGCCCTGACCTTTGGCGTGATGATCTGGGGTGTGTCCAGCCAAGGCTGGTGGATGGCGCAGATGTCGGGGCTGTTTTTGATCGCGGCCATCATTATCGGCATCATTGCCCGACTGGGCGAGGCGCGGCTGGTGGAAACCTTTGTCAACGGCGCACGTGATTTGCTGGGCGTGGCCCTGATTATTGGCCTCGCGCGCGGGATCGTGGTGGTGATGGATGCAGGGCACATCACCGACACCATCCTGCATTCCGCCGAAACCACAGTCGCCGGCCTGCCGGGGGTGGCCTTCATTAACGTGATTTACTGGATCGAGGTGGGGATGTCGTTCCTTGTCCCCTCGACCTCCGGTCTGGCCGTGCTGTCGATGCCGATCCTGGCCCCAGT
>JANOFE010000234.1:0-2769 GCA_031413495.1 Pseudorhodobacter sp. | reverse complement strand
GCGATATTCTTGCGCTCTTTTTTCTTAGCGCGGGTTTTTTCGCGTGCCATATCTCAGCGCCCCTTATTTCTTCTTACCGGCAATGGCCTTTGCGGGGCCTTTGCGGGTGCGTGCGTTGGTATGGGTGCGCTGGCCACGAACTGGCAGGTTGCGACGGTGACGCAGGCCGCGGTAGCAGCCCAGATCCATCAATCGCTTGATGTTGATCGAGGTGTCACGACGCAAATCGCCTTCAACCGTCAGATTTGCGTCAATATATTCGCGGATTTGCAGCACTTCGGCATCCGACAATTGGTTGACGCGGCGGGCGCGATCAATCCCAACGGAGGCACAGATTTGTTCTGCAATGAACGGGCCAATGCCCGTGATATACGTCAGCGCGATCGGAACCCGTTTCGCGGTGGGTATGTTAACGCCAGCAATACGTGCCAAACGTGTCTTCCTTCTTTGTTGCGGTTCCGTAATTCCAGAACCTTTTTTTCACAACACCGGTCGGCACCTGGCGGCACCCCGGTACGATTGTCATGACGATCTAGTTTCCCAAAGCCTATGACGATTCTCTAGCGAGACGCCGTGATCTATGGGGTTTTGCCATGCCCGTCAAGGGCACGACAGGGCTTATTCCTACCTGTCAAGAACTTTTGCAACGGCCGCTGCAACAACGTCCATTTCCGCCAATCCATCTACCGATGACAGCTGTTTCTTGGCATAGTAATAGCCAATCAACGGCGATGTTTTCTTGTAATATTCCATCAACCGGGTGCGCAGCGCATCGGCATTATCATCGGCGCGACGTTTCAGGTCGGCAGACCCGCAGGCATCGCAAACCCCCGGCTTTTTGGTCGGTCTTGTCGTGTCGTGATAAACCTCACCGCAATTGCCGCAGGTGTACCGGCCAGCGATGCGCGCAACCAGTGCTGCATCATCAACCTGCATCTCGATCACCGCATCAAGCCCCTGCCCCGATTGCATCAGCAAATCGGCCAAGGCATCGGCTTGCTTCAAGGTGCGCGGGAAGCCGTCAAAAATAAATCCGCCAACCGACGGGGTTGCCAGCTTTTCGGCAATCAACCCGATCACAATCTCATCGGTTACCAGATCACCGCGGTCCATCACTGCCGCAACCAATCGGCCCATCTCGGTGCCAGACGTCTTCGCCTCGCGCAGCATATCACCAGTGGACAGTTGCACCATTCCCCGCGTGTCAACCAACCGTTTGGCCTGCGTGCCTTTGCCCGCCCCCGGCGGACCAAGAAGAATTATATTAACCACGCCCGCCCCCCGGTATCAGCGCCGCGCCGGAGCTTTGGTGCCCGTGCGTTTTTTGCCGCGCAATTGCGACTTCTCAATAAGCCCTTCGTATTGATGCGCCAGCAAATGCGATTGTATCTGCTGAATCGTATCCATCGTCACCGATACCACGATCAACACAGACGTGCCGCCAAAGTAGAACGGAATGGCGAACTGACTGCGCAGAATTTCGGGCAGCAGGCACACCAAGGCCAGATAGCCAGACCCAAGCACCAGAATACGGTTCACAACATAATCCAGATATTCCACCGTCCGCTGTCCGGGACGAATACCCGGAATAAAGCCATTCTGGTTTTTCAGATTGTCGGCCACTTCCTCGGTCTTGAACGCCACGTTCGTTGTGTAGAAATACGAAAAGAACACGATCAACGATGTGAAGAACAACAGATACAGCGGCTGGCCGGGGCCGAAATAGGCAAGGATGGTTGACATCACCGGCCCGGTTTGCGCGCCCGAAAACGCGGAAATCGTGGTCGGCAGCAGCAACAGCGACGACGCAAAGATCGCCGGAATAACGCCCGCCGGGTTCACCTTGATCGGCAGATGCGATGATCCGCCGTCATAAACCTTCATGCCCACCTGACGGCGCGGATACTGGATATGGATCTTGCGCAAGGACCGTTCCATGAACACAACAAACGCAATCACAGCGATCACCATGACAATCACGCCAAGGATAACGGGTGTGGAAATAGCCCCCGACCGGCCCTGACTAAAGAACTGCGCAATGGCGGCAGGAATTTCAGCCACAATGCCGGTGAAGATGATCAGCGACACACCATTGCCGATGCCGCGCGCGGTGATCTGTTCACCCAGCCACATCAGGAACATGGTGCCACCCACCAGCGTCACTACACAGGCCAGACGGAAATACAGCCCCGGATCATGCGCCAAATCGCCAGCTTCGATGCTGACAGCAATCCCCCAGGCCTGAAACACCGCCAGAAACACCGTGCCATAGCGGGTATATTGGTTCAGCTTCTTGCGGCCTTGGTCGCCTTCTTTCTTCAACTGTTCAAACTTCGGCAGCATCGAAGACAACAACTGCACGATGATCGACGCCGAGATGTACGGCATGATCCCCAGCGCAAAGATGCCCATCCGGCTGATAGCACCACCAGTGAACATGTTCAGAATGCCGCCAATCCCTGCGCCCGCATCTTCCATGAACGAACGCAACGCGCCGCCATCAATGCCGGGAACCGGAATATAGGTGCCAAGGCGGTAGACCATCAAAAGTCCGATGGTGAAAAAGATCCTCTGGCGAAGATCGGTTGCCTTGCCTAGCGCACCCCAACTTAGGTTCGCTGCCATCTGTTCTGCTGCTGACGCCATGTGACTTGTCTTTCATGACTGCGCCGCCGGACCGTTTGTCCGGTCGGCGGCGCGGGAAAACTTTATGTCATGTAAGCCGTCCGGGGACGGCTCACAAGATCAAACCGCTTTGCGCTTTGACTT
>JANOFE010000233.1:0-3021 GCA_031413495.1 Pseudorhodobacter sp. | reverse complement strand
CCACCCTCGGCCGGCACATTCAGTTCGATGTCAAGCCGCTGACCCTTGGCCAAGCCGAATCGGCTGCCGGGCACGGGCTGGACCGGCTCGCCATCCACGGCGACCAACCGCCCCGGCAGGCTGCCTGTGTCGATCCAGAATACCGTCGCTGCTGCCGCATTGATGACGCGGACAAGGACCCGACCGCCTTTGTCGACTTGCAATATCTCGGGGTCGTCAAGGGTGCGGTCGTTGGCGAGATAGGCATCAAAGTTATAGTCGTTCAGGTCCATGGCCATGCCGTCCATGCCCGGAATCGACATCGTGTCGCCCTGCCCCGCAGCGTCCATGTCCATCGCGGCCGTGCCGTCCTGCCCCATCTGGCTGTGATCCATCCCGGCCATCGAGGTGCCGCCAGTGATCTCCGCCAGCACTTCGGCTGGTGGTCTGAAGGAGAAGTCATGCAGGAATAGCGTCACTTCCTGCCTGTCGGCCGACACATCTTCCGGTCGGCGAACCACGAGCGGGGCAGCAAGCAGTAGCATTTCATGCTCCGGGATATGGGCATGCATCCAATGCGTCCCGGGACGTGCGGCAAAGTCATAGCCGCGAGACTCTCCGGGTTGGAGCATCGGCATCGGCAGGTCGGGCACCCCGTCCTGTATATTGGGCGGGATCTGACCGTGCCAGTGGATGATGGTCGGTGCGTCAAGCGTATTGGTCAGATCAACCGCGAAGGTCTGCCCTGGATCAAAGACAAGGCCGGAACGTCCGTTGCCGTCGAGCAAGCCCCAGACTGTCGCAGCCTTGCCTTGCACCTCAATGGTCCGCGATGTGGCCGAAAGGGTCATCCGGGTGGATTGAGCACGCACTTGGGCGGGCAAAAGCAAAGTAGCGGCCGAAGCCGAAGTTGCGGCAAGAAAGCCGCGTCGGGTCAAAAGCGACATGTGAGTTCTCCTGTAAGTCGCAGAAAATAACAGACTGGCAGACCATGGCGCGAACGCCTGCTCTGCAGGGTCAGATCACTACGGCTTTTGGAGGATGTCCGGGGGGCGGAAAGGCCAGGGAGGAAACCAGAGGATCATCTCCGGTCACAACGTCAATCGGGTGCCCGGCTATTTCAATCGTTTGATCTGCTGCCGGCAGGGTCGCAACCACAACCAAACAATGTTGCTGGCACAAGAGCATTGTTTGGTCTGACTTGTCGCTGCCCATATCGGCCATGGTCATTTCGTGACCGGCCATGGCCATCATCTGCGCATGTTCAGCCTGAGTTTGCTCACCGACCATAGTCAAACCGGGAACAAGCATCGCCAGCACATAGGCTGCGAAAACCAGTACTTTAACGAAGAGGCCCGACTTGTTCATAGGACCGTGATTATCAGCATGATGCGGCACAGTCATTTGACATTTTGGTGTCTCGGCACCGCCCCAAAAATCTGCGGGGGATGCGGCAGAATTGTCGGAATTTGTATACACCACCTGCCCTATCAGAAAGTTTACTGGATGACCGAAGTTTTGCGAATAATGGTTTGGCTACACGGACGGGTGATACAGATGATGAAGATTTTTCTAGCCATAGCGACAACCCTGAGTTTGGCGGCCTGCGGGGCGGAACCGATCTGGGCACCGGAGGCGGCTGTTGTCGCATCACGCTACACGCATCCCGGCCCGACTTCGGTAACACTCTACACCGTGCTTTCGACACGCAACGGCTCTGGTGCGCATGCCGGGCTTCTGATCAACGGCTCCCAGAGGGTCATGTTTGATCCCGCCGGAACATGGCGCCACCCGCGGCTTCCCGAGCGCAATGATGTGCATTTCGGTGTCACGCCGAAAATGGTTGATTTCTATATCGACTACCATGCGCGCGAGACTTTCGACGTAGTGGAGCAGACGGTCGAAGTTTCGCCCGAAGTGGCAGCACTGATCATGCAGCGGGCGATGGCCTATGGTGCGGTTCCAAAAGCGAACTGCACCATTGCGCTCTCTCGGGTCCTTGACGGTGTCCCCGGCTTTGAAAGCTTGCCGATGACGTGGTTTCCCAAGCGCATGATGGAAGCTTTTGCTGATTTGCCCGGGGTCGAAACCCGCAAGATTACGGATGACGATGCAGACAACAATCACGGTGTTCTTCTGGTGCAGGCTGACGATCCGCGATTGGAGTAATCTTTCGGTGATCAGGCAAAAATCCACCAAAGATTGATGGCTTGGATGCCTGCAGACCACTACAACGATGCCAACGTGTTCAACTGCGAGGGACAAAAACATGCGGATATCTCGACGCAGCATGATCGGAGCAATGAGTTGGGCCATCAGCCTCGCCACCACGCCCGTTTGGGCCGAAACAGACGCGAGTATCCACGTGGTCAAGGATCCGGGCTGCCCCTGCTGCAATGCCTGGATCGGCCACCTTCGCGAGAACGGCTTTGCCGTCAGCTTCGAAGAGCGCAGCCTTGAAGAACTGACCGCATTCAAACGCGAACGTGGCATCCCCGATAATCTTGTCTCGTGCCACACGGCGACGATCGGCGACTACACCATCGAAGGCCACGTCCCAGCTGCCGATATCCGTCGCTTGGTGGCCGAACGTCCCGCTGCTACCGGGCTCACCGTTCCAGGCATGCCCTTCGGCTCCCCCGGCATGGGGCCAGAGGCCGAGCGCGAAGCCTATGACGTTCTTCTCGTCGGACTTGACGGCAGCAGCAGCATCTTCACCCGCTATCCGGCCGCCTGACCTGGGTCAGGCAAGCGGGAACGCGCCAAAAGCACAGACTCTTCGCGGCGCGGCGCAGGCCGCGATTTCCGAGAACTATAGGATTACCAAGGCAGCCTAGATTCGGTTGACCGCCAAGCGTCTTCCAGAGCCGCCCGCGGGATCACACCGTCCAGCGGTCTGATGGCTACATCCAGACGGCGCGCTGCGTGATAGCCTGTTGCCGCCAACACACCGGGCGCTGTGCCATAGGCGCGTTGGTAGCGCGCCACAAAACTGTAAGTCCCTTCGTCGCTGTCCCATCCCACCGGTAGCACCACTTGCAG
>JANOFE010000232.1:0-17447 GCA_031413495.1 Pseudorhodobacter sp. | reverse complement strand
CCCAGACGGCAGCGTTCGGCCACACCAAGGCCTGATATATCCTGCCCCGCATAGTCAACTTTCCCGGAATTGGGCCGGACGGTCCCTGCAATCAGATTGAACAGCGTGGTTTTTCCTGCGCCATTCGGGCCCAGAATGCCCAAAATCTCGCCCTCCGCTACCTCCAGCGAAATATCATCCGTCACGGCCAGCGCGCCGTAAGTCTTGCTCAGGTTTTGCAGTGATAACAATGCCATGGGTAAGCGGCCGGGGGTATCCCCCCGGCCTGATCCTTAGCCAAGAACCTTCAACTCGCCCGTTAGCGGCAAGTTGGGGTTTTGCTTGTTGTTGACGATGACCAGTTCCAGCTTGCCATCTTTACGCTGCCACTGGCCGCCGGCCATCGGGGTTTTGGTGATGTTTTTCATCGGCCCATTGGCCCAGTTCACCGGCCCCACGATGGTTTGCAGATCGGTTGCCGCAATCGCCGCCATGATCGCGGCCTTGTCGGTCAGGTCCGCCGACCGTTTCACCACATCAAGTGCCACCTCAAAGATCGCATGGGCAAAGCCCAGCGTCGCCGTCCATGGTTTGCCAGATGCCGCCATATAGCTGTCACCCAACTGCCGTGCCGTCTCGCCCGTCAGTGATGACGAGAACGGATAATCCGGCGTCCACCAAACCTCGGTGGTCAGCCCGTCACCCCGGTCGCCCAACGCATCGACCGACGATGGGAACAGCAGCGCCTTGCCAATGGTCACCACTTTGGGCGCAAAGCCCTGCTGGGCAGCTTGGCTCCAGAACGTCGCGAAATCGGGCGGGATCATCACGCCCGTCACAATTTCACAACCTGCATCCTTGAACGCAGAGATTTGACTGGTGAAATCATTATTCAACGGCTGATACCGCCCCGGATCGGTCAGCGTATAGCCAGCCGCCGCCAATGGCCCCGGCAGACCCAAGGCCGCATCGCCCCAGGCATTGCCATCGGCATCATTGGGGAACAGGCCACCCACGGTTTTTGCCGCACCGGATTGATCCCAGATCGCGGTGAAATTGGCGATGATATCTTCCAGACCCCAGAAGAAATGGTAGGTGTAATTGAAGCCGACTTCCGGGTTGCCACCCCGGCCAAAGAAGAACGGCTGCCATGGGCAGTTGGTTGAAATACAAGGAATTTCGTTCAACTCGCACTGGTCCGCCACCGGATTGGTGGTATCGGGCGTGTCCTTGGTGATGATCATATTTACGCCATCATTCAGGATCAGTTCCTGCGCCACTTCGGCGGCCCGGTTCGGGTTGGACTGGCTGTCCTTTGCGATGATTTCAATCGTCACCGGCGAGCCGTTGTTGGTGATGGCGCCGATGGCGTTTTGCAAGCCAGCGATGATCCAATCCTGCGCCTCGCCAAAGCCCGCAAGTGGCCCGGTGGTGGGGCTGACCAGCCCGATCTTGAACACGTTGGCCTGCGCTGACGCGCGGGTGGCGCGGAACACCGCCGGGGCCGCCAACAAAAGGCTGCCAGATTTGATGAACCGGCGGCGGGAAAGGTTAGTTTGGCTTGACATGGTTTCCTCCCTTAATGTCAAAATCTGTCTGTAAGTTGTGCGGGCTTTTCCCCTGCAATGGCTGACGCTTTCGAGGCTGGCCGCGACGCCAAACTGAAACCCAGTTTGGCGGTGGAACTGTCGTTTATCCGCGCTGTTTTGCCCGATAGCGTGTCAAACCGCATCATGGCCCCCCAGCGCTGCATTGATCATGGTCAGGTGGTTTAACACCTTGGTGCGAAGCGCCGTTTTCTCTGCCTCCGTCCACTGCCGGAACCCGGCATTCGTCTTGAAGCCCAGTTTTCCGTCGGCATTCAGCGCCTCTAGATACGGGCTTGGGCCGGGGCGATGGTTCAAATGCGGCAGCACTTGGTTATGAATATCCAGCGTCAGATCGGTGCCCACCAGATCGGCATTCTCCAATGGCCCCAGCACGGCAAGCCGCCGCCCAAAGCTGGATTTCACCACCAGATCAACGGTTTCCGCGTCACACACGCCGTTCTCGACCAACGCAATTGCCTCGCGCCACAGGGCGTGTTGCAAGCGGTTGCCAACAAATCCCGGCACATCGCGGCGCACATGAACGGGGGTTTTGCCCAATCCCGCCAGCAGTGCCATCATCCGCTGCACGGTTTCCGGCGCGGTGCCGATCGTTTCAATCACCTCGACCAGCGGCACCAGGTACGGCGGATTCCACCAATGCGTGCCCAGAACGCGGTGTTTGCTGGCCACCCGTGCCGCAATCTGGCCAATGGGAATGACGGATGTGTTGGATGCCAGCAGCGCATCCGGCCGCGCCGCTGCCTCCAGTTCGGCAAACAAATCCTGCTTTAGACCAAGCTTTTCCGGGGCCGCTTCAATCACGATATCCGCATCACGCACCGCTTGGGGCAGGGTGTCTGCCACCGTAATCCGGTCCACCGCATTGGCGCTTTCTCCCAGTGACACCAGCGTTGCCGCAACCCGGCCCTTCACCGAAGCCCGCGCCTCGGCAAAAGCATCGGTCACCGTGACGTCATGCCCGCCGCGCGCAAAAACCAAAGCGAGGCCATGCCCCATCAACCCAGCCCCGATGATCGCAATCCGCTCCATCATCCCGCCGTGTAGCCGCCGTCGGCATACAGAATATGCCCGGTGTAAAAATCGGATGCTTTCGACGCTAAAAACAACAACGGTCCCGCCAGATCTTCCGGCTCGCCCAACCGTCCTTTCGGCACCCGTGCCAAAAACCCTTTGCGCACGGTTTCCGCGCGCTCATTATCCTCAAACATCCATGCCGTCAGCGGGGATCGGAACACCGTCGGCGCAATTGCATTGACGGTTATCCCCGTTGGGCCAAGTTCGCAGCCAAGCGCGCGCGTCATCCCATCCACCGCCGATTTTGACGCACAATAGGCGGTGTATCCCGCTGGATGCCCCAGCAACCCGCGCGCCGATGATACCAGCACAATCTTGCCCATCGACCCATCGGCGTGGGGGGCTTGCGCCTTCATCTGCATCGTGGCCGCCCGCGCCAGCAGCCAAGTCTGCATCACATTGGCATCCATCACGCCCGCGAACATTTCCGGCGTCATCTGATCAATCAGCGCCACCTTGTTCATGCCCGACGCCACCACCAGAATATCCAAGCGCCCAAACGCCGTCACGGTCTGCGCCACCATGTCGGCACAAGCTGCCTCATCCGATGGTCGCGCGTTGATCTGCAACGCCCCCCCACATTCGGCCGCAATTTCTGTCAGTGCCCCGGCATTTCCTGCCGCCAGCGCCAGTTTACAGCCAGCCCCTGCCAGCACCCGTGCCGCCACCGTGCCAAACGCACCCGATGCCCCTGTAATCAGCGCCACCTTGCCTGCCACATCGAACATCGCCAGACCGTTCATGAAGCCACCTTTGGCGGATAGGGCAGCACCACCAGCATCTTACAGACATGGTTCGAACGGTTCACAATTTCGCGCACTTCCCCCGGGCCAATCGTGCAACTGTCCATCGCGCCCAACACGGTTTCTACGCCACCGATGATCACGGTCATCTCGCCGTCCAACACGACATAAACCTTCTCAAACGGCGTCGCATCCGGCCCCGCGCCACCGCCCGGCAGAAACTGCGAGAAACCAACCCATTGGTTGACCGGCCCGCCATCTTCAAACCCCTGCAGCCGCAGCCCCACCACGCCGCGATGATTGGGCGCGTCGTAAGGTTTCGCGTCGGCGAAGCGACGGACTAGCATCAAATCGCCTCGCCCGATTCAATCCGGTAATTTTGGCCTTTGTCGATCATCGCGACCAGCCGGATGATACAGCCATCGCCCCGGTCCCAGTTCCACGGAAAGAACGCGAATGTGCAACGTTTGCCCGTTACCGCATCAATATCGCCGCCGACATTCTCGATCCCCATGATGCCGTTCTTGAACAGGATCTGATGCACAGGCTCCCACTCCGGGAAATCAACCTTCCAATCGCCGCCGCCTGACCAGTCTTTATATTCCTGCTCCAGATGCGGCAGCAGGGGGCCATTGCGTTGCGGCCCGATTGCCGTGGCCAGCGGGTGATCATTGGCCTGGGTGTCATGCCCCACAACCTTGATGCCCTTTTCCACCATCCAGCGGCCCGCCGACGGCACAAAGCCGGGGCAATAGGCAAAGTAATCGCCATCTTCATACTGCTTGTGCCAGCCAGTGTTCAGGATCAGCACATCGCCCTTGCGGATGGCATGGCCGCAAGCCCGTTCCAGATCATCGCCGGTGATCGGCTCCCACTTCTTTTTGGGCAGGTTCACCACGATGCCAGAGCCAAAGAAATGTGGCAGCGGCACCTCATCAATAAACGGCGTGCCCTGCACCACATGGGCAGGCGCGTCGATATGGGTGGTGGCATGCATGGTGGTGGTGATGCGCTGGCTTAGCACACCCGATTTTGCCATATAATGGATGCGTTCAATCTTAACATCCTGAAAATACGGCCAATTGGGGTGCTGAAAGCCAAACCTGTGGCTTAAATTGTAAAACTCCAACCCCATGTCGTTATCAAGGTTGGCCTGAAAGTCGATGCCGCGCACCTTGATCGTCATGCAAAATTCCCCCGTGCCGCCAAAGCGGTTCTGTCAGCCCAAGTTGTCCGAAAAGCTCCTCCCGAAGCCTGCTGCCAATTTGATACCGCCGTCAAAATAATCTGTCAAATAAAACTTGCAATGTGGAATGGCTGTATCACAATGTGGGCCACGTGGCGGCGCTTGCCGACCGGTGGAAACTCGTTTAGCAGGCTGCGCATGGATGACGGTTCCGACAACATCGCCCGCAACGGCATTCAAGTGATCGCGCGCGCGGCGTCTATCCTGCGCACATTAAAGGAAACCCAAACGGGGATGAGCCTTGCACAAATCGCGGTAAAACTCGATCTGCCCCGGTCCACTGTGCAGCGCATTGTTACTGCCTTGCAAGATGAACGCCTTGTCATTGCGTCGGCCACCGGCGGCGGTTTGCGTCTTGGACCGGAACTGCACGCCCTTGCCGGGGCCGCGCGCTATGACATTGTGGAACGCTGCCGCCCGTTTCTGAACGATCTGGCGCAAACCACAGGCGAGACGGTCGATCTTTCCGTTTTACGTGGCGCGCGGATCATTTTCCTTGATCAGGTGCAGGGCACCCACCGTCTGCGCACCATTTCCTGCGTCGGCGAAGTGTTTCCGCTGACCACCACCGCCAATGGCCGCGCTTGCCTGTCACTTCTGTCAGACACAGATGTTGCCCGGCTTGCCAAAACTGAATGGGCGCAGCAGGGCATCAAGGGCGATTTACCCGCTCTGCAAACCCTGCTTGCCGAGGTTCGCAAAACCGGCCTCGCCCACGACCTGGATGATCACACTCCGGGGATCAGTGCGGTCGGCTTTGCCTTTCGTGACCCGACGGGCGATTTGCATTCCATTTCCGTTCCAGTGCCGTCCACCCGGTTTGCCAATACGCGCGCCGCTGTTGTTGCCGCCTTGACCGCCCTGCGCCCCGAGGTGATCAGGATGATGGAATAGCGCCAAGTCTAACATCGGCAGAAAATCTTTGCGTACTTTACGAAATATGCTAACTTCGTAAAGTAACCGGAGTCTTCCATGTTTGGTACACGTTTTGCAACACGTCTGAATTCCTTCGCTTCAGGGGCGGCCGCGTATTGGCCGGATCAATCTGCAAAGCCATCGCTGCAGCAGATGGTCAAACGGGCGGCTACGGTGCAGGGTCTGACGGATGTTGATCTGAACTATCCCGATCACGCGGGTGGCGATCTGGCGCAGACCGCGGCTATGATCGCCGACAATGGGCTTGCCGTGAACGGACTTGCCATGCGGTATTACACCAATCCTGCCTTCAAACTGGGGGCTTTCACCAACCCTGATCCGGCCGTGCGCCGCTTAGCGATTGATCTTACCAAACGCGGTATTGATGCAACCCGCACACTTGGGTCCAACCTGATGACCCTATGGTTGGGTCAGGATGGGTATGATTACGGCTTTCAATGTGATTACAATGCCCTGTGGCAGATGGAGGTGGCCGGCATAGCCGAGGTCGCCGCCCACGATCCTGAATGTTTGATCAGTATCGAGTATAAACTCAATGAACCAAGAGCTTACAGCCTTTTACCGGATGCGGCGACCACCTTGTTGGCCATTGCGGATGCAGGTGCGCCCAATCTTGGCGTCACGCTTGATTTCGCACATTCGCTCTATGCCAATGAACAACCTGCCAATGCCGCCGCCCAGATCTTGCGCCGTTCGCGGCTTTTGGGGCTGCATCTGAATGACGGCTACGCCAAGCGCGATGATGGGCTGATGGTGGCGTCAGTTCATGCGCAGGCCACGTTAGAGCTGTTGCGCGAAGTTGCGCGCGCCGGGTATGACGGGGCCATTTACTTTGACACATTCCCCGATGCCACCGGTATGGATCCGGTGCAGGAATGTGCGGCCAATATCCGAACCGTAAAACGCATGCTGGCCACTCTTACCCGATTGGAGCGTAACAACCATCTTCACGACGCACAGCGCAATCAAGACGCGGTTGCAGCACAAGACATTGTTCAATCCGCAATGGCGGGTGACGCATGAAATCTGGTAATTTCATGAAATGGCAGAAAATGGTGTTGCCGTGGGGCTGACGGGCGGGCGTGTGGTACTGTTCCCTTGCATGGCAGGCAGACCGCCCGCGCCGTTGCCGTGCCATGACTGATCCGCGCATCATTGCGGCACAGGTGCGCATGCGCCTGCCCACGCTGACGCCGCTTGAAGGCAAGGTCGCAAATCATATTTTGGCGCATAAAGACGTGGACGCGGCCATGTCATTGCGCGATGTCGCAGCGGGAACCGGCGTATCAGATGCGATGGTGGTAAAAGTTGCCAAAAAATTGGGCTTTGCCGGGTTTCGGGAACTGCGCCAAGGCTTGATGGCCTATAACCGGTCTGACACCGCAGGTCTTTATTCTGAAATTTCCGCATCAGACACCGGGGCAGAGATTATCCAAAAGGTGTTTCGCACAGCCATGCAAGCGCTGGAAGAAACCTTTGCTATCCTTGATGTTGCCGCCTTTGAAGGGGCGGCCAACGCATTGCATACGGCCCGCCAGCGCGATTTCTATGGCGTTGGTGGCTCGGCACAGATTGCCCGTGACGTGGCGCATAAATTTCTGCGCATCGGGCTGCGGGTATCGGTGTTTGACGACGCACATATGATGATGATGTCGGCGGCCCTGCTTGGACCCGGGGATGTGGCCGTGGTGTTCTCGCATTCTGGCAAGACCACTGCGGTGCTGGAACCCTTGGAATTGGCCCGCCGCAATGGTGCGCAAACCATTGCCGTCACGAATTATGCTGATAGCCCGACTGCGCGGGCTGCGGATTTTGTTTTATGTTCAACTGCGCAAAACTCGCCCCTGCTTGGTGAAAACGCGACGGCGCGGATCGCACAGCTGAACATTCTTGATGCGCTATTTGTGGCGACGGCCCAACATGATCGCAAAGCCGCTGATGCCAATCTGCTGCGCACCATGTCTGCCGTGCAATCCAAGCGAAAATCCTAAGGAACCCCCGTGATGGCACCCTCCGTTCTTGTCGTCGGCAGCCTGCACTATGATATTATGGTCAAAGCCCCCGGCCTTCCCCGGCGCGACGAGACGATGGTGGGAACGGCCTGGTCTCCGAAGTTTGGTGGCAAGGGTGGCAATCAGGCAGTTGCCGCAGCTCGCGCCGGGACATGCCGGATGTTGGGGGCGGTGGGGGCCGATGCGTTTGGGGATTGTCTGCGGGCCGGCCTTGCGGCAGGCCATGTGCAGCTTGAATTTGTGCAAACCGCACCTGTCCCGACAGGCATTTCAGTGGCCATCCTTGATCCTGACGGTGATTATGGCGCTGTCATTGTCACAGGTGCAAATGCCGCGATTGATCCGGCAGCGCTGTCTGATCCGGCCTTGTGGGGCGGGGTCAGCGTTATCTTGCTGCAAAACGAAGTGCCCGAAGACCTTAACCTTGCGGCAGCCCAAATCGCCCGTGCGCGCGGCATAACTGTCATTCTGAATGCGGCCCCCGCACGGGCCCTTGGTGCCGAATTCTCCGCCCTTGTCGATCTTCTTGTGGTGAACGCGGTCGAGGCGGAAATGATGGGCAGCGCCCCTGTTACCGATTTGGAAACCGCGGCCAGTGCGGCCGAAACACTCGCCGCCCGCTTCAGCGCCGTTGTGGTCACCGCCGGGGCCGCTGGCCTTGCCGCGTGGTCTGCACTGGACGAGGCATTTTCATTGCGCGCCAAAGCGGTGACGGTGCACAGCAGCCATGGCGCAGGTGATGCTTTTACCGGCACCCTTGCTGCCAACCTTGCCCAAGGCGCGTCATTGCAGGCTGCTTGCAATGCGGCCTCCAAAGTTGCGGCGCGGCATGTTGCCGGGATGCTGGAATAGCGTCAGGTCACCGCCTTGTTCAACGCTACTGCCAAACCTGATCAGGGTCTGGCAGGGGGATCGCGTCCAAAAGGGCCTGCGTATAGCTCGCTTGTGGGTTGGCAAACAGCGCCGCCGTTGCAGCATTTTCCACGATAACCCCTTGGTGAAGCACCAGAACCCGGCTGCAAAGCCTGCGGATCACGCTTAGATCATGGCTGATAAAGGCCAGCGTCAGCCCCAGATCCCGCACCAAATCTGCCAACAGCGTCAACACCTGCGCTTGCGAAGACACATCGAGGCCTGACACAATCTCATCCGCCAGAATAAATTCCGGTCGCAGGGCAATTGCCCGTGCAATGCCAATTCTTTGCCGCTGCCCACCAGATAATTCATGCGGATAGCGGCTGGCAAAACTGCGTGGCAAACCCACAAGGTCCAGCGCCTCCAGACTGCGCGCGCGCACATCCGCCACGCCGTGTAATGCCAGTGGCCCCGCAATGATCTGGCCTATCCGGTGACGCGGGTTCAGCGATGACATCGGATCTTGGAAAATCATTTGAAAGCGCCGTCTCAGGGGCCGTAACGCCGCCTCAGGCAAATGGGTTATGTCGTGACCGTCAAAGTCAATGCTGCCGCCTGTTGGTTCCAACAACCGCACCAACGCCCGCCCCAGCGTCGATTTGCCCGATCCTGACCCGCCAACGATGCCAAGAACATCGCCCTGCGGGATGCCGAAACTGAGCCCCTTCAAAATCTCGATACGCGGTGCCGCCCCCAACACAGGTTTACGCGTCATGTCGGGCAGCGACAGAGACAGATTTTCAATGGTGTAAAGATCAGCCATGCCGCCATGCCCCGTCTGCGGCATCAACCTGGGCCTGCGTGTGTCGGATGACGCCCTCCGGCACCGGGGTCAGGTCTATTGACGGATCGGTATATTTCGGCGTCGCCGCCAGTAATGCGCGCGAGTAGGGATGTTGCGGATTGGCGAAAAAATTCCGCATCGGCGCGTCTTCCACCACCAGCCCGCCATACAAAACAGTCAGGCTTTGGCAGACTTTGCTGACAACCCCCAGATCATGCGTCACAAACAACAATGCCGTGCCATGCCGGGCCTGCATCCCCGCAATCAGCCGCAGAATCTCCCGCTGCACTGTTACGTCCAGCGCCGTTGTAGGTTCATCCGCCACAATCAGTTTCGGCTCTGCCGCAAAGGCCGACGCGATCAAAATACGCTGGCGCATCCCGCCAGACAGCTCGTGCGGATAGGCGCGCAAAACCCGCCCCGGATCAAGGATTTGCACCTCTGCCAGCAACTCCACCGCCCGCGCATTGGCGCGTTCGCGGGGCCAGCCCAGAATATCCACCAACCGGTCAGTCATCTGCCCGCCAATCCGGCGTGAGGGGTTCAGTGCCGTCAGCGGGTCTTGCGGGATCAGCGCGCAACTGGCCCCTATGCGGGTGCGCCGCTGTGCCGGGGGCAGGGCCAGCAAATCCACCCCATCCAGCCAAATCTGCCCTTCTACCACCTCGACCGCACCCGGCAATATCCCCAAAATTGCCTTGCCGATCATCGACTTGCCAGCCCCACTTTCCCCCACCAGCCCACGCACTTCACCCGCCGCCACGTCCAAAGACACCGACCGAAGCAGCCGCGTTTGCGCGCCTTTGATGCGCACGGAAAGTTTGCGGATGGAAAGAAAACTCATCGCAACACCGGATCGAAGCGGTCCTTCAACCCTTCGCCAAGCTGGCTGAACGACAGCACGGTCAAAAACAGCGTGATCAGCGGAAACACCAGCACCCACCACGCCTGATGAACGGATGTGCGCCCCTCGGCAATCATGCCGCCCCAGGTTGGGTCATCGGTCGAAATCGACAGGTTCACAAAGCTAAGGATTGCCTCCACAATCACCGCAATGCCCATTTCCAGCGTCAGCAAAACCACAATCGTCGGCAGCACATTTGGCACTATTTCCCGCAGCATAATGCCGATGCGCCCCCGCCCCGCCACTTGTGCCGATGCCACATAATCCATCGCACCCTGTGCCATGGCTTCGGCCCGTACCACACGGGCAAACCGCGTCCAGTCGATCACCACAATGGCCACGATGATGGAAAACAATCCCGGCCCCAGCACCGCGATCAGCAGGATCGAAAACAACACCGGCGGAAATGCCATCCAGATGTCGATGAACCGCGAGATCACAATATCAACCCATCCGCGCAGATACCCGGCCAACAGGCCCAAAGTCGCCCCCACAACGCAGGTGATACTGCCCGCCACCAGCGCCACCGTCAGCGCAATGCGGCTGCCATGCAAAATGCGCGACAGCACATCACGACCCAGTGAATCCGTCCCCAGATAAAAGCCCGGCTCTGCCCCCGTTACCCAGAATGGCGGCAATCGGCCAAGAAACAAATCCTGCGTCAGCGGGTCTTTCGGGGCGATCCACGGGGCCAAAAGCGCCGCAAATATGATCAGCCCCAACCAGGCCGTTGACAGCCCCAATCGCCAGCCCAAAGCCCGCTTCATTTGCCCGCGCCCATCAGCCATGACGCAGCCTTGGGTTCAACAGACCGTAAGCCAGATCAACAGCCAGATTGACCGCGGTAAAGATCACGGCAAACAGGATCACGATCCCTTGGATCAACGGCAAATCGCGGTTGATCACCGCATCAATCGCCATATTCCCCAAGCCTTCATAAGAAAACAGGCGCTCGATAATCACTGTACCGCCGATCAGAAAGGTAAACTGCACCCCCACCAGCGTAAGGGTCGGCAGCACGGCATTCGGCAAAGCCTCACGCAGGATCACATGGGTTTCCGAATAGCCCTTGGTGCGGGCCAGCGTGACATAATCCAGATGCATGGTTTCCTTCAGGCTTTGCTTCAGCAACTGCCCGATGATTGCGGCCAGCGGAATGGCTAGTGCCAACGCGGGCATGAACATGTGGCTGACAAGATCTGCTGTCAGGTCAAGCCGCAGGCGCACTAGGGATTCAATCAAGTAGAAATTTGTGGTGAACGGCAGGTCCAGCGCGGGCGATACCCGGCCCGAGATGTGGAACACCGGCCACAGCACGCCAAACAGCAAAATCAACACCAAACCCCACAGAAAATCCGGGATCGACAGCGCCATACCGTTGGTAATATCAATTGCCGCTTCCGTTTTTGTACCGCGCCGCCGGGTTCCTGTAAGGGCGGCAATCCCACCCAAAACCACCGCAATCACCAGTGCCATGATCGACAGCTCTAACGTCGCGGGCAACCGCCCCATGACCAACCCCAACACTGGTTGCCGCGTGGTGATCGAGGTGCCAAAATCCCCCTGCACTACGCCAGCGCCCCAGATCAAAAACTGCTGTGGAATGGATTTATCCAAGCCGTACAGGGCGGTTAGCCGGGCAATGTCAGCCTCGGTCGCCCCCGGTGGCAGCATCATCGCAATCGGGTTGCCCGGCACCACCCGGATCACGAAAAACACGATCACCGCCACCCCAATAAGGGTGACGGCGGTGGTGAAAAGGCGAAGAAAAAACGCGCGAATTACCTGCATAATAAGTCGGGCCACCCTTCGCAGACCGGCCCTGAACAGCCTTTCAGTCGCGCAAATCGGGCGTGAAAACCGGTTCCCACGTTTCCCCGATTTGCGTTTGACATTATGCGCGCTTCATCAGATGCGGCAACAGCGCACCCGATGCGTGGGGTGTCACCACCACACCCGCCGCTGACAAGATAGGCTGCACATATTGCAACAGCGGAATCACCAGCGCGTTTTCGGCGACATATTTATCAACCGCTTTCCAGCCTGCGATGCGTTTGGCCTCGTCCGCCTCGCCCCACAGGGGGCCGATCATATCCACCAGATCGGTGCCATCCCAAACCGAATGCGGGCTGGGGCCGAACATCGCAAATCCGGTGGAAGTTGTCGGATCGCCCACCGAATTGCCCCAGTTATAAAACGCTGCCGGGGCCAAAGTGTCTGCCGCGCGCAACTCATAATGTTTGGCGATTTCATACACTTCAATCTCGGCCTCGATCCCCACCTTGCGCCAAAGCCCGACAATGGCCTGCACCATTTCATAATCCTTGGGCTTGAACCCCTTGGTGGTCTGGATCTTGAATTTGACCGGATTGTCAGGGCTGAACCCCGATGCGGCCAGCAGCTCAATTGCCTTAGCCTCGTCATAAGGCACCACGATCGACGCATCATAAGCATCGTATTGCGGCGTCTCCAGCGTATCAATCGGCACGCCGTAGCCTGACAAAAGCCGCGCGATGATGGTCTTTTTATCAATCGCATGGGCCGCCGCTTTGCGCACATTCGGGTCGGTCATCGCCTCAATATCGTTCAGGAAAATCATGCCGATATCAGAGATTGGCGCAGCCGTTCCGGTCAGCGTGGCCTTCAGGCGATCAAATTCCTCGTAAGGCACTTCCAGCGTGACATGGCTGTTGCCGCTTTCCACCTCGGCCACCCTTGCTGCGGCATCGGTCACGAATTTGATTGTCACAGTGTCAAAATCGGGCTTACCACCCCAGTAGGTGGCATTGGCTTTAAGACGCACAAACGCGTTGCGTTCAAACTTGTCGACCATATAGGGGCCGGTGCCGATGGGAGCTGCCTCGAACCCTTCAGGTCCCACTTTTTCATAGTAGGCTTTCGGCAGCACATAGCCCGTCAAGAAGTACATCCATTTGAAAATTGTCGGTTCAAACCGCGCCACATCGGCGGTCACGACGTTGCCTTCGGCCTTGATATTGGCCAGCGTTGACCAGATGAATTGAATGGGGTTGCCCGTCGCCGGATCGGCCGCACGGGTCAGCGACCAAGCCACGTCTTCTGCGGTGAATGGCGATCCGTCATGCCAGGTCACGCCCTCGCGCACGGTCATCGAAACCTTGGTCTTGTCCTCATTCCAACCCCATTCGGTCAGCAACCCCGGTGCCGGTTTCAGGTCTGGCTGTTGCAGGATAAACTGGTCGAACACCGACTGGTAAAGCCCTTGAATCGTTGGGTTAACTGCTGACGGGCCAACGGTTGGGTCCCAGCTTGGCAGATTGACGTTATAGGCGATAACCAGTTCTTCGATGGCCTGTGCCCGGGCGGGCAGGCCAGCAAACCCAAGCGCCGCGGTGGCGGCGGAAAGTTGCAAAAGTGAGCGTCGATTTAACGTCATGATCATAATCCCTGTTGGTTGTTGTGCGTCATTTGCTTAGGCGTTGGGCGAGTAAAAATCCGGGACCGGCCCCAGTTCCCGCACCGGGCCAGACGGCGGCCCCGGTCAGGTGCAGGTGCTTGATAGGCGTAGACCCGTCGGCGTGGCCACGGGTGGGGCGGTAAAGAAAATGCTGGTGCAGATGGTGGCTGCCACAAAGCTGATCACCGCCAACTAGGTTGGGGTTTTCGGCCTCAAGTTCGACGGGTGTCACGATGCGCTGGGCAAGGATTTTGGCGCGGGTTCCCGGCGCGTAGTGTTCCAGAATATCCAAGGCGCGGTTGGCAAAAGGCACCGCCGCATCGGCCCAAGTGGTTGTCGAAATTTCCCCCTTCGCATCCCCCAAAATCGTACCGGGGGCCATCCGAACCTGGAGCCAGAGCACGTGTTTCCCATGCGGCGCGCGCGACGGATCAACTGCCGTAGGCTGGCCCACTACAATCACCGGGGTGTCCGGCAAAAGCCCCGCCTTCGCCTGTTGATAGGTTCGTGCCATCTGGTCCAAACTGGGGGCAAGATGCACGTAAGCATATGATTTTAATGCCTCTCTCGCCACCCAATCGGGCAAGGCATCCATCGCAAGATGGATCATCATTGTCCCCGGCGCATGGGAAAAGCGGGCCATTGCATTGTCAAATTCTGGTGTTGTAGCACCGGCTAGTTTGGTTAAAGCCTGTGGTGATACACCCGCAATCACGGCTCGCCGGGCCTCGATCACCCGGCCATCCTTTAGCGCGATCCCGGTCGCTTTGCCGCCCGCATGCAGGATCCGTGCCACCGAAACCCCGGTTTCCACCACCCCGCCACGCGCCCGAATGGCAGAAACCATCGCCCGGATGATGGTATCCGCCCCACCCCGGCCCAGCACCATCCCGTAAGCTTGCCCCGCCATGCCTTCGAGGTAAGGAAACACCGCGCCGCCCGCGATATCGGGAGCGAAATCAAGGTGCATGCCCCAAGCGCCAAGCATCGCTTGCACGCGGTCGGAGGTGAAATTTTCCGTTAGGAATTGGCGGGGGGATAGGGTCAGGAAGCGCGCAAAGTCCAATGTGCCGCCAACCCCCCTGGCACGAAGTGTTTTAAACATGAAATATGCAAGCGCACGGAATTTCATCGGGCTGCCCAAAAGGCCAAAGATATGCGGGGCTTGGGCTGCAAAGCCATCGGTCATGCGGGCCCATGCATCGGCATCCGTTTGCGAAATCGCCGCAATCCCGGCGCGTGTGGCGGCGAGGTCTGTTGATACGCCCAGCCATGTGCCGTCTGGAAAAGCGGACGCAAAGGGTTTGCCAACCGGCACAAATTCCAGCCCGTGCTGGCCCAATTCCGCGCCATATGCCTTAAAAAATGCCGATCCGGCAAACAATGACAGGTTCATTGCCGCCCAATCATGCCGGAAACCTGGCAGGGTGTATTCGCCGGTTTTCACAGCACCCCCCGCCACAAGCGCCTGTTCAAACACGCCAACGCGCCAGCCCTTTGCCGCCAAATGCAGTGCTGCGGCAAGCGTGTTATGCCCCGCACCGATCAGCACTGCATCAAAGCCCGTTGTCATGCCATGAACCCCCTTGACGCAGGGATATTTGCAAATGCATATAAATCTGTCTAGTGTTATTTGACGGGTATCCGGTCAGCGCACCGCGAAATCCATGATATGCAATCCGTGCTTTCCGCGTGCATTGTCTGTGCATACGGTGGCACTTCAGGGGGGACGTGCGATGACTGCTGCAAATCTGCTGGAAAATTTGGGGGCCATGCTGCTGACAGGCGGCATTGAGGTTGTCGATTGCACGGGCGTTCTTGGCCCCGATACGCCCTTGCTAAAGCTGCCGCCGGATTTCGCCAAAGATACCCCCGCAATCGAAATTCACCGGATCAGCGAATATGATCAGGACGGGCCGTTCTGGGCGTGGAACTGGCTGAAGCTGGGCGAGCATTCCGGCACCCATTTTGATGCGCCGCACCATTGGATCACCGGCAAGGATTATGCCGACGGCTATACCGACACCATCCCCATGCAGCGGCTTGTGGCCCCGGTCAACGTGCTGGATTTTTCGCGCGAATGCAGCGCCAACCCTGATTTCCTGCTGACCGTGAAACATGTGCAGGATTGGGAGGCAAAGAATGGCCCGATCAACCCCGGCGAATGGGTGGTGCTGCGGTCCGATTGGGATGCGCGCAGCCATGATGCGGATGCCTTCTTGAACGCCGATGCGACCGGGCCGCATACCCCCGGCCCAACGGCGGATGTGGTGCAATATCTGATCGACAAAGGCATTGTCGGCTGGGGCAGCCAGTGCATTGGCACCGATGCGGGGCAGGCGGGCGGCATGACCCCGCCTTATCCGGCGCATAATCTTTTGCACAAGAACAACCGCTACGGTCTGGCCAGCCTTGCCAATCTGGACAAACTGCCTGCCAAGGGGGCTATCCTGATTGCAGCGCCTTTGAAGATCAAAAATGGCACCGGGTCGCCCATTCGTGCGCTGGCTTTGGTGCCCAAGGCCTGATCATAGGCCATGGATCAGGCTTTGGTGCCCAAGGCCTGATCCATGGCCTATGATCACATCATCATAGGGTCGGGCATCAACAGCTTGGTGGCGGCGGCACTGCTGGCGCGCAAGGGCGACCGGGTGTTGGTGCTGGAGCGCGAGGCGCGGCTTGGCGGCTGCATGTTTTCCGCCGGGGCAACCCTGCCGGGCTTTACCCATGATGTGATGGCAGCGACGTTTGTGCTGTTTCTAACCTCACCCGCCCATGCTGCATTGGGGCCGGACCTTGCCCGGCATGGGTTGGAGTTTTGCCATACCGCGCATCCGACGGCGGTGCTGCGGCCGGATGGGTCATCGCTGGTGCTGACCACAAATCGTGCCACGAATATTGCTGCGTTCAACGCCTTGGCGGCTGGCGACGGCGATCAGCATGGTCGTGATGTCGGCGGTATCGAGGCGGATGCACCGTTTTTGTTTGCTTTGCTGGGAGGTGCCTTGTGGTCTTGGCCTACGGCAAAACTCCTGATTGGGCAGGTGCGAAAACGGGGGCTTCGCGGGCTGGCTGCGTGGTTCGGGCAGGCTTTGGATCCGGCGCGGGGCTGGCTGGAGACTGGCTACAAAAGCCCGCTGGTGCAGGCGCTGTATGCGCCGTGGGTTTTGCACTGCGGGCTGACGCCGGACGCCGCCTATTCCGCTCAGATGGGCAAGGTGGTGGCCTTTGCGCTAGAGGCCGCAGGTGCTCCGGTGATCAAAGGCGGCGCAGGGGCGGCGGTTGCGGCGTTCAAGGCGCTGATCGAGGAACACGGCGGGCAGTTGCGGGTCGGTGCCGATGTGGACCGGATTGATACCGCTGCAGGCCGGGTGACGGGGGTTACGCTGGTGGGCGGCGAGGCGATTGCCGCGAATTCGGTGTTGGCATCGGTGGCGCCGGGGCAGTTGATGGACCGGCTTTTGCGCGCCGAAAATCTGCCAGCGGACAAAGCCGCCGCGCAAACCTTTCGCCATGGACGCGGCAATTTCCAACTGCATTACGCACTGGAAGCCAGCCCGGACTGGCTGTCACCGGGGCTTGCAGATGTTGCCCTTATCCATCTGGCAGACGGGATTGATTCTGTGTCGAAATCCGCCAATGAGGCGGAACGCGGCATGTTGCCCGTGGTGCCAACGATTTGTGTCGGGCAACCGATCCGGCTGGACCCTTCACGCTGCCCGCCGGGCAAGGCGGTGCTTTGGCTGCAAATCCCCGATGCGCCGCGCGTGATCAAAGGCGATGCGGCGGGGCAGATCGAAACTGGGGC
>JANOFE010000231.1:0-21367 GCA_031413495.1 Pseudorhodobacter sp. | reverse complement strand
CCGGTGTCCAGCAGGATGCCCGTTCTAGCGGCCATAGCCGGCAAAGTGCTTGGGATTGGAGGCCAGGTCCTTCACCCCCGTTTTCCCCGCGCCTTGATACTTCTGCAAACGATCATGCAAGGAAGGACGGGACTTCCGCTGCTTCGCAAGATCGGGTTTCTCCGGCAAGGCACGCATCAGAAGATCACGCACAATGGCCGACTTCGGCTGCTTCAAGCTGCTGGCCGCGGCGTCCAGTGAGTCATTCAGGAAATCCGGCAGCTTGATGGTGATCGTCTTCATGGCAGGAGTGTAATACCGAATGGTGAGATGGCAATACGAGATGCGGAAGTGGCACACACTAAAAGGAAGAAATGCCCCAACACCACGGGCACGAGCCACCAGAGGTCGAAGGCGATGGACCGCAGCCACACGGACAAGGCGGTTGCGCCGACAACGATCAGCCCATCACTGAGGAAAAGCGGAATCCGTGTCGACCCGGGACCGGAGCATCTGCGGCGTCTGCCTGCGAAGGTTGCATTTTGTGGCGGGGAGCTTAACTTTATTGCCCCCTTTTCAAGGGGATACACCATCAGCAATCAGCCATTAGCTATCAACCCCCAATGAGCAAACTCAAGCACGTCGCCATCGCCGGAGCCACCGGCGCCGTCGGCGTGGAAATGCTCCGCTGCCTCGAGCGGCGGAATTTCCCCGTCGGTGAACTGACCCTTCTCGCCAGCGCCCGGAGCGCCGGAAAGAAGATGAAGTTCAAGGGCCGGGACGTGACGGTGAAGGAACTCACGGCGGATTCGTTCGCCGGCGTGGATATCGCCCTGTTCAGCGCGGGAGGCGGCATCTCGAAGGAGTTCGCGCCGCACGCCGTGAAGGCGGGCGCGATCGTGGTCGACAACTCCTCCGCGTTTCGCATGGACGACGAGGTGCCGCTCGTGGTGCCGGAGATCAACGCCGCCGATCTGAAGAACCTGCCGAAGGGCATCGTCGCCAACCCCAACTGCACGACCGCGATCACCCTGATGGCGCTCTATCCGCTGCACCAGGCCTTCGGCGTCACCCGCATCTTCGCCTCGAGCTACCAGGCCGTGAGCGGCACCGGGGCACAGGCGATCGAGGAACTGGAAAAGCAGACCCGCGAATGGGCCAGGTCCGAGCGCAAATGGGACGATGTGCGCCTGGGCAAGGAACACGTGAACCGCGACGCCGAAAGCACGTGATCTGCGATGAGGTTTGGACCTGTATCGATTTTGTTCCGGTCTTTTGAGGGCAATACTTGCACTAAGGAGACCGGATATTGCAGGGACCCAGGCCGCCAGCGTCTAGCGGTCCATCTCGATGCCTTAGCGGCTGTAAATCTGCGCTTGGCGGTAGGGCGGCAGATGATCGGCATATTTGGAGACCAGCACACGCGCGATGGTCGCCTCGGTTGGCATGCCACCGGAGATCAGGCGCGCCGACGCAGGCGCTTGCACCACACCGTTCGAGCACGACCTGCAGGCATACTTCAGGCGGCGGGTCACGATGACGCGGAACTGGGCCGGGATCACATCGACACGTTCCGACGCGTCTTCGCCTATCTGATGCAAGCTGCCGCCATAGGCACAGATCTGCGTGTCAGGTTCGATCACTTCTTCGATGTGCGGTGATGTTTGGGCAGCGAACCACGGTTGGCATTCCGAGGCTTGGCCGGGTGTGTCTTGAACGGATCAAGCGCATCATCTTCGGCATGGATCGCGGCAATTGCCGTCTCGATATCTTCCAGCGCCAGCTCGAACTGGTCCAGATCGATCTTCTCGGATTTGCGTCCGAACATCGCCTGTTTGAAGGCTGCAACCAATGCCTCCAGCCAATCTATACGCTCTTGTTTGCGCTGATCGCGGGCTTCAGCGGCGATCAGCATCGCCTTCAGGGCATCCATATCATTAGGGAAATCGGCGGGGCTCAACATGGCTAAACCATAGCAAAATCCACTCCGGCCTGCCTGCCAAAACTGCCTGGCGAGTCATGTTGCCGCAGCTATTCCACCGCCATCGGCGCGCGTGCTTCCACCGCAGTGACCCGTCGCCAATCCAGACCCGAGAACAGCGCCTGAAACTGTGCTTGGCCGAGGTTCATCACCCCATTCTTGATCACAGGCCAGGTAAAGGCGTACTCCTCCAGCCGCTTGTAGCCATCACCAAACCCGTGCCGTCCCAATAGAGCAGCTTTAGTCGGTCGGCCCTGCGCTACCGGAACACAAAAACCGTGCCGGTGAACGGGTCCTTGTGCAACTCATTCTTCAGCAGCGCAGCCGGCCCGTTATGCCCTTTGCGAAATTCGATCGGCGTGATCGCCACCATGATCCGCACCCGGTTCGACGGGAAGATCACAAGGCCGCCTGCAGCAGTGCATTGTAGAGCCTTTAGCCCGCTTTCCGCGCTTTCTGCCCTATAGTTTCTTACTCAATGAAAATCCCGGCTAGGAAACAGCTTCTTCGCCTGCTCCCGTGGATGATGCGCTGCCGACCGGACGCTTCCTCCGACTGGCCGCTTGGTTTCTTCCGCCCGCCCATCGTTGACCTCGATCATGACCGGACGCCCAAGGGTTGCCAGCACCGGAGACAGGTCTTCGACCTTCTCCGCGATCAGATGCACCACCGGCCCATCGCGTTCGATCCTTCCTGTGACGCGCACCAAGCGCCCCGCGATCACGGCCTTGCGGAAGGTCTCATAAACCCGCCGCCAAACGACGACATTCGACACGCCGGTTTCATCCTCCAGCGTCAGGAAGATCACCCCCGAGGCCGTGCCGGGGCGTTGGCGCGTGATGACGAGGCCGGTGACGGTGATGCGGCCCTTGGCTTGAGGCAGACGGTCATGTGGCAGGCTTTCGGGTAGACGGGGGCGCAGGAGTTCCATGGGGTGTGCGCGCAGGGACAGGCGAAGGGAGAGGTAATCCTCTATCACCTCTTGCCCCAAGGTCATCTGCGGCAGGTGGACCACGGGTTCCACGCCGCCCTCGCCATCATTGCCGAACAGCGGCAGGGGTGCAGGCCCGCGCAGGGCCTTGGCGGCCCAGAGCGCCCCACGCCGCGACAGACCCAAGGGGGTGAAGGCATCGGCCTCGGCCAAGCGTTCCAACGTGTCAGGTTTGACCCCTGCGCGTCTCCAGACGCTTTCGACATCGGGATAGCCATTGCCCCGCGCGGCCTTGATCCACTCGGCATCTTCCTCGCGCATTCCTTTGATCTGGCGGAACCCCAGCCGCAGGGCGTGTGCGCCATCCGGGCGCGGTTCCAAGGTGCAATCCCATTCGGAATGGTTGATGGAGATTGCCCGCACCTCCACCCCGCAATCTCGCGCATCGCGCACCAATTGGGCGGGAGCGTAAAAGCCCATCGGCTGGGAGTTCAGCAAGGCGCAGGTGAACACCGCCTGATGATGGCACTTGAGCCAAGCCGAGATATAGACCAGCCGGGCAAAGCTAGCGGCATGGCTTTCGGGGAAGCCGTAGGAACCGAAACCTTCGATCTGTGCAAAGCACCGGGCCGCGAAATCTGAATCATAACCCCGCGCCAGCATCCCCGACACAAAGCGGTCGCGAAATCCGCCGATGGTGCCCATGCGCTTGAATGTGGCCAAGGATCGGCGCAGGCGATCAGCCTCGGACGGGGTGAACCCCGCCGCCACGACAGCGATCTGCATCGCCTGTTCTTGGAACAGGGGCACGCCATAGGTGCGACCCAAAACCTCCATCATTGCGGGGCCAAGGTCTTCGACCGGCTCTAGCCCCTGACGGCGTTTGATGAAGGGGTTAACCATGCCCCCCTGGATTGGACCGGGGCGGACGATGGCCACTTCGCAGACCAGATCATAGGATTCCCGAGGTCGCATCTTAGGTAGGAAATTCATCTGCGCCCGGCTTTCTACCTGAAACACTCCGATAGCATCGGCGCGGCAGAGCATGTCATAGACTTGCTTCCGCTGGATGTTTTCGGGATTGTCATGCGCCTCTTGCCCTTGGTCTGGCTTCAGGGTTGCCAGATCCATCATGATCCCATGATGATCCTTCAAAAGAGCGAAAGATTTGCGGAGGCAGGTCAGCATACCCAATCCCAGCACATCCACCTTCAAAAGCCCGAGCGTGTCGATGTCGTCCTTGTCCCATTCGATGATCGTGCGGTCGTCCATCGCCGCATTCTCGATGGGGCAAAGTTCGTCCAGACGACCCTTGGTGATGACGAAACCACCGACATGCTGGGACAGATGGCGGGGAAAGCCGATGATCTGACCTATGAGTTCGGTGGCGAGGCGGACCCTCCGATCCGTCGGGTCCAACCCGGCATCGCGCAGGCGATCCGCGCCGGGGGCAGAGGAAGACCAGCCCCAGATTTGACCGGCTAGGCGTGCGATCACATCTTGGCTTAAGCCCATGACCTTGCCGACCTCGCGGATAGCGGCACGGCTGCGGAAGTGAATCACCGTTGCCGTCAGCCCCGCGCGTTCACGGCCATAGCGTTCGTAAATCCACTGGATCACTTCCTCGCGCCGCTCGTGTTCAAAGTCCACGTCGATGTCGGGTGGTTCACCACGTTCCTTGCTGATGAAGCGTTCAAAGATCAGGGTGATGCTTTCGGGGGGCACTTCGGTGATGCCCAGCAGGTAACAGACCACGGAATTCGCTGCCGACCCGCGCCCTTGGCACAGGATGCCTTCGCCGCGCGCGAATTGTACGATGTCGTGAACGGTCAGGAAATAGGGCGCGTATTCCACCTCGCGGATCAGGTTCAGTTCCTTTTCCACCCGGTGGATGATCTTGGGCGGTGGGCCTTCTGGATAACGCCAGCGAAGACCGTCGCGGGTCAGGCGTTCCAGCCGGTCTTGCGCGGGTTCGCCGTTCTGCGCCTCGTCTGGGTATTGATAGCGCAGATCGTCCAGCCGAAAGGCGCAGGCGTTCGCTATCTCGATGGTGCGGCGGATCGCGGCGGGATAGCGATGGAACAGGCGGGCCATGTCCGCCCCGGATTTTAACCGCCGCTCACCATTGGCCAAGCGATGGGTGCCGATGTTATCGATGGTGACGCCAAGGCGCAGGCAGGTCAGAACATCGGCCAAGGGGCGGCGAACGGCGCGGTGCATCAGCACATCGCCAAGCGCGACCAGCGGCAGGCCGGTGGCTTGGGACAGGGCGGCATGCCTGTCCAGGCGGTGCTGATCGCGCCCGTCATATCGGGGGGCAGCTCCAAGGAAGCAGTCGCCGGGGAAACGACTTGCAAAGGAAATCAGATCGGGCCGGGGTGAGGGGCCGAGTTCCATCGGATCAGGCAGCAGCGCGATGAGAATCATGCCCGCGCCCCATTCGGCCAGATCGGCGCGGGTCAGATGGCATGCGCCTTTCGGGGCGCGGCGCTTGCCAAGGGACAAGAGGCGGGTCAGGCGCGACCAAGCGGCGATGTCCTTCGGCAAGGCCAGCCATTCAATCGTGCTGTCGGTCAACACCAGCCGCGCGCCGGGGATCAGTCTGGGCAGGGGCATGTCGGGCAAGGTGGGGCTCTTCGTCTCGCCCGTAAAATGTGGCACGGTCTGGCGGCTGGAATGATCTGTCACCCTTTGTGAACGGATCATCGGGCCATCTTGCGCCGTCTGCTGGACCTCATCCCGCAAACGGGTCAGTTCCATCAACGCCGAAAACGCCCGGACCACTCCGGCCACCGAATTGCGGTCGGTGATGGCAATGGCGGCAAGGCCCAGTTCGGCGGCGCGGGTGATCAGTTCCTCGGGATGGGAAGCCCCGGTCAGGAAGGTGAAGTTCGAGGTCACGCACAGTTCGGCGTAAGGGGTCATGCGAACTCCCCCTGTGCGAACCAGCCATCAGCTTGCGGGGTATTGAACAACCAAAGGCGCGGGCCTTCCCGCGTCTCAATCCGCCAATAGTCCCGCAAGCCGCTGCGCCAAGCGGGATCGTCAAACCACCATTCCGGCGTGATCCGTTCCGGCCCCGTCGCGCGCAGGGTCGAAAGCGCCATCCGCCGCCAGCGAAACCGGGCGGGGGGATTACCAGCGCCCGCCTGCACAGGTTCGGGTGGAAACAGGATCGCGGGGCGGATCGGACCACCACGGGGTGGCGACGGCATCAGCGCACTATAGGCGACCGGGACAGTCAGAAAGCTGCGTTCCGGGATCAGGCTGTCGGCGGGGTGTAGGCGCAGCACCCGTTCAAAGCCGATCCGGTTGCCAAGGCGAGAAACTAGATCAGCCATGGCATCATCCGCCCGCTGCACCGGCCCCACCCCCATTTGTTCCAGGGCCATCGGTTCGGTGACGGGGGCGGTCAGGCGCAGGGCGTCGATGCCAAAGCCTGCGTCGATCTCCTCCACACCCCGCGCAAACAGGGCGGCGATCCGCACCGCGTCACGCATCGGACGGGCCAGACCAATCTCGACCTGTGCTGTGCCCCGGTCCACCCGGCGCAGTTCCAGCCGCACCCGCCGCGCGCCCTGATGATGCAAGGCCAGATGGGCGCAAAGCCGATCCAGCAGTCGTTCCAACCCGGCCATCACATCCGACTGCAAGCCAATCGGTTCAGGCAAGGTCATCCGCACCCCAAAATGCGGCGCTTCGGCTGCGGGCGACACGGGTTCCGGCTGCACGCCGAGCGCCTGATCCAAGCGCAGGATCAGCCCCTTACCAAAGCGCCGCGCCAAAGGCGCACGGGGCAAAGGCAACAGATCGGCAATGCGGTTCAACCCAACCCGCGCCAAGCCTTCTGCCGTCTCATAGTCAATGCGCAGGGATGCCACCGGCAACCGCACAAGACCCGCTGCCAGCGCCCCATCGGCAATGATACCCCCGCCATGCCGCGCCAAGGCATGGGCCGCCCCCTTGGTGCCCGCGATGGCGCTGGTGGCGGCCAGTCCGGCGCGTTCCAACCTCGCATGTAGATCTGCGCGCATTTCCACCTCGCCTCCAAATAGATGCGCGACGCCGGATATATCGGCGATCAGCCCATCCACACCATCGCAGGCGACCATCGGCGCATAGCGCCCGGCCCAACGGCACAGGGCCGAAAGCACCGCCGCCTCATTCGCCAACTCAGCGGGACGAGTGGCAATGTCTGGGCAGATCGCCCGCGCATCGGCCAAGGACATCCCCCGGTGCAGGCCCCGCACCATTGCCGCTTGGTTCACGCAATGCAGATGGTCGGAATTGCCCGACCGCAAGGTCAGGGCAAAGGCCCCTTCAACCGGGCGCTTCCGCAGGCTGGTGTCGCTCGCCAGCCTCGGAAACCAGATGTAAAGCAGCCGACGCACCATTCCAATCCACCAACCAAGAACCAATTGTTCCTTTTTTGTTCTTATTAAGGGACCACTGAGCCTGAGTCGAGTCGGCCCGGCCCGCAATAGGTTCACAATTCCACCGGGTCTCGGTCGAATTGCAGCCATCCCCTTCGCGGATCAGCATAATTATTGTCGTTCCCCCCGCCTCGGCGGCCAGTTGCAAACGGCGGCCTTCGGTCAGTGACAGCGCGGCTTGCGGTTCGGCAATGACCAGACCCACCGGCACGGCCCGCAAGGCTTCCTCAACTGACCAAAGCAAATCCGTCTGCCCCTTGGGCGTCAGCAGAATCAGGCGTTCGCCCAAACCCAGCGGCAGACCGGCCAGCATCGGGCGTTCGGGGATGTGGTCGGGCACGATCCAGATCACCGGCCCCGGATGCCGCATCGCTTGGAACAGCGCAAAGGCCCGCCGCCCACGCCCGCCTGCCTCATGCATGCGGCGCGGTGCAAGGGTCAGCGGATCAGCGGGCAGAGGCATGTGGCCCAGATCATGCAACATCTTCCCGCGCCCCTTCCAACACGATGTCCAGATCTCCATCCGGCAAGGGGCGCTGCATCGTCAGCGCCTGATCCATGGGGACCATCAACCAGCGCCGCCATTCCTCAGGCCCCGTCAGGATCACAGGCATGGCCTTTGGGTGAATGCGCCCGACCTCCCGGTTCGGCGCGCAGGTCAGAAAGCCGAAAAAGGTCGCCGTGACCTCGCCTTCTTTCAATTTGCGCACCGACGTCCATTCCGTCCAGATGCCCGCGAAACACGCCAACGGGCGGTCCTGCCTAAGGGCAAACCAGATCGAGCGATTGCGCGGGGAACCGGGCCGCGTGTCGAATTCCGAAAAGCTGGTGAAGGGCACCAAACACCGATGCTCCACCCCCAACCACCGTCGCCGGTGCGGTGCGGTGAGACCAGACTATGGATGTTCGTCACACCCGGATCGACCCGCTTCCCCTTCTGAAACTGCGACGGCGTCGGCATCCCCCAGCGCGCCATAGACAGGCGCAAGCCGGACGGCCCCCGCCGCAGGATCGGGACCATGTAATCTGGATAGATGCCGGGTAGTGGCGGCATGTTCGCGATCTCGTCGTCCACCATATCGTCACCCTCGGCCACATCGTCAAAAACATCGCGCATGGCGTCTTGCAATTTGGTCTGGAAGTAGATGTTGCACATGGAGGGACTCGTGATCTGCGGGACGCACAAGCGAGAACATTACCAGAACATTTTGTTTTAGGAAAGTGTGCTGCTGTTGAGGCGTTTTGCGCCTCCCGACCTATGGTCGCCAGTCAGGCAAAAGCGCCACCTTGTGCAAACCGGACGCTTGCGCCCGGCGCAACAATGAACCGTGGGCAGCCCGAAGCGGGCGTGGATATGAAGTCTATTGGCCAAAATGCCGCTGGCGAACAGTTCGCTTACTGTACGGCTAAAGCAGGGTAATCCTCCCATTTCTAACGGGGTGCATTCGTAGAACTTACGAGGCCATGTTCAGCGTACAATGCCGCTTGTGATGTGGCGCGCGATAGCGGCCAGAACCGCAGTCCAATTATATCTTTCGTGTCTATGACCCGCGACGGAGTCACTCAGCCCTATGCTGGAAAGGCCCCAGGGCCTTTGAACGAATGGTGGCCTAAAGGAGCACCGGGGACAGCACCAAACCGCGACAGGTGCGATCATGGCCCCTCGCCACAGGCATGGCTATACTGTGCCAAAACCCGCACAACTGATGCTCGTAGTAGCGCAGGGGCGGTTGGTTTTGTGACGCCGGCCAAAACATCGGCGTAAAGGCTGCCCAGAAATTGTGCGATAAGGGGGGCAGGAATAGGGGCATCGCCGAACATCGCAAGCAGGCGCGACACGGCTTTGTCGGCACGATCAACCGCCCAATAATAGCGGATACGATCCGAATAGCTGAAATGCCGCTGCAATTTCTGGTGGGCTGGCGTGCCAGGATAATGGCTTTCCCAATGCTGGGGCTGATCAAGCATTACGCGTTCCATTGTGCCGCGCAGCGTTTGATCGCGCGGGGCAAACAGATGGTCGGCAATATAATCGAGGCCATACAAGGCGTCTCGTAACGCAAAGGTCAGACCCGGACCAACTTTCAGGATCGCAAATCCATCTTTCACAAGTGCCCCAAGCGCCTGTCGTGTTTGGTAGTCTGTTGAATGCGCTTCAAACAGCATCGGCAGTTCGCCGGATATGCTGACCAAGGCCCTTGCTGCTGTCGGGTCATAGGCAACGACGTTTTCGTTGCCAAACTCTACACCCGGTTGCACCACCAACCCGATCACACGGTCAAATGCGGCGCTGATCCCGGCCTTGGCAAAGGCCTCGCGGTGCACGGCCACAGTGGTGCGGGCTGCACTTGGTGTGGTCACTTGCAGATGGTCAACCAAATCAAGGGCTCCACCCGGAACCGGCACTTCAGTTCCGATGACATAAACCGGGCGCGCGCCACCCGCACATTTCTCTGCAACGACGGCCAGTTGCGTGGCACGTGCGGCAATCACAGCCTCGGGCAATGGCACCGGATCATCGGCGCAAGCCATGCTAGCATCAAGATGGATCTTGGAAAATCCTGCCTCTGCATAGGCCGCGACCATCTGGCATGCTTTATCCATTGCGATTTCAGCACTATGCGCCTTCCATGGGTTCGGACCAAGGTGATCGCCACCCAGAATAAGATACGGCAGCTCGAACCCTACTTTGGCTGCTATCCCTTCGACAAACCGTCGAAAATCAGCGGGTCGCATCCCGGTATAGCCACCCTCTTGATTGACCTGATTACACGTCGCTTCAATCAGAACGAATTTTCTTGTCGCCCGCCCGTGCGACAGCGCTGCTGCAATCACCTCTGGATGCGCCGAACAAACAGAGGTTATCCCGGTTGCTTGCCCCGCGCGACGTGCGGCCACAAGTTCCATCAGGAATTTCGTTGCCATGGCCAGATCCTCCCAGTCTTGCTTTTGATTAGCTCTATCAATCCCGCATTTCAATCATAAAAAAAAATATTTATGATTGACTATGATCTTATATTGCCAGCAACTGATCTTATTTGAGTGGGGTGCCGATGAAGATAGACCGACCTTTGGCCATTCGGCAGCACCTGTTCAACAAGGGCTACTCCTCGATCAGCGAAATTGCTGCGGCTATAGGGGCGTCGGAACCCACGGTTCGCCGTGATTTGTTGGCCCTTGAAGGCGAAGGCACAATTATTCGAACACATGGTGGGGCGCGCATTGCAGAACCCTCGGGTGCCGAAGTGGCCTTTGAAAGCCGCGAGCAGATCAATTTACCCGCCAAACGTGCCATCGGCGATGCTGCGTACAGACTGCTGCGGCCGGGTTCGACCGTGTTTCTGGATGCCGGCACGACGGTCTTGCAAATGGCGCGCAGGCTGCGCATGAACCCGCTTGCGTTGCGGGTTTTTACCAACTGCCTGCCGGTTGCCCAATTGCTTTTGCCGGTAACAGGGCTGACGGTCACCTTGCTTGGTGGCACGCTGCGCCCACAGAATGCGTCAATGGTCGGCATTCTTGCGGAAAACGCACTTGATCAGCTGTGGTTTGACCAGCTGTTTTTAGGTGTTGGCGCAATATCCCCGTTGGCCGAAATTTACAGCGCCGACGAACAGGAAGCCCGTCTTAACACCCGTATGCTAACCCGAACGAACACACCCATCGTGCTGGCCGATGTCGATAAATTTGGCCATCGCCTAACCTACCGCGTGGCGGCCCTGCCCCCGGACGCCCACATCATCAGCGATAACCGGCTTGGCGGCGAACGGCTGAGCCAGCTGCAGGATCTGGGGTGCACCTTCACCTTGACCGATCCGCAATGACAGTGCGGTCCATCCAACGATGGTTCGGCACACCCCCTTTGATCCAACGAAAGTTCATCGCATGACCTATTTTGCCAAATCAGCCACCGAAATTGTCATTCGGGACCAATTCCCCTATTGGCAGGCAGCGTTGCAGCAAGACGTGCCGGAACTGTCTGCGGGAACCATCGTATTGACGGGCTGTGGCACGTCGTTCTTCTTGGCGCAAAGCTTGGCCTGCGCCTACAATTCCATCGGCCAACGCGCCATAGCGGTGCCCGGCGCAGAATGGGCGCAGCGTCCCGGTGCCTATTTGGCAAACACAGACGATGTATTGGTGATCGGACTGTCCCGGTCCGGCACCACCACGGAAACCGTGCAGGCCCTGACATCAAGCCGCGCGCGGGGTTGGCCGACCTTTGCTATTTCGTGCGAAAAAGGCTCTGCTATTCTGGCCGCTGCCGACCGCAGCCTGTATCTTCCAACGCATCCGAATGAGGGAATTGTCATGTCCGTCTCGGCGTGCCTGATGCTATTGGGGGGCTTGCGCCTTGTCGGCATTCCGCTGTCCGATGATGTCATCACGGCAGCCCAAACAGGCCTTGCTCAAATGGATAAAGACGCCCGCCAAATCATCGCTGGCCGCAGCCATTTCGTTTATCTTGGTGCCGGGGCGAACTATGGCATTGCCACCGAAGGCTGCCTTAAACTGCAAGAAATGAGCTTGTCATACAGCCAATCCTTTCACCCCATGGAATACCGCCATGGTCCGATTTCGCTGATCGACGCTAACTCGGTCGTAACCATCCTGTATTCCGACGACACCGGGTCTGACGAAGCAAAAGTTGCCGCTGACGTGATGGCGAAAGGCGCGCGCGTTATCGGTATCAACGGACCGGGTGATCTGCGCATTGATCTTGGCGTGACCGGGCTGGCGGCCACGCTTGCCACCCTGCCCTCGCTGCAAATCATGGGCGAATATGTGGCGCTTCAAAAAGGCATCAACACCGAAACACCGCGCCACCTGACCAAAGTCGTGGTATTGGCATAGGAACCTAAGGCGGAACGCTTGATGTTTCCCCCGGTCTTAGGCACCGATCCTGCAGGCTTGATCCAATCAATGCCTTGTTTGCGCCATTGGTCTTCGCCATAAGACCGGAAAACAACGCCGGAGACTGCGATGCGCAAAGTCGACATCACCCGCAAGACCGCCGAGACGGAAATATCCGTATCGGTCAACTTGGATGGCACCGGTATTTATGCCAACACCACCGGCGTCGGGTTCTTTGACCACATGCTGGATCAACTGTCGCGCCATTCGTTGATTGATATCACGCTTTCGGCCACGGGTGATCTGCACATTGATGACCACCACACGGTGGAAGATTGCGGTATTGCGTTGGGGCAAGCCCTTGCCCGCGCCCTCGGTGACAAGCGCGGCATCTATCGCTACGGCCAATGCAATCTGGCGATGGATGACGCACAGATTGCCACGGCGCTTGATCTGTCAGGCCGGCCCTATCTGGTGTGGAATGTTGCCTTCCCGACGGCCAAAATAGGCACTTTCGACACCGAATTGGTGCGCGAGTTTTTTCAGGCCATGTCCACCCATGCGGGCATCACCCTGCATGTGGATATGATCCACGGCATCAACAGCCACCATATTGCCGAGGCCGCCTTCAAATCGGTCGCGCGCGCACTGCGGCAGGCGGTGGAACAAGACCCGCGTCAAGCCGGGGCCATCCCGTCAACCAAAGGCGCGCTTTAGGACATGATCCGAAAAGGGGCAAGCGGTTTTCGGACCAATCCTGTGCAGGGCAACTGACATGTTGACGGTTCTGGTTGATTACGATTCCGGCAATCTGCATTCTGCGCAAAAGGCGTTTCAGCGCATGGCGCAGGAAATCAACGCTGGCGATATTCTCGTTTCATCACGCCCCGAAGATATTGCGCGCGCGGACCGGATCGTGCTGCCCGGCGACGGAGCTTTTCCGGCCTGCCGGGCGGCGCTTGGCAGTTATGGTGGATTGTTTGAGGCGATATCCGACGCGGTCACCCACAAAGCCAAGCCGTTCCTGGGCATCTGCGTGGGCATGCAGATGATGGCCAGCTGGGGGCGGGAATATACCGACACGGCTGGCTTTGACTGGATCAAGGGCGATGTGGTGAAAATTGCCCCATCCGACCCCGCGCTAAAGGTGCCGCATATGGGCTGGAACGATCTGGTGATCGACCGGCCGCATCCGGTTTTGGCAGGGATTGCATCAGGCGATCACGCCTATTTCGTGCATTCCTACCAGTTTCGCGTCGAAAATCCCGATGAACGGCTGGCGCATGTCGCCTATGGCAGCGATATCACCGCGATCATCGGGCGCGCAAACATGGTGGGAACCCAGTTTCACCCCGAAAAATCGCAAGCCGCAGGGCTTAGGCTGATTGCCAACTTTCTAGCGTGGCGGCCCTAGACGGTGGATATGCAAGCCCTGCTAGACCAGATTGCACACCGCATGGGCGAGGCCAAAGACCGGGGTACAGTTGCCAGTTACATCCCCGAACTTGCAAGCATTGACCCCGCGCAATTTGGCATGGCCATAGCCCTTTCTTCGGGAGAGGAATTTGTTGCTGGCGATGCGGCGGTGCCGTTTTCTATTCAATCCATCTCCAAGGTATTTACGCTTGCCATCGCCCTTGGCCGCCTTGGCGATCAGCTTTGGGACCGCGTCGGGCGCGAACCGTCCGGCCTTGCCTTCAATTCCATCCTGCAGTTGGAACAAGAAGGCGGCATCCCGCGCAACCCCTTTGTCAATGCCGGCGCAATCGCCGTCACTGATGCTATCCTGTCCGGGCATGCCCCGCGCGACGTTCTTGCTGAAATCCTGCGCTTCATCCGCATGGCGGCGGGGGATGATGACATCCATATCAATGCCGCCGTGGCGCGGTCTGAACAGGCCACCGCGCACCGCAACATGGCGCTGGCCGAATTCATGGCGGCGATGGGCAATCTGCGCAATCCGGCAGCGCTGACCATCGGCACCTATGTGCATCAATGCGCGGTCGAGATGACCTGCCTGCAACTGGCCCGCGCGGGGCGGTTCCTGATCAACGCGCCCGGTTGCCCGCGTCTGGTATCACCTGCCCGTGTGCGCCGTATCAATGCCCTGATGATGACCTGCGGCCATTATGACGGGTCGGGGGAATTTGCTTATTCTGTTGGCCTGCCCGGAAAATCCGGTGTCGGTGGCGGCATCTTGGTGATCGCCCCCGGTCGCGCGTCAATCGCCGTCTGGTCGCCGGGGCTGAACGCTCAGGGCAATTCCAAACTGGGCACAGCGGCGGTCGAGGCTTTGGCACGAGGGGCCGGATGGTCGGTGTTTGGCTGACAACGTTTGCAGGTGCGAAAGCCTGCGTCTAATGCCGGGGTCAGGCTGGCAAACACCCGCACATTTTTGCGCGATGGGGTACGCGCCGGGCAGCCCAGTCGGCAAACCACGCCGGTGGTGATCACGGCATAAAAATTTGCCCCCGGCTGCCGCGCCAAAAGCTGCGCCCAACCCACATCGGTCAACGTCTCACCCGCATTGGTTTTGATCATGCCACTGTCCGCCGCAATACGCGCCCGTCGATTGCCAAAAGGCCAAGACATATCAACCCAAATCCCGCAAGATGCTGGGGCAGCAGGCTTTCCCCCAGAAACAGCACACCCAGACAGGTCGCACTGACCGGGATCAAAAAGGTAACGAGCGAAAGGTTCGTGGCCCCCGCTGACGCAAGAAGCCGAAAGAACAGCACATAGGCCAGCGCGGTTGACAGGGCCGCAATGGCAAGAACGGCCAAAATAGGCCGCAAACCCGGCAGCTCGATGGTCCAGGGACGATCTATCGACAGCCAGACCGGGGCTAGCAGAACGGTGGATGCTGTGACCTGCCCGAAGGCCGTGGCCAAGGGGGCAACGCCCATGCGGCGAAACCGCCTGCCCCAAACCCCGGCGAACGCATAAGACAGGGCTGCCGCCAAACATAAAAGCTGCGCCCAAAGGGCCGCCCCCGTGGTTTGCCCCGCCATCATCACCACCACTCCTGCAAAGCCCAAAACCAACCCCATAATCTTGGCGCGCCCGGCGCGTTCATCTTTCGTCGCAATATGGGCGACCATCACCGTGAACAGGGGCGTGGTCGCGTTCAGGATCGCGGCAAGCGAGCCGCTGATCTGCCCCTGCGCCAAAACAAACAGGGTGAACGGAACCGCGTTGTTCAGAAAACCCATCACAAACAAGGCCCTCCAAACCACGCGCCCGCGCGGCAAATCCACGCCCGCGACACCGCAGGCAAGCCGCAAAAACACCGCAGCAAGCGCCACCCGGCACCACACAATTGTAAGCACCGGCAGACCTTCGAGTGCCACTTCAACAAAGAAAAAAGACCCGCCCCACAAAAGGGACAGGGCCAGAAGTTGCATCCAGTTTTTGCGTGTCATGGCTGGCCTTCGATTAAAAACCGAAGGCCACCCTGCCTGCGCCAGATCAGTGCAGCAACCCGAAAGCTGCGATTACTTTACGCGGCTCCAGGTGCCACCATCGCGGCAAATGCCCAACACGCAGCCCCGCACGGCCAGCTTATCACCCGTCAGGGTCATGTCGGCGTTGTAGGTTTTGTCGCGGTCAGGCGAGTAAACCTTGCCGTCGTCGTAAAGGCCGTCAGCATAGGCCACCATATCCCACACAATCTTGCGCCCGATATTGGGGCTGTCCATCGGTGCACCGGCTGCATCAAACGATTTGATCAAGGTGCCGCAGAACGCCGGGCCACAGGGCTTTACTTCGATATGGCCAAAGTTGCCGTTATCGTCTTTCTTGGTCTGCCAGATGCCCTCAACCGGGTCTGCCATGGCGATGCTTGCGGCAAACATCAGCACGCCCGCGATTAGAAATGTCTTCATTTTGGAACTCCTCCCTCAAGGTGCCCCCATCTTTTGCGAAAGTTGGGCTTTGTGGCAAGCATGACGTGGGGTCGAAAACCGTAGCGCAACCCCTTGGCAAGCGCGCTGCCCCTGCATAAGACCGCCCGACCGCTAACCGGAGCCTGAGCTATGATCCTTTACCCCGCAATCGACCTGAAAGATGGCCAATGCGTGCGCCTGCTGCGCGGCGAGATGTCAGCGGCCACCGTGTTTGGTGACGACCCCGCTGCCCAAGCCGCCGCGTTTCAAGCCGCAGGCTGCGAATGGCTGCATCTGGTTGACTTGAACGGCGCTTTTGCCGGAACTCCGGTGAACAGCGCCGCCGTTGAAGCCATCCTTGCCTGCATCACCGTGCCAGCCCAACTTGGTGGCGGTATTCGCGATATGGCGACCATTGCCATGTGGTTGGAAAAGGGCCTTGCCCGCGTCATCCTTGGCACTGTGGCCGTGGAGAACCCCGAGTTGGTGCGGCAGGCAGCCCGCGCCTTTCCGGGCCAGGTCGCCGTCGGCATTGACGCCCGCAAGGGCTTTGTCGCGACCAAAGGCTGGGCCACAGAAACCACAATCCAAGCCACCGATCTTGCCATGCGCTTTGAAGATGCCGGTGTCGCCGCCCTGATCTACACCGACATCGACCGAGACGGTGCCATGCAAGGCCCCAATATCCACGCAACCGAAGCACTGGCACGCGCCGTAACCATCCCCGTCATTGCATCCGGCGGTGTGTCGTCGATGGCCGATCTGATCGCGCTGCGTGATACCGACGTCATCGCAGGCGCGATATCCGGCCGCGCACTTTACGATGGGGCGATTGACTTGGCTGCGGCCCTGAAAACCCTGAAAGCCTGATACGCTTTTTCTGTTCAAAAATATCCTCAGGGGGTGAGCCACGCCGTGGCGAGGGGGGCAGACAGCCCCCCTTTCTTCCTCGTCTCCCCTAAGCTACAAAAGAAAAATGCTTAAAACACGCATCATCCCCTGCCTTGACGTCGCCAATGGCCGCGTCGTGAAGGGCGTTAACTTTACCAACCTGCGCGATGCGGGCGATCCGGTCGAAGCCGCCCGCGCCTATGATGCGGCGGGCGCGGATGAGCTATGTTTTCTCGACATCATGGCGACCGAAGAAAATCGCGGCACCATGTTTGATCTGGTCACCCGCACGGCGGAGCAGTGCTTTATGCCGCTGACAGTGGGCGGCGGCGTGCGCACGCATCATGATGTGCGCGCCCTGCTGCTGGCGGGGGCGGATAAGGTGTCGTTCAATTCCGCCGCCGTCGCCAACCCCGATGTGGTGGCCGATGCCGCAGAGCGTTTCGGCAGCCAGTGCATTGTCGTGGCCATTGATGCCAAAACCGTAAGCCCCGGACAATGGGAGATTTTCACCCATGGCGGCAGACGCGCCACGGGCATTGATGCCGTGGACTTTGCCCGCACGGTCGCTGCCAAAGGGGCCGGCGAAATTCTGCTGACCAGCATGGACCGCGACGGCACTCGTGCCGGCTTCAACCTGCCCCTGACCCGCGCAATATCCGACGCTGTCAGCATCCCTGTGATTGCCAGCGGCGGTGTGGGTTCGCTGGATCATCTGGTCGACGGCGTGATTCTTGGCGGCGCATCAGCAGTTCTTGCCGCATCCATTTTTCACTTTGGCGATTTCACAATTGCCGAAGCTAAGGCCCATATGGCCGCCGCAGGCATCCCGATGAGGTTGACATGACCGCACCAGACCTATCGGCCCTCGCTCGCCTTGCCGCCACCATTGCCGCCCGCAAAGGCGCTGATCCGGACGCCAGCTGGACCGCGAAACTGCTGGCCTCCGGCCCCGAAAAATGCGCCGAAAAATTCGGCGAAGAGGCCGTTGAAGCCATCATCGAAGCCGTGAAAGGCGACCGCGAAAAGCTGACCACCGAGGCGGCCGATGTGCTTTACCACCTCCTCGTCATGCTGGCCGCGCGGGATGTGACGCTTGACGATGTCATGGCCGAACTGGAACGCCGCGAAGGCACATCCGGGATTGACGAAAAAGCGGCTCGTCCGACCACCACAAAAAAATAACTTGCCATGATCCCTTGCAAGGCCTTCACCTGACGAGACCGCAACAGAAATGGACCACCCTCCATGGCAAAACTGCACATCGAGAATGTCCTGCAACCGGGCAAGACCTATTCGGTAGACGCGACAAAGTTTGCGGCAATGCGCAAAGCCTATCTTGCGCATGTGCCGCAATCGGGATCAGGGGCAACGCCCGCCGAAATTCAAAAAGCCCTAATCCCATCCCTGCCGCAGGATCTTTTTCCCGGCGGCGACAAGGCAGGGTGGTGGGCCAAAGCGGTGCAACTGGATCTGGAAGCCAAAGGCGTCATCCGCCGTGGCCCGACAGCGCCAGTGCGCTTGACCAAGGCGTAAAGGCCTCTGCGTGGGGGCAAAAGCCACTGCGCGCGCCACGTTTCCCGTAAATATCGTCGAAGAAATTTGCGAAAATCCTTCGAAGGATTTTTTTACACTTAAAGCCCCAAGCGCGGAATTTCAATCGCGGGGCAGCGGTTCATCACCACAGCCACACCTGCGACACGCGCCTTTGCCGCGGCAACAGCATCTTCAACACCCAACTGCATCCATATGGTTTTCAATCCCGGCAATGCGCGCAACGCCTCGTCCACCACAGGCCCCACCTCCTCGGACCTGCGAAAGATCTCTACCATATCAACCGGTTCCGATATCTCTGATAGGCTTGCGCGTACCGTTTGCCCTAAGACCACCTTGCCCGCCTGCCCCGGATTGACCGGAATCACGCGGTAGCCCTTTGCCACAAGATAGGCCGCAACGCGGTGGCTGGGTCTGTCCGCATTGGGCGACCAACCGACCAGGGCGATCACCTTGGTGCTGGTCAAAATTCCGCGCAGGTCATCGTCGGTCGTTTGCATAACGCAACCCCATGTCAAAAAAAGCGCCCGAGCCAATGGCCGGGCGCAAGTCGTGGAACGAGGGACAGTGAATTGAGCGGTAGGAGTTCCAAACCCACAACTCTACTCTGTGACATAGTTATCCCAAGCCACCACAAAAGACCCGGTCGCGAAGATGTGATCACCGCGCCGCCGCTGCATAAAGCGCCACCGCCGCCGCATTGGATACATTCAGCGAACCGAACGGGCCCGCAGCCGGAATGCGCACCAGATAATCGCAGGTATCGCGCGTCTTGTCGCGCAACCCCGGCCCTTCGGCCCCCAGCACAAGACCAATCGCCCGCTTTCCCGCGACCGCCAACGCCTCATCCAGCGTCTGCGTGCCCTCACCGTCCAGACCGATCAGCAGATACCCCATGGCCTTCAGTTCTTCCATCGCATCCGAAAGATTGGTTACCCGCAAATAGGGCTGGCGTTCCAACGCGCCACTGGCGGTTTTGGCAAGTGCCCCGGTTTCCGGCGCCGAATGACGCTGCGGTGCAATCACCGCGCGCGCGCCAAACACCTCGGCAGACCGCAGCACCGCCCCCACATTATGCGGATCCGTCACCCGGTCCAGCAGCACCACAAGCGGTGACCCGACACCTTGGATGCACACCTCTTCCAGCGACCCCCATTGCAAAGGCTTCACTTCAAGCGCCGCCCCCTGATGGACCGATTCCGGATCAATCGGCACATCAAACGCGCGCGGCTCCACAATCTCTGGCTCGATACCCGCCGTGGCAAGGGCATCTTCCAGCTTGTCCGCCGCATTCTTGGTCAGGACCAGCCGCAGTTTCATGCGGGCCGGGTTGATCAGCGCATCCCGCACGGCGTGCAGGCCAAACAACCAAACAGTTTCCGTCGCTGCCTGCCGCTTGGCGCGTTCCTTGTCGATCACCCAGGTTGGTTTCACTGCACCGGTGCGCATAATTCCCCACATCTTCTTTGGCCTTCATCAATGCGGCGGCGCTGGCGCAATCGCAAGTGTAAAGGATGCCTGACGCCACCCCTGTTTTCACCTTGACGCCCAATAGGGTGTCGGCTAATCACCCGACCAAGTGGGCGATATGCTACAAGGTGTGGCAGCGGACTGTAACTCCGCCGGGGCGACCCGCGCCTGGTTCGATTCCAGGATCGCCCACCATTCCTAGTCCGATCAAGTGCTTAGAACCAGTGATGCCCGGTGAGCCGCACAGGTGAGACACAGGACATGCAATTCGCATCCTATCTAAGCACGTCACGACACGGCATTTTCTACTTTCGCTGGCCGATTCCGGCGGCATTACGCCCCCAAGGCAAGCGCACCAACATTACGGTTTCGCTGGAAACCCGGTCACCGCACCTGGCAAGACAGCTTTCGCGCTGCTTGGTTGTGCTGGTCAATCGGCAATATCCAAGGCTACACATTGTTCCATGCTCAACGATGGCATCCGCAGGCATGCCCACGTGTATGTCTGCCATCTCTTTCATGGTTCACGACCGGTGTGTCGGCGGTTGGCCCGTTAGATTGCTTGAAGTTAGCGAGGTAGAGGTCATTTAAATTCGCTCATTGCAAGTCTTCATCGGCAACCTACGACCGTTCTTCAAAGGCGTTCTCCCGTGTGCGTCTCTTCCTATTGGGTCGCCACTTCTAGGTATTCCAGCAGGTTTTCCATCTCCCCCTCCCGTTTGATCCCGTTGAACACCATCTTGTTCTTCGGAACCACGGTCTTAGGGCTAAGGAGGTAGGCGTCCAGCGTTTCCCTGCTCCAGACGATACCCGAGGCTATCATCGCGTCCGAATAAGGGAACCCCGGCAGTTTGCCCGCTGTCCGCCCCATGACGCCATATAGCGACGGTCCCTGCTTCGGTTTGTTGTTTTCACCAAGGCTCGCCTCTGGCGTCACGTCATGGCAGCCGATGCACCGAATTTTGAAAACAGCTTCGCCTGCGGCGGCGGCGTCTTCATCTGCCAGCACTATGCTGACACTCTGCAACACGACAAGTACGGAATAAATAACTAAACGGAACAGCATCATCACACCCTCCCCTGCAAACACGCTTGGGCCTGCGTGCATTCCTGATTTAGCATGTATCCGTCATCGACGCAGCAAGGCTTGGGGTGCGCCCAGCGTACTGCGCTTGCCAAGCCGTGAAGACCGCGTGGCTTTAGTCGCTAGATTCGAGGGCCATTGAACTGTCGCTGACCGAGGGCTGCTTTGCGCTCAAAACCGACGGCGTGTGTTGGTAAGACCATCGTGATATCGTTTCCGGCTACTCCCTCCTCCAAGTAGCTCGCTCCGAGCCAGTTCGTCTTGATCTCTGGTGAAAACCCGCTTTGGGTCACACTGTTTTTTGCT